>NZ_CP075191.1:3387500-3687500 GCF_020510625.1 Ferribacterium limneticum | reverse complement strand
TTGGCCCATGCCGATTTGTCCGGATTTTCCTTGTTTGAAGAGGCGCAATACCGCGGCGTGCTGGCGGCCGAGCGAGTGGCTCAGCGCTTCAATGGGCGAGGTAGCGCAGCAGCAGCATCTTGAGGTCGTCGGGTTCAACCGGCTTGGACAGGAAGTCGTTCATGCCGGCGGCGAGGCAGCGCTCGCGGTCTTCAGCGAAGGCGTTGGCGGTCATGGCGATGATCGGGACGGCGTTTTGCTCGGGCAGGGCACGAATCCGCCGGGTGGCTTCCAGGCCATCCATTTCCGGCATCTGCATGTCCATCAGGACCAGATCGTAATGCTGGATCTTGATCAATTCGAGCGCCTGGCGGCCATTTTCGGCGGTGTCGGCGGTGATCCCGAATTCGCTGAGCAGCTCCAGCGCGATTTCGCGGTTGATCGCCTCGTCCTCGACGACCAGCAGATGTCGTCCGTGCAGGCTTTTCTGGACGCCTTTTGGTGAAAGGCCAGCAAAGGTTGAGGTCATGGCATCGATGGCGTCGTCGCCGGGTTTCAGCAGCGCGGTAAACCAGAAGCGGCTGCCGGCCCCGACGCGGCTGCTGACGCCGACCTTGCCGCCCATCAGCTCGGCCAGGCGGCGGGTGATGGCCAGGCCCAGACCGGTGCCGCCGAATTTCCGGCTGGTCGAACTGTCGGCCTGCTCGAAAATGCCGAACAGGCGATCGATGGCATCGTCGGAGATGCCAATGCCCGTATCCTCGACTTCGAAGCGGATCAATACGCCGCTACTGTCGTCGGATATCCGCCGGGCCTTGATGGTGACGCTGCCATGCTCGGTGAACTTGATGGCGTTGCCGGCGTAATTGATCAGGCACTGGGTGATGCGTGTCGGGTCGCCGATAAAGGTGTGGGGGAAATCGTCTGCGACGACGCGCAATTCGAGTCCCTTCTGGCGGGCGCGGTCACCCAGCACGGAGACAACGCGTTTGAGGATGCTGGCGATGTCGACGGTGGTTTCGTCGAGCACCAGTTTTCCCGCCTCGATTTTCGAAATATCCAGAATATCGTTGATAACTGCCAGCAGATGCTGCGAGGCCGAGTCGATCTTGTCCAGACGGTCGATCTGTTCCAGCGTCGGCGCGTCGCGACGCAGCAGGTGCACCATGCCGAGCACGGCATTGAGCGGCGTCCGTATTTCGTGGCTCATGTTGGCCAGGAAGGCACTCTTCGAGCGATTGGCCGCTTCGGCCGCCTGGCGGGCGATTTCCAGTTGCTGGGTGCGTTGCCTGACCTGGGTCTCAAGATGGTTGCGATGTTGTTCCAGTTCCTGCGCGACGCGGCGGTTTTCGCTGATATCGGCGAACGAGACGACGACGCCGGTGATCGCCCCCTCGCGCAGTTTGGCCGTGATGGTCAGGCGAACCGGGAAACTCTGGCCATTTTTTCGCCAGAAGACATCCTCCAGGCGGCGGCTTTGGCCATCCTTCGCAGTCAGGATCAGCGGGCAGTCTTCGATGGGGATCGGCCTGCCATCGGCGTGATGGTGGTGGAACAGGGTATGGGTATTCTTGCCCAGCACCTCGTCTTCCCTGAGGCCAAGAAAGCCCAGGGCGGCGGGATTGATGAAGGTGCAAACGCCATTGAGGTCAGTGCCGTAAACACCTTCGCCCAAAGTCTGGAGGATCATCCGCTGCCGGGATTCGCTCTCGATCAGCGCCTGCTCGGTATGGACCAGCTCGGTCAGGTTGATGTCGAGACAGAACATCATCGGCCCCTGATCCGCCGTGTCGATGACGGTATGGCTCGAATAGACCTCGACCGGGCTGCCGTCCTTGCGCTGCAACTTGAGGCGCCCCGGCGGAATGCCCGTTTTGTGGGCAAACATCCATTGCACGGCCCCCTGGACGCCGTCGCGCATGGCGGGGGGAATGATCAGGTCGAGCAGCGATTTGCCGAGGGCTTCCTGCGCGGTGTAGCCATAGGTGGTTTGCGAGGCGTTGTTCCAGTAGGCGACGGAGCCATCCGCCAGATAGCCCTGAATGGCCAGGGTTTCGACATTGTCGAAAATGGCCCGGAAACGGGCTTCCGCCGCCGAGAGTTGCGCCATCGTCGCCTTGGTTCGCGAGCGCTCGTCCTTGAGGCGGCGGATCGAGCGGATCAGGGCCAGGACGATGATCAGCATGATGCCGATGCCGAGAATGGAGAGGATCGCAATGATGGCGCCAAATTGCGCAAAAACATCATTGATCGTGAACTTGGGTGGCGCGTCGAACGGCGGCTGGCGGAGCTGGCGCATCAGTTCGTCAATCGGGCGGTAGTCGCCGGGAATGGTGAAGCCATGAATATTCGCAGCCCGGGCGGCATCCCCGTCCGGCGGCAGGGAAAGGATGGCTGCGGCAATCTGCCGGGCCAGGTTGCCCTCTGTCCAGGGCATTGCAGCGACCGGCCATTCCGGGTAGAGCCGGGTTGAGCGGATCAGCGGGAAATCGCCCGGGGGCTGCGCATTGATGACTCGCAGCTGGCGGGTATCCAGCTTGGTTTCCTTTTGCATGGCTTCGAGGACGCCGGTGCGAATGAAAGCCGCGTCGGCCCGTCCGGCCAGCAGTTCCTGAATGGCCTTGTCCTGCGGCTGGCCGGTCTCGATGATCCGGGCGTCGCCGGGTAGCTGGATGCCGACCTGCTGCAGTTCGAAGGCTTGCATCTGATAGCTGCCGAGCGATGTCGTGCTACTGGTGGCGATGCGTTTGCCGCGCAGATCGGAGAGGCGCTGGATATCGCTGCGGTCGCTGCGCGTCACGATGACGCCGCCAAAACTGGCCAGTGCCTGGCCACCCTCTTTTTCAAGCAGCGTGGCCAGCGGGGAGAGCAGATGTTCCCGCTGGGCCAGCAGGATGTAATGCGCCGGCTGGGTCAGGACGAAATCGACCTGTTTGTTTTTGACGGCGGCTTCCAGTTCCGGGTAGTTGAGCACGACCAGCGTGATCGGCTGGCTCGGCTGGGTGCTGTTGAGGTAGTCGATCAGCGGTTGCCAGCGCGCTTCCGTTTCCGGCTTGGGCCGGAAAGCCAGAACCGCGAATTTCGCCGGCTTTCTGGCTTCGCTCGCCACGCTTTCTGGTTCGCCGCCATGTGCCGCTGATAACAGGCCAAAAAGCAGGCAGAACAGGGCCATGGCTCGGCTGAGCCAACAATCAACCATGATGCGCCGGCGTTGAAGCACGCGAACCTCGCTCGGGTTTATCGTCTGAACCAGGATGGATATTAGCAACAGGTATTGACGATAGATAGCGATTTTCGCCGGGCATTTTTTCCGGGAAATCGTTCAATAAAGCAGGAAGGTTTCGCTTGCCTCTTTCCAGGCGAGTTCGTCGCTCTTTGCCCAGGCATCCAGCTCGTCCGGGGTGCTCTCCGGTGCATCAACCCATTCCCGCAGCAAGGGTGAGCCGTTGATCAGGTCGATGGCCAGCCGGTCATGTTCGTACTCGTAGGCAAAGTCGCGCCATAGCGGATAGTCGGGGTAAAGCCGGCGAATGGCCTTGAAGCCCAGCGCCTGGATGCGCCAGGGCTGGAAGGCGGCGTGGTCGTAGTACGGCCCCTCGCAATGGATCTGCACGCCATGGTTGAGCTTGCCGGCGTGCTTGTGAAAGGTCGGTTCGAACCAGATTTCGCGCAGTTTGCAGCCCTTGAGCCAATGCGGGGCAAAAGCCTGCATCTCGGCGATCACGGCGCGGGCATCGATGTCCGGCGCACCGAAAATTTCCAGCGGTCTCGTCGTGCCGCGGCCTTCGCTCAGTGTGGCGCCTTCAAGCATCACGGTGCCGGCATAGGCGCGGGCCATCCAGAGGTTAGGTGCGTTCGGGCTGGGGTTGATCCAGGTCCGTTCACCGAGCGGCCAGCCGTAGCCGGGGGCGGCGTCGGGCTGCCAGCCTTGCATCGTGATCACCCGGTAGTCGACATCCAGTTTCAGCGTGGCAATGAACCAATGGCCGAGTTCGCCCATGGTCAGGCCGTGACGCATGGGCATGGCGCCGGCGCCGACGAAGCTCTCCCAACCCTCGCGCAGGGTCAGGCCTTCGACGGGGCGGCCGGCCGGGTTGGGGCGGTCGAGCACCCAGACGCTCTTGCCATGTTTGGCGGCGGCTTCGAGCACATAGCGCAGCGTCGTGATGAAGGTGTAGATGCGGCAGCCGAGGTCCTGCAGATCGACGAGCAGCACGTCGAAAGTGTCCATCATTGCGTCGGTCGGCCGGCGGACTTCGCCGTACAGACTGAAGACCGGGATGCCGAGTTGCGGGTCGAGGAAATTGGGCGACTCGACCATGTTGTCCTGCTTGTCGCCGCGCAGGCCGTGCTGCGGGCCGAAGGCGGCACTCAGCTTGATGTTGGGCAGGGCGGCCAGGGCGTCGAGCGAGTGCGTGAGGTCGGCGGTGACCGAGGCCGGGTGGGCGAGCAGGGCGATGCGCTGGCCGGCCAGCGGGCGGCGCAGGGCGGGGTCGGTGATCAGGCGGTCGATACCGAACAAGGGCGCGAACTGGATGGTCTGGGTCATGATGCGTTGCGGTCGAAAGCCAGCGTGAAGCTCTGGCGGGGGTGAAAGTCGGGCTGGGCGGCGCAATGCGTCAGCGCCCAGTAGCTCTTGCTGCCGTTGGCGGCTTCGATGACAGCCGTCACTCCTAGCTGGAGGATGGCCTGATCTGGCAGCAGGCTGGCCGCCAGCGTGGCCGCCAGTTCAAAGCCGTCGGCCTGCTGCCTGAGGCTGATTTGTGGGGCTGTTTGTGGGGCTGTTTGTGGGGCAAAAGCGGTGTCGGGTTGACGATAGTCGCTGAAGGCGTAAACCGCCCATTGGCCGGATGGAGAAAAGTTGAATTCCCGGTAGGCATTGCCATGGCCGGTGGCGACAAATAGTTCGCAACAGGTGTGTTGCCACAAGCCATCGGCCGGGCCGGCAGCTTGCGGTTCGGGCAGGCAAAGCGCGCCTGGCTGGCCGCTGACCCGATAGCGCAGGTGCAGCCCGCCATCATTTGTCGGCGCCACCGAAACAACGACACAGTCGACGGCCGGACATGGGGTCGTCGGGTGACAAAACAAAGGAAAAAGCGTTGGGTCAGACACGATAGGCAGGTCGAAACGGATGGCAGCACGTACTTTAACCGCTCGTGCCGGCACTTTCGGCAGTCCCCCGGAAAAAAGCCCAAAATCCACAGCCTCCCTTGGTTGGCAGATGCTTTTGGAGTAACTTACCGCCTTTCAGTCGCCGCTTGCAGGGAGAGAAAAGTGACGCCGCTACGCATCAACCTTGAACAAGAAGAAATCCCCACCCACTGGTACAACGTCGTCGCCGACATGGTCAATCCGCCGGCTCCGCCGCTTGGTCCCGATGGCAACCCGGTGCCGCCGGAAGCGATGGGGGCGATCTTCCCCGGGCCGATCCTCGAACAGGAAATGTCGGCAGAACGCTGGATCGCCATTCCCGAAGAAGTCCGCCAGATCTACGCCCTGTGGCGCCCGGTCCCGCTCTGCCGCGCCCTGCGTCTCGAACAGGCGCTCGGCACGCCGGCCAAGATTTTCTACAAGTACGAAGGCGCCTCGCCGGCCGGTTCGCACAAGCCGAACTCCGCCGTGCCGCAAGCCTATTTCAACAAGATCGCCGGTACCAAGCGGCTGACCACCGAAACCGGTGCCGGCCAGTGGGGCTCGTCGATTGCCTTCGCCGGCCAGATGTTCGGCCTGCCGGTGCGCGTCTTCATGGTCAAGGTCAGCTACGAGCAGAAGCCTTTCCGCCGCTCGATGATGCAGACCTGGGGCGCCGACGTCTTCGCCAGCCCGAGCAACCTGACCAATGCCGGTCGCGCCGCGCTGGCCGCCGACCCGGACAACCAGGGCTCGCTCGGCCTGGCCATTTCCGAAGCCGTCGAGGAAGCCGCGGCCGAAGCCGGCACCTGCTACACCCTCGGTTCCGTGCTCAACCATGTGCTGCTGCACCAGACGGTCATCGGCCTCGAAGCCAAGAAGCAGTTCGACAAGATCGGCCTCTATCCCGACGTGATCTTCGGTCCTTGCGGCGGCGGTTCCAGCTTTGGCGGCATTGCCTTCCCCTTCCTCGCCGACAAGGCCGCCGGCGACAAGCGCGCTGCCAACCTGCGCTGCATCGCGGTCGAGCCGACCTCCTGCCCGACGCTGACCAAGGGCCACTACGCCTACGACTACGGCGATGTGTCCGGCTACACGCCGATCATGAAGATGTACACGCTGGGCCACGACTTCATGCCGCCCGGCATCCACGCCGGCGGCCTGCGTTACCACGGCGATTCGCCGCTTGTTTCGCAGCTGCTGCACGAAGGCCGCATCGAGGCGCTGGCCGTGCCGCAGGTCGCCACTTTCGAGGCCGGCGTGCAGTTCGCCCGGGCCGAAGGCATCATCCCGGCGCCGGAATCCTGTCACGCCATCCGCGCCGCCATCGACGAGGCGCTCAAATGCAAGGTCACCGGCGAGGCGAAGACCATCCTGTTCAGCCTGACCGGCCACGGCCACTTCGACATGGCTTCGTACGACAAGTATTTCTCCGGCCAATTGGAAGATTACGACTACCCGGCCGAAGCGATTACCGAGTCGCTGAAACATTTGCCGAAGGTGGGTTGATCCGGTGAAAGCGCTCGTCTTCCTGCTGGTGCTCGGCAACCTGCTGTTCTACGCCTTTGGCGCCGGCTATTTCGGCCGGCTCGACAATCCCGATGCCGGGCGGATCGAGCATCAGGTGAGCCCGGAGCGCATGCGCATCGTTTCCCGCGGCGAGGCGCCGGCGGCGCCTGTCAAGGCAAGCGAGCCGGTCAAGGAGGAAGCCCCCGCGCCGGTGCCGGCCGTCCCTGTGCTGCCCGAGGCGGCCAAGGAAGAGGCAAGCAAGGAGGAGGTGGCCAAGGTCGTCGAGGTGCCGTCGGTTTGCCTGGCGTGGGACCATCTGGCCGTTGCCGACGCCGATCGTCTGGCCGGCGTGGTGGCTACCAAATTCAAGGATTTCAAGGTCACCCGGCGGACGATCGCGGCAGAAGGAAATGGCTGGTGGGTGTATATCCAGCCGCAGGCCAGCAAGGCCGAAGCAGAGAAGAAGGGCAGCGAATTGCGCGAACTGGAAATTACCGACTTCTTCGTGGTTCAGGAAGGCGTCAATCGCCATGCCATTTCGCTCGGCGTCTTTTCCTCCGAAAAGGGGGCTCAGGATCGTCTGGCCGAACTGAAGGCCAAGGGGGTTCGTTCAGCCCGTGTGGCGCCGCGCCCGGGCAAGGACAGCACGGTGAAACTGCTGGCTACAGGCCCGGCGACCGACAAGAGCGCCCTGATCGCCGCTGCCGGCAAGGTTTTGCCCAAGGCTGACGCCCTGCTCTGCAAATGAGTGACTTCGTCGTCGGCCTGACGGGCGGTATCGGCAGCGGCAAAAGCACGGTCGCCGATTTGTTTGTCGAGCAAGGGGCGACGCTAGTCGATACGGATGCCATCGCACACGAGTTGACCGGCGTTGGCGGGGCGGCGATGCCGGCCCTGGTCGCCGAATTCGGGGCGGCTGTTGCCGCGGTGGACGGGGCGATGGATCGCGCAGCCATGCGCCAACTGGTTTTCGCCGATCCATCGGCCAGAGTCCGGCTGGAAGGCATCCTGCATCCGCTGATTCGCCAATTGTCGGCCGAGCGTTGTCGCGCCGCCGGTTCGCCTTATGTGATTCTGGCGGTGCCCTTGCTGGTTGAATCCGGCACCTACCGCGAACGCTGCGACCGAATTGTCGTGGTCGATTGCCCGGAAAGCCTGCAAATAGAGCGGGTCATGGCTCGTAACGGCATGCTGGTCGATGAGGTGAAAGCGATCATGGCTGTCCAGGCAACTCGGCAGCAACGACTGGCCGTGGCGAACGATGTCGTTGTCAATGATGCCGATCAGGCAAAACTTCATGTCCAGGTCGCTGTCTTGCATCGGAAGTATCTAATGCTTTCGGCTGAAAAAGTTAAAGCTTCCTGTTGAGATTTGACTGCAAATGGCTCAGAATTAACAAAATTTTCCGTTCTCCAGGCCACTAGTCGCGTGATTACTTACGAATATCCGTTCAATGAGCGCATCCGCACCCTGCTGCGTCTTGAGGATTTGTTCGAAAAAACTGCGTACTTCGCCCAGGAAGACGGTGCCCTCGAGCACCACGCAGCACTGGTCTCGATGTTCGAGATCCTTGAGGTGGCCGGGCGCGCCGACCTGAAGATGGACCTGATTCAGGAACTGGAGCGTCAGCGCCAGACCCTGCTAGCCTTCCGCAACAACCCGGAAATTTCCGAAGAAGCCCTCTCCGGCGCACTGTACGAAATCGAACAGTCGTCAGCTGCCTTGCTCGGCATGGCTGGCAAGATCGGCCAATACCTGCGCGAAAACGATTGGCTGATGAGCATCAAGAGCCGCGCCGCAATTCCTGGCGGCGTCTGCGAATTCGATCTGCCATCCTATCACTGGTGGCTGCATCGTGCCCCCGAAGTCCGGCGCGAAGCGCTGGATGGCTGGATCAAGCCCATGCTGCCCTTGCGCGATGCAGCAGCCATCGTGCTGCGCCTGCTGCGCTCCAGCGGTCGGCCGAAGAACTACACGGCAACCAATGGCCAGTTCCAGCTCAATCTTGGTGGCTCCGCCGCCCAGATGGTGCGCGTCACGGTGAATGTCGACGAGCCGGCGATTCCCGAAGTCAGCGCCAACAAGTATTTCCTGAATATCCGCTTCACCAAGCCGCCGGCCGGCGAAATCAAGGCCCGGGGTTGCGAGCGCGATGTCGATTTCGATCTCACGTTTTGTAATCTGTAATGACCGTGCGCAAGGTCCGTTGTCCGCAATGCGGTGAAGACGCCCTGTGGGCGCCAGAGAATCCGTGGCGCCCCTTCTGCTCGGAACGTTGCAAACAGATCGATCTCGGTTGCTGGGCCAGCGATTCCTACCGGATTCCGGTGCAGGAAGACAGCAACGAACCGGGCATGGAGCCCGATCCTACCAGCCGCGCATAAGCGCCAGGCCGTGGGCGCCGTGGGCTTGAGCCTCGGCCATCATTTCCGTTTTCATGCCGCCCAGCGCAAACACCGGCAGCGTATTGCCAGCCAACAAGCTTTCGAATTCAGCCCAGCCGAGTCCGCTTGATTCAGGATGGGTCGGCGTCGGCAAGACCGGACCCAACAAGGCGTAATCGAGGCCAAGTTCGCCGGCCCGGCTGATTTCTGCCGCGCTGTGGCAGGAGGCGCCCACCCAGGTGAAATCCGGGCGTTGCTGGCAGGCAGCCAGCCGTGCCGCCGATAGGTGCAGGCCATCGGCGCCGATGCGTCTGGCCAGTTGCTCGTCGTCGTTGATGACAAGAAGCGCGCCATGGCTGCGGGCCAGTTGCCGTACGGCTTCGGCAAACCACAGGCGATGGGCCGGCGGCAAGGTCTTGTCGCGAATCTGGATCAGGCGCAGGCCGGCATTCAGGGCTTCTTCGAGGCGTTCCAGTTGGCGTTCGGTGCCTTCGTTTTCTGCCATCGTGATGGCCATCGTTGTCGGTAGCGATAGCGCTTTCAGGATGGGATCGTTGGCCGGCAGGATGGGGGCGACGCTGGCGGCTGCTCCCGTTTTTTGCCATTCGACCGCCGAGTGTTCGAGCGGTGCGGTGATGCCGATCTCGCCATCCCAGGCCGTGACCCGCCAGAAGTTCAGGCGGACGGTGGCGTGCGGATAGGTGAATTGGCGGGTCAGCCACGGGGAGCAGGCGGTGACCGTGATGCCCAGCTCCTCCTGCAGTTCGCGGATCAGTGCCTGGCGGACCGTCTCGCCCGGCTCGACCTTGCCACCGGGGAATTCCCAGTAACCAGCATAGACCTTGCCTTCCGGGCGCTGGGCGAGCAGGAATTCGCGGCTATCGGCGCGCAGCATGACGGCGGCGGCGACTTCGACGATCTTGGTCATTTGGCTTTCTTCCTGGCGGGTTTCTGGCGGCCGGCCAGATCCTTGGCAAATTGCCAGGCGACGCGCCCGGAGCGTGAGCCTCGACCGAGCGACCAGTTCAGCGCCTCGCGCTCGCTGTCGGCGATGACGTTTTCAGGTACGCCGAGTTCGCGCGCCCAGTGCTGGAAGACGGCGAGGTAGTCTTCCTGGCTGAACGGGTAGAAGGAAATCCACAGGCCGAAGCGGTCGGACAGCGAGACCTTTTCTTCCGTCGTGTCGCCGGGACGGATTTCACCATTGACGGTGTGCGTTTCGAGGTTTTCCGAAAAATACTCCGGCATCAGATGGCGGCGGTTCGACGTGGCGTAGATCAGTACGTTGTCGGGCGGTGCCGCGACCGAGCCGTCGAGCACCGATTTCAGTGCCTTGTAGGCCGTCTCGCCGGCTTCGAAGGAGAGGTCGTCGCAGAAGATGATGAACTTTTCCGGGCGTCCTTCCAACAGGTCGATGATGTCGGCCAGCTCGACCAGATCGTCCTTGTCCACCTCGATCAGGCGCAGTCCCTTGGCGGAAAACTCGTTGAGCATGGCCTTAACCAGCGACGACTTGCCGGAGCCGCGCGAGCCGGTCAGCAGTACGTTGTTGGCCGGGTTGCCGGCGACGAACTGGCGAGTGTTGGCAGCAATGCGCTCCTTCTGATCGTCGATCGTTTCGAGATCGGACAGGCGGATCGGGTGCGGGTGGCGGACGGCCTGTAGCCAGCCACGGCCATTGCTCTTGCGCCAACGGAAAGCGACGGCAGATTGCCAGTCGGGTTGCGGCAGCGGCGGGGGCAGGGCGGCGTCGAGGCGGGCCAGGGCGGCTTCGGCCAGGGCAAGCAGGCGTTCCAGTTGCGGGGAATCGGTCATGGGGGCGGGTATACTTCGCGGCAAATCGAGAACTCTAGCGAAAGCCATGCGAAAAATCCAAGTTGCAGCCCTTTTATTTGTCGGCTTTCTGGCCGCGTGTTCGACCGTGCCGCCCACGTCGGCGCCGAAGCCCGCGGCTACGCCTGGCGCTTGTGCACCGTGTCCGGCCTGCCCGCTCTGTCCGGCAGTTACGCCGCTGCCAACGCCCGTACCAGCATTCAGCCGTTCATATAGCCCTGCCAACTGGGGTGATTTGCCGGGCTGGGCAGAAGATGATCTGGCCGCGGCCTGGCCGGCCTTCATGCAGTCCTGTCGCGGTATTGCCGGACGGGGGAATGCGGCGGGCTGGAAACGTGTCTGCGAGTTGGCGAAAGCGGTGGATGGCCAATCGGGGGGCGAGGCGCGGCGTTTCTTCGAGCAGCATCTGAAACCTTACGCGATCGCCAATGGCGATGGCGCCGTTAACGGACTGGTCACCGGCTATTACGAACCCTTGTTGCGGGGCAGCCGGACGCGGGCGAAAGCTTATGAGCAGCCGGTGCGGGGGGTGCCTGACGATCTGCTGACCATCGACCTGTCCGCCGTCTTCCCGGAGCTCAAGGACAAGCGCGTGCGTGGCCGCCTGGAGGGCAACAAGGTAGTGCCCTACTGGTCGCGGGCCGAAATCTCGGCGCGTGGCGACAAGGTGCCGAGCAAGACGCTGCTCTATGTCGACGATGCCGTCGAGCTGTTCTTCCTGCAGGTGCAAGGTTCGGGGCGGGTCAAGCTGGCCGATGGCGGCATGGTTCGCCTGAATTACGCCGACCAGAACGGGCATCCCTATCAGTCCATCGGCAAGGCGCTGGTCGAGCGTGGCGAGTTGAAGCTGGAAGAGGCGTCGATGCAGGGCATCCAGGCCTGGGCTCGGGCCAACCCGGCACGTCTGGATAATCTGCTCAATACGAATCCGAGCTATGTCTTCTTCCGCGAAGTGCCAAACAGCAACGACGGGCCAATCGGCGCTCTCGGCGTGCCGCTGACGGCGGAGCGCAGCATTGCTGTCGATCCGCGTTCGGTGCCGCTCGGTTCGCCGGTCTTTCTGGCGACGACCCATCCGAACTCGGCGGCGTCGTTGAACCGTTTGGTCATGGCGCAGGATACCGGTGGGGCGATCAAGGGGGCTGTGCGTGCCGACTTCTTCTGGGGCTTCGGCAAGGAAGCCGGCGAACAGGCGGGGCGGATGAAACAGACTGGCCGGATGTGGGTTTTACTGCCGGCAGAACTTGCGCCGAAATGAGGCGCTGGCGCACCGCTATCGAGCGCGATTGTCTGCAATCGCACCAAGTCGGTGCCTTGTGTTGCGCAATGATGTTTGCAATGCACTGATTTGTAACATTTTTAATGCACTGGAATGGTGCTTGCTTCCAGCTTTCCAATCTTTGTTTTTGGGGGTTTCATGGAAACGTATCAATCCAGCAGCAACGTACTCTTCATTTTGCTCGGTGCCATCATGGTGCTGGCCATGCACGCCGGCTTCGCCTTCCTCGAAGTCGGTACTGTTCGCAAGAAAAATCAGGTCAATGCCCTGGTCAAGATCCTGAGCGATTTCGGCATGTCGACCATCGCTTACTTCTTCGTTGGTTACAGCATCGCCTACGGCGTCAATTTTTTCTCCGGCGTCGAAACGTTGATGGAAAAGAACGGTTTCGAGCTGACCAAGTTCTTCTTCTTGCTGACTTTCGCCGCAGCGATTCCAGCCATCATCTCCGGTGGCATTGCCGAGCGGGCCAAGTTTCACCCGCAGCTAATCGCCACCTTCCTGCTGGTTGGCTTCGTCTATCCCTTCTTCGAAGGCATCGCCTGGAATCAGGCTTTCGGCATCCAGGCCTGGCTGAAAGCCAGCTTTGGCGAAGAGTTCCATGACTTTGCCGGTTCGGTCGTCGTGCATGCGATGGGGGGCTGGATCGCCTTGCCCGCCGTGCTGCTGCTGGGCGCTCGCTACGGGCGCTACAGCAAGGATGGCCGGATCTCCGCCCATCCGCCGTCATCGATCCCTTTCCTGGCGCTGGGCGCCTGGATTCTGACCGTTGGCTGGTTCGGCTTCAACGTGATGAGCGCCCAGACGCTCGACAAGATTTCCGGCCTGGTCGCGCTGAATTCACTGATGGCGATGGTCGGTGGCACGCTGGTGGCACTGGTCGCCGGCAAGAACGACCCCGGCTTCCTGCACAACGGCCCGCTGGCTGGCCTGGTGGCGGTGTGTGCCGGTTCCGACCTGATGCACCCGATTGGGGCGCTGGTGGTTGGTGGCGTGGCTGGCGGCCTCTTCGTTGTCATGTTTACGCTGGTCCAGAACCGGTGGAAGATTGATGACGTACTGGGCGTCTGGCCGCTGCACGGCATGTGCGGCGCCTGGGGCGGCATTGCGGCCGGCATTTTCGGCAGCAAGGCGCTCGGTGGCGCCGGTGGCATTGCCTTCATGCCGCAACTGATCATGACCGCCCTGGCCATTGTCGTCGCCATGGCCGGCGGTGCGCTGGTCTATGGCGCCTTGAAGGCAACGCTGGGCCTGCGTCTCGACCAGGAAGAAGAATACGAGGGCGCTGACCTCAGTATTCACAAGATCACGGCGACACCGGAGCGCGAGCCGAACTGGTAGCTTGCGACTGGGAGACAGAAAAGTCTGTTGGACAGTAGATAAACAAAGCCCGGCAAATGCCGGGCTTTGTTTATCTTGACCTTCAGCAATTCGGCCTTTGCTGCCGGTGGGTCTGGCAGCCAGCGGTTGGCGTACCGCCGCCGTAACCATGCGACTGTTTTCGAAAGTGAATTCAAACCCGTAGGCGGAATCATCGGTGCTGGCTTGGATGAAATGAAGTGGTACCAACCGGTTCGAGCCGATGATGAGCTCTATCTGGAGATCGAGATTCTTGAGGTGCGCCCGTCTAAATCCAGGCCGGAACAAGGCATGGTCAAGGCTCGTATAAGCACATTCAAAAACCTCAGCAAGGTCGTTCAGATTTTTGTGGCTAATCTCGTTGTCAAAAGGAACATTGCGCAATGAAGATTCGCTAAACACCCGCACGTGCCAATTGCTTCGACACGGGCAGTGTGCAATGCGCTACCGGTTAATGCCCCCAGAATGCGTCTTCTTGAGCCTGGTTACTGGAGAACAGGCGAACCTCAGCGATCTTGCCCCCTTCGATGCGGATCAGGTCCACACCGGGTTGCTTGAGCTTGATGCCATTTGCTTCGCCACCGAACTCCAGGGTGATAGCCACCCAGTCGCCATTGGCCATGTAGTGGTCGGCACGAGTGATTGCGAACGTTCCATTCGACGTTTCCATCATTTTGCCCAGCATCGGCCCGACCGCAGCCATGCCACGGTGCACGCCGGAAAACTGATTGTTGCCGGGCTGATGCCAAACAACATCGGGTGAAATGAGGCTCCCCAGTGTGGCTTGGTTGCCAGTCTGTACGGCCTTGATGTAGTTTTTTGCGATGTCAATATTGCTCACGGTGCACTCCTTGGTAAAAAACATTGTGGGAAGACTATTGCGCCAGTGCGCTGTTCAGAATCGATAACTCTGCCCATCGTCAGGCACCAAGACGCGTCGCTTGTCCAGTTTTTGCTCGTTGATGAAGGTACGCAGCTCCTCGCGCGTAAGCATGGCGTGGTTAACCGACTCCATGTGGACTCCGACGATACTGGCCTTGGGCGAGAACCGGTAGGCGCGCGCCACATCGTCCTTGCCCATGATGATGGATCCATCGAAACCATTGACCTGGGCGTACCCAGTGTTGAGGAACACAACATCAGGTTGATAGCGGGTGAGAGCGTCTTCGACATTCTTGTTCCATATGGTGTCGCCAGCCACATAGGCGGTGGGATGGTTCGGGCGAACGAACACGATGCCCATCACGTCGCCGAGAAGCTCGGCCAACTGGGGTACGGCAAAGAAGTGGTTGCTGCCGTGTTTGCCGAGAGTTTTGATCAGACGGGTACCCTTGAAATCAAGACCCTCTTCGGTAAGTACGCGTACATCGGTGAAACCGTCCTCGCGCACCTTGGCTGCATCCTTTTCATCCTGGGTAAAAATGGTCATCGTACGCGGTACCAGATAGCGCGCGGCCGGGTCCCAGTGGTCTTCGTGAATATGACTCAGGATGATCGCGTCGGCTTTGAGTACGTCGGCAATCGGCACCGGCAGATCAACCAGCGGATTGCGCAATTCGCTTCGCGGCGTGCCATCAAAGCCTTTGTAGGCACCTTTGACAGCCAGCATGGGGTCGATCAGGAAGGTGGTGCCTGCATAGGTGAGTTTCATCGTGGCATTGCGGATCAGTTGAAATCCGACCTGCCGAGTCGCAGCCTTCGCTTTGGCAGAGTGGGCGTGACCGGCTTCATGCGCTTGAACCGTACCGGCAATGCCGATGCCGAGCAGCAGTGCACACATCAGGCTGCATGTGGTGCTTAAAGATTGGGGTGATTTCATTTTTGTGCTCCGGAGAAAATTGCTTGTTTTAACGGTTCGCACTCAGATCTGCGCCAGGTACTCGGCTGTGCTGGTGATCGTGCCGTATGCGAATGCCAGTGCCGCCATCGCGGTGGCATGCACCTGGGCTGCGGGCACCACTGTTGCGCCGAATTGGAGATCCATCGTTGCGCAAGCATCGTGCACCACAGTGACGGGGTAGCCGAAGTCGGCGGCGGCGCGGGTGGTGGCTTCCACGCACATGTGGCTCATCGCACCAATCACCACCAGTTCTGTGACGCCCTGTTCGTCCAACATCTGCTTCAGCCCCGTGTCGCGGAACGAGTTGGGGTAGTTCTTGACGACGACCGGTTCGCCGGCGATCGGGGCGACGGCGGGGATGATCTGCGCGCCATCGCTTCCCGGCACAAAAACAGGCGCATCGGGCGTTGCGAACTCATGCCGGACATGGATGAGCAATTCGCTCTTGGCGCGCGCCGAGGAAATGATGCGAGCGGCGTTTGCCAGGGCAGCTTCGATCCCGACCAGTGGCAGCTTGCCAGTGGGCAGGTACTCGTTTTGAAGGTCTACGACGACGACTGCTCGTTTGCTCATGGATTGCCTCTTTATTTCAGGTGATGGTTCTTTGGGGGGTAAAGGCGAACCGAGAAGGGTTCGGTGATGCGCTGCCTGAATTTTCGCGAAAGGCTGAATAACGCACCATTGGCCCAAATAACTTGTTTCGATATAATTGGGCCAAAATGCTTTCTCTGTATTTGGAGGTTTCATGCCGCCCATCCGCGTCGCTGTCCTCGCCTACGAAGGCGTCAGCCTGTTCCATCTCTCGGTGCCCGGTATGGTGTTCGGCATCGAACCTGCGCCCAGCGGCCTGCCGCCTTACGAAGTGCGGTACTGCGCCCCCACGCCTGGCCGCATACGCAGCGATCAGGGCGTAGAGATTGAGGTGCCCGACGGCCTGGAGTTAATGGCCAAGGCCGATATCGTCGTCGTCCCTGCCTGGAATCACCCGGAACACGTCGCCCCAATTACGTTGACGGATGCGCTGCAACAAGCCAATGCCCACGGTGCCCAGGTTGTAGGACTCTGTCTGGGCGCTTTCGTGTTGGGGGATGCGGGACTACTCGATGGACGGCGTGCAACCACCCATTGGGCCTGCCGTGAGCTTTTCGCACAGCGCTTTCCGAAGGCAGACTTTCATCCCGACGTGCTTTATGTCGATGACGGCGATGTCATCACCTCTGCCGGGACGGTGGCCGCGATTGACTGCTGTCTAAACCTCGTGCGCCAGCGCCACGGGGCCGATGTTGCAAATCGTGTGGCGCGACTGCTGGTGACGCCGCCGCATCGCCAAGGCGGACAGGCGCAATACATCGAACAGCCGGTGCCGATTCTGCCCAGCGAGAGCCGCCTGCCGGGTGTGCTTCAGTGGGCGCGAGAGCATCTTTCAGAGCCACTGTCTTTGGATGTGCTGGCCGATATAGCGCGGATGAGTCGGCGGACTTTTACCCGGCGATTTCGCGAGGCCACCGGCACGACCGTGGTCAAGTGGCTGGCTTTCGAGCGTATCGCGAGAGCGCAGCAATTATTGGAGACAACGGATATGCCGATTGAGCGGGTTGCGGCAGAAGTAGGCTTTGGCACAGCGCTATCGCTACGCCAATATTTTTCGAACCAGGTGCACACATCGCCGTCGTCGTATCGGCGAGCCTTCCGCGACGCTCGGCAGGGAGTTGGTGAATCTGAGCAATCTGCTTGATCTGTGTGCCAGGGTTGCTGGTGTAATCATTGGAGATAAAACCGAACACCGAGGTATCCCGTAGTTCAACGGGCTGCGGCCAGGAATGGAGGTCACGGAGTTTGAATATCGCTACTTCAGTACTCGGCCAGTTGCTGCCACTCGTCAATTCGGCAATTCAGTCACTCGAACAACCGCTCGATTTTGGAAGCTGCCGGAGGTCGGCCCAATGCGAACAGTCCGGTCATTACTGCTGTTAGATTCATGACTCTCCAAACGCCTGCCGAATTCTTTGTGCAACTTCTCCAAGTTGAGTGGCAGAAGGGTCTTTGCGGGGCCAAGATAAAGCAATGCCATCATTTTCATGGCCGCAGCCGCCTCTTCAGGTGTGATGTCAATCAGAGTGGCGGCGTGGCGCTTGACTGCAATCAGGACATGCCCAGGGTTGACTTGGCCAAGGTCCAAAAAGGCAATAGTTGAATCATCCTCATACACTTTGGCAGACGGGATCTCGCCATTTACCAGACGACAAAATATGCAGGAGTCAGGCGGGGGTGTGTCGATGAAATCAGGCAACAATTCGGCCATTGCGGTCTTCGGCCTGCAGGCTGATTCGGTCAGAAATACTCTATTAAGCAGCTCTTCGACAGCCAATCTCGCTGAACTGTAGGACAGCATGGAGTGCAGCAGCATTCCGGAACTGCGAATGCAAAGCCGATACCGATGGTTGTTGCATGGCGGATGAATTCGAGTTGATCCATTGTCGGACATGGATCCAGACGTGGTTTTTACCGATTTTTTATACCCCCACCCCCAGCTTTTTCGAAAACTTTGATAGCGCTTTTCCTAGTATGACCCTGTCGCAATACCAACATGGGGTGTACTTATGGATCTCGTCTATCTCGCCGGCATCGGGCTGTTCTTTGCCCTGATGCTCGGTCTCGCTGCCGGCTGTGCCCGGCTCGGGGGTGCCAAATGACCTGGCTTTTCATTCTTAGCGGCGCCGTCGCCGTTGGCCTGCTGGTCTATCTGATCGCCGCGCTGATCAACCCGGAGAACTTCTCATGAGCAATCATGCCTGGTTACTGCTCGGACTTTTTCTGGTCATCCTGTTGCTGACAGTCAAACCCATGGGAACTTACATCGCCAACGTGATGGAAGGTCGCTTCCGGCTGGCCGGCAAGATCGAAAGTCCGATCTATCGCCTGTGCGGTATCCGCCCGGACGAGGAAATGGGCTGGCTGAAATACGCCTTCGCCATTTTGCTGTTCAATGTCCTCGGCGCCCTTGCCGTCTACGCCCTGCAGCGCCTGCAGGCCGATCTGCCGCTCAATCCGCAGGCCTTCCCCGCCGTCAGTCCGGACTCCGCCTTCAACACGGCGATCAGCTTTGCCACCAATACCAACTGGCAGGGCTATGGCGGCGAAGCGACGATGAGCTACCTGACCCAGATGCTGGCGCTGGCCGTGCAGAATTTCCTGTCGGCGGCGACCGGCATCGTCGTCGTCATCGCCCTGATCCGCGGCTTTGCCCGCCATACGGCGAAGACTGTCGGCAATGCCTGGGCCGACCTGACGCGCATCACGCTGCATATCCTGCTGCCGATCTCCATCGTGTACGCAATCTTCCTGACCAGTCAGGGCGTCATCCAGAATTTCGACGCCTACAAGGATGTGACGACGCTGGAAGTGACCAGTTTCGAGACACCCAAAGTCGACGATGCCGGCCAGCCGCTCAAGGATGAAAAGGGCGCTGTCGTCACCGAACCGGCACAGACGCAAACCCAGACGCTGGCCATGGGCCCGATCGCCTCGCAGGAAGCGATCAAGATGCTGGGTACCAACGGTGGCGGTTTCCTCAACGCCAACTCGTCACACCCCTATGAAAACCCGACGCCGCTGACCAACTTCATCCAGATGCTGTCGATCTTCCTGATCCCGGCCGCGCTGTGCTTCACTTTCGGCCGCATGGTCGGCGACACCCGTCAGGGCTGGGCCGTGCTTGCGGCGATGACCCTGATGTTCGTCGCCCTGGCCTATGCTGCGATGCATTTCGAGCAACAGGCCAATCCGCTGCTCACCCAACTGGGCGTCGATGCGTCCACCGGCAACATGGAAGGCAAGGAAACCCGCTTCGGCATCGCCGAATCCGGCCTGTTCGCCACCATCACGACGCTGGCTTCCTGTGGTGCGGTCAACGCCATGCACGACTCGTTCACGCCGCTCGGCGGGCTGGTCCCGCTGATCGACATGCAACTCGGCGAAGTGGTGTTCGGCGGCGTCGGCACCGGCCTCTACGGCATGCTGGTCTTCGCCATCATGGCCGTCTTCATCGCTGGCCTGATGATCGGCCGCACGCCGGAATACCTGGGCAAGAAGATCGAGGCCTTCGAGATGAAGATGGTCTCCATCGCCATCCTGGTTACGCCGTTGCTCGTGCTGGTTGGCACCGCCGTCGCGGTGATGCTCGCCGACGGCAAGGCAGGCATCGCCAACCCGGGCGCCCACGGCTTCTCGGAAATTCTCTATGCCTTTACCTCGGCCGCCAACAACAACGGCAGCGCCTTCGCCGGCCTCTCCGCCAACACGCCGTTCTACAACGTGATGCTCGGTATTGCCATGTGGTTCGGGCGTTTCGGCGTGATCGTGCCGGTGCTCGCCATCGCCGGTTCGCTGGCTGCCAAGAAGCGCATCGCCGTCGGTGCCGGCACCCTGCCGACCCATGGCCCGCTGTTCGTCACGCTGCTGATCGGCACCGTGCTGCTGGTCGGTCTCCTGAATTACGTCCCGGCGCTGGCCCTTGGCCCCGTCATCGAGCACCTTGTGCTCTCGGCCGCTCACTAAGCCTGCGGAGAAAACAATGACACGCAAGACTTTTACCCTGTTCGACCCGACGCTGGCCCTGCCGGCCGTCGCCGATGCCTTCCGGAAACTGAATCCGGCCGTGCAATGGCGCAATCCGGTGATGTTCGTCGTCTACGTCGGCAGCATTCTGACCACCATTCTCTGGCTGCAAGCGCTCGGTGGCCAGGGCGAGGCACCGGCCGGTTTTATCCTGATGATCACCATCTGGCTGTGGTTCACCGTCCTTTTCGCCAATTTTGCCGAAGCCCTGGCCGAAGGGCGCAGCAAGGCGCAGGCCGCTTCGCTGCGCGGCCTGAAGAAGGAAACCTGGGCCAAGAAACTGCTTGAGCCAAGTTTTGGCGCCAAGTGGAACCTGGTCCCGGCTGCCGACCTGCGCAAGGGCGACGTCATCGTCGTCCAGGCCCAGGAGACCATTCCGGCTGACGGCGAAGTCATTGAAGGCGTCGCCTCGGTGGACGAATCGGCCATCACCGGCGAATCGGCACCGGTCATCCGCGAATCCGGCGGCGACTTCTCGGCCGTCACCGGCGGCACCCGCGTGCTATCCGACTGGATCGTCGTCCGGGTTACCGTAAATCCGGGCGAAACCTTCGTCGACCGCATGATTGCCATGGTCGAGAACGCCAAGCGCCAGAAGACGCCGAACGAAATTGCCCTGACCATCCTGCTCGTCGCACTGACCATCGTCTTCCTCGGCGTTGTGGTCACCCTGCTGCCCTTCTCGATGTTCAGCGTCGAAGTGGCCGGCGCCGGCACGCCGATCAGCATCACGGTCCTGATTGCCCTGCTCGTCTGCCTGATCCCGACCACCATCGCCGGCCTGCTGTCGGCCATCGGCGTGGCCGGCATGAGCCGCATGATGCAGGCCAACGTCATCGCCACCTCCGGTCGTGCCGTCGAAGCCGCCGGCGACGTCGACGTGCTGCTCATGGACAAGACCGGCACGATCACGCTGGGCAACCGCCAGGCCTCCGCTTTTCTGCCAGCCGATGGTGTGACCGAAACCGAACTGGCCGATGCCGCCCAGCTCGCCTCGCTGGCTGACGAAACGCCGGAAGGGCGCAGCATTGTGGTGCTGGCCAAGCAGCGTTTCCAGATTCGCGAGCGCGACATTCACGCCCTCGATGCCCACTTTGTACACTTCTCGGCCCATACCCGCATGAGCGGGGTGGACATGGCCGGTCGCCAGGTGCGCAAGGGTGCCGCCGATGCCATCAAAAAGCATGTCGAAGCCCTCGGCGGCAAATTCCCGCCATCCGTACTGGGCTATGTCGAAGAAGTCGCCCGTCGCGGCAGCACGCCGCTGGTGGTCGCTGATGGGACGCGCGTCATGGGCGTCATCGAGCTCAAGGACATCGTCAAGGGCGGCATCAAGGAACGCTTCGCCGAACTGCGCAAGATGGGCATCAAGACCGTCATGGTGACCGGTGACAACCGGATCACGGCAGCCGCCATCGCCGCCGAAGCCGGGGTCGACGACTTCCTCCCGGAAGCGACGCCGGAAGCCAAGCTTGCCTTGATTCGCGAGTATCAGTCCGAAGGCCGGCTGGTCGCCATGACCGGCGACGGCACCAACGACGCCCCGGCGCTGGCCCAGGCCGACGTCGCGGTGGCCATGAACACCGGCACGCAAGCGGCCAAGGAAGCCGGCAACATGGTCGACCTCGACTCCAACCCGACCAAGCTGATCGAGGTCGTCGAAACCGGCAAGCAGATGCTGATGACGCGCGGCTCGCTGACTACCTTCAGCATCGCCAACGACATCGCCAAGTATTTCGCGATCATCCCGGCGGCCTTCGTGACGACCTATCCGCAACTCGCCGCGCTCAACGTCATGGGCCTGGCCAGTCCGGCCTCGGCGATCCTGTCGGCAGTGATCTTCAATGCCTTGATCATCGTCTTCCTGATTCCGCTGGCTTTGAAGGGCGTCAAGTACCGCCCGCTCGGCGCTGCGACCCTGCTGCGCCAGAACCTGGCGATCTACGGCCTGGGTGGCGTCATCGTTCCCTTTATCGGCATCAAGCTGATCGACCTGGCGATTGCCGCCGTCGGCCTGGCTTGAGGAGAAAACCCATGAAAACCCTGTTACGTCCTGCCGTCAGCCTCTTCGTCCTGCTCACCGCCATCACCGGCGTCGTCTATCCGCTCGCCGTGACCGGCATCGCCAAGGCCGCCTTCCCCGAGGCCGCCGGTGGCAGCCTGATCGTCAAGGATGGCAAGGCAGTCGGTTCCCGCTTGATCGGCCAGAACTTCACCGATCCCAAATATTTCTGGGGCCGACCTTCGGCCACCGGGCCGATGCCGTACAACGCCAGCGCTTCCGGCGGCTCCAACCAGGGCCCGCTCAACCCTGCGCTGGTCGACGCGGTCAAGAGCCGGGTCGAAGCTTTGAAGGCGGCCGATCCCGACAACAAACTGCCGATTCCGGCCGATCTGGTCAATGCCTCGGCCAGCGGCCTCGATCCGCATATCAGCCCGGAGGCTGCTGCCTACCAAGTGACTCGGGTCGCCGGCCAGCGCCATCTGCTGCCGGCCGACGTCAAGGCCCTGGTCAGCCAGCACACTGAAGGCCGCCAATGGGGCGTCTTCGGCGAACCCCGGGTGAACGTTCTCCAACTCAATATCGCGCTTGATTCGCTTCGCAAATAAACCAAAGAAAGACTCTCATGAAAAAATCCCTGATCGCCCTGGCTCTGGTTAGCGCCTTTGCTGCTCCAACCTTTGCTGAAGAATCTGCCCCGCCCCCGGAACACTCACTGACCGGCAACGTTGGCCTGTTCTCCAGCTACCGCTTCCGCGGCATCGACCAGACTTTCAGTAAGCCGGCCCTGCAAGGCGGCATCGACTACGCCCATTCCAGCGGCCTCTATGTCGGCAACTGGAACTCCAACGTCAATTCCGGCGCCGGCTATCCGGAAGGCAATCTGGAAATGGACCTCTACGGCGGTTACAAGATGGCCTTCGGCGATTTCGGCATTGATGTCGGCGGTATCTATTACTACTACCCGGGCTCCACCTACCTGAACAAGACCGTGAAGAACGGCGAAGTCTACGTCGGCGCCAGCTGGAAGTTCATTTCCGTCAAGTATTACTACGGCCTGACCGACTACTTCGGCGCCAAGACCGCCACCGGTGGCGATACCAAGGGTGTCAGCTACATCGACCTCAGCGCCAATTACGATCTGGGTAACGGCTGGGGCGTCAATGGCCACGTCGGCTATCTTGATTTTGACAAGGTCAACAACGGCTCCTACACCGACTGGAAGCTGGGTGTAACCAAGGATCTGAGTGGCTGGATTGTCGGCCTTGCTTGCATCGGTACCGATGCCAAAGGTAACTGCTCTTCCGGCGAGTTCTATTGCTTCTCCAACGACCTGAGCACCGCCGGCAATCAGACGGGTAGCAAGACCAGGGATGCCGGTCGTGGCACTGCTGTCCTGTCGGTTAGCAAAAGCTTTTGATTGAGTGAAGGGGAAAGGCCCATGCCCGAAACCGAGTTTGTGAATGGGAAAGTGGGCCACCCCGCTGCCCTTAGCCGCCGCTGGATCGCAAGATAGCGGATTTATCACCCTGTCGAGGAATGCAAATTGAAAACCATCCCTGATCTTCTCCAACTCCAGGACATCGTTCTCGATCTCGATGTGGCCAACAAGACGCAGCTTCTTGAAGAAATCGGCTGGCACATGGAAAAAGCACATGGCATGCCGCACGAGTGGGTGACACTTAGCCTCTCCCGCCGGGAGCAGGTTGGATCAACCGGCCTTGGCGAAGGGTTTGCCATCCCCCATGCCCGTATCAAAGACCTGGACCGGATACAGGTTGCCTATCTACGTCCCCGGTCGCCGCTCCCGTTCGATGCGCCCGATGGCAAGCCGGTTACGGATGTGCTCGTGCTGCTCGTACCCAAGCAGGCGACCGAGGCACATCTGACCATTCTGGCCGAGGCAACGCAGATGTTTTCCAATCGCCGCTTCCGCGAAAGCCTGGGCCTGTGCAATACGGCACTGGACGTCAAACAACTATTCCAGCGCTACCCGCTCGTGTCCTGATTTCATGCGCGGGTTTTTACGTTCTTTTTATGGTGCAACGCCAATATTTTGCAAAATCTTGAAATCGTTTTGCCTAGTATGGTTCGTGTGCCTGGCGGGTTGATACAAGTGAGCATGGATGCTGTTAATTTTCTGTTGGCGGTTGCCGCCATCCTCATTCCCTTGGGACTGGCCTGGCTATTCATCAATCGAAAGTGAAGGACAAAATGAACTCGGACTTATGCATCGGCATCGCCTCGACGAATGACTCTCTTGAAATCGCCGCTCTCGAACCAGGCAAGGCTGCCGTAGTAATGAAATTTCCGGCAACGGGAATGGGGGTAGAAGGAATCAGGGTCTTTCTGTCCGGATATGGCAAGCCGGTGCGAATGGCGGTGGCAGGCGTGGCGGCACTGGGTCTGGCGCTCAACCTCGGGAATGCCTGTGGCCGGGAAACGTTCATCGTTTCATCGGCGATCGCCGATCAGGCGGTGGCCTTGGCACGCTATGCCGAACATGCGGCCTGAAGCATCATGGCCATCCACACTTGCCCGGTTTGCGGTAGCCGTCATGAGGTACATACTGTGCTGGATCGCCTGTCATACGGTCGTCAGAGAACCTGCTCCCCTCGCTGCAAGGCTGTTTTTCGCGGCGTGGCACGAGCCAGGGTACTTGCCGGAATAGCCGAAAAATAGGGTCGAAATTTCATGTCAGACCAAAGACCGGACCCCGACCAGTTGCTGAATCGCCTGAATGCTGAAGAAGCCAAGGCCCGGCGCGGCAAACTGAAGATATTTTTTGGCGCCTCGGCTGGCGTGGGCAAGACCTACGCCATGCTCGGGGCTGCCCGGCAGCAGCTTCTGCAAGGCGTCGATGTCGTCATCGGCATCGTCGAAACCCACGGCCGGATGGAAACGGAGGTCATGGCCGACGGTCTGGAGCATCTGCCCTTGCGGGACATTCCCTACCGTGATCGTGTTCTCAGGGAGTTCGACCTCGACACGGCGCTGATTCGCAAGCCGGCGCTGATCCTGATGGACGAGCTGGCCCATTCCAACGTCGCCGGTTCGCGCCACGCCAAGCGCTGGCAGGATATCGACGAATTGCTGGCGGCCGGCATCGATGTCTATTCGACCGTCAATGTCCAGCATCTGGAAAGCCTCAACGACGTGGTCAGCGGCATCACCGGCATTCGCGTCTGGGAAACCGTGCCGGACAAGGTCTTCGATGCCGCCGACGAGGTCGTGCTCGTCGACCTGCCGCCGGACGAGCTTCTGCAGCGCCTGAAGTCGGGCAAGGTCTATCTCGCCAACCAGGCCGAGCGGGCCATCCGCAACTTTTTCCGCAAGGGCAACCTGATCGCCCTGCGCGAACTGGCCCTGCGCCGCACGGCTGACCGGGTTGACGACCAGATGTTGCAGTATCGGCGTGACCAGTCGGTTTCGCCCGTCTGGCAAACCAGGGATTCCTTGCTTGCCTGCATCGGAACCAGTGCATCTGCGGAAAAAGTTGTCCGTACCACAGCCCGCGTGGCCAGCCGGCTGGAAGCGCCGTGGCACGCCATCTACATTGAAACCCCGGCCCTGCAGCGCCTTTCAGAAGCGAACCGCCACCGCATCCTGCGCAACCTCAAGCTGGCTGAAGAAATGGGCGCCCAGACGGCGACGCTGTCGGGAAACATTGCGGAAGAAGTCGCCGTCAAATACGCCCGCGACCACAACCTGTCGAAAATCTTTGTCGGCCGGGATCACCCGCGTCCATGGCACCCCTGGTACCGCTCTTTCGCCGACCGTGTCGGCCAGCGAGCCCCCGACCTCGACGTCCTTCAGGTAGCACGTTCCGATACTGAAAGGGAGCAGGCCAGATCGGATGAGGAAAGCGTGGTCGACGGCATCGCCCAGCAATGGCCGGCCTACGCCAAGGCCGCCTTCGGATGCGCCCTGGCCGGCCTGGCCGCCACGGCGATCTTCCCGATTGTCGATCTGCCCAACATCGTCATGGTCTTTCTGCTCGCGGTAGTGCTGGTCAGTGTGCGCTATGGTCGCGGCCCGGGCGTTCTGGCTTCCTTCCTGGCGGTCGCTATTTTCGACTTTTTCTTCGTGCCGCCGCGCTTTTCCTTCGCGGTCTCCGACGTGCAATACCTGATGACCTTTTTCGTCATGCTCGTGGTTGGCCTGATTACCGGCCAGCTGACGGCTGGCTCGAAATACCAGGCCAAGGTGGCTATGCGCCGCGAGCAGCGTGTTCGCTCGCTTTATGAAATGTCGCGCGATCTATCGGCGGCACTGATGCCCGAGCAGATCGCCGAGATCGGCGAACGCTTCATTGTGGCCGAACTGGGCGCCAAAGCGGCCTTTCTGCTGACCGACGACAATGATCGGCTGCAACCGGCCCTGCCTTCAGCCAACGGCCTGCCCGCCGTCGACATGGGGATTGCCCAGTGGGCCTTCGATCATGCCGAGCCAGCCGGCCAGGGCACCAACACGCTGGCGGCCAGCCCCATCCTGTATTTGCCGCTCAAGGCGCCGATGCGTTTGCGTGGCGTACTGGCGCTCGAAGTACGCCATACGGATCGCCTGCTGATCCCGGAACAGCGGCGACTGCTCGACACCTTCGCCTCGCTGATCGCCATCGCGCTTGAGCGCGTGCACTACGTCGAGGTGGCCCAGAACACAACCGTGCAGATGGAATCCGAGCGTCTGCGCAACTCCGTGCTGTCGGCCATTTCGCACGATTTGCGGACGCCGATGAGCGTGCTGGTCGGCCTCGCCGATTCGATGTTCCTGACCCAGCCGCCGCCGACCGGCCCGCAGGCCGAGATTGCCCACTCCCTGAAGGAGGAAGCGCTCCGCATCAGTGGCCAGGTCAACAATCTGCTCGACATGGCCAAGCTGCAATCTGGTCGGGTCGAATTGAACCGGCAATGGCAGCCGCTCGAAGAGGTGGTCGTCAGCGCCTTGAAAACCCTGGAGCGTGCCTTTGCCGAGCACCAGATCAAGGTCTCGCTCGATGAAAACCTGCCGCTGGTGAATATCGACTCCGTGCTCATGGAGCGGGTCATCTACAACCTGCTGGAAAACACCGTGAAGTACACACCCGCCGGTAGCCTGGTGGAAGTCGGCGCCAAGGTCGGGGAGCGGACCATCGAGGTCTGGGTCGACGACAACGGCCCCGGCCTGCCGGCAGGGAAAGAGGAAATGATTTTCAAGAAATTCGAGCGCGGCCAGCCGGAAGGTGCCACCCGCGGCGTCGGGCTGGGGCTGGCCATTTGCCGGGCCATCGTCGAGGCACATGGTGGAGAAATCCATGCCGAAAACCGGCCACAAGGGGGAGCGCGCTTCATGTTTACCCTGCCAAGAGGTAACCCGCCCATGCTCGATGTCGAAGAAGCCCCCGAGGACAAGGAGAGCCGCTGAATGTCTACCGCCACGCCCACCGTAATTGTCGTCGAGGATGAAGCGAAGATTCGCCGCTTCATCAAACTGGCGCTGGAGGCCGAGCAACTGGAGGTCTTCGAGGCTGACTCAGTGGCACGGGGGCTGATCGAAGTCGGCACCCGGCAGCCCGATCTCGTCGTGCTTGATCTTGGCTTGCCGGATGGCGACGGCATCGACCTGATCCGCGATTTGCGGACCTGGTCGGAAATTCCCATCATCGTCCTCTCGGCACGCACGGCCGAAGCCGACAAGGTGGCGGCGCTCGATGCCGGGGCCGACGATTACCTGATCAAGCCATTTGGCGCCGCCGAACTGCTGGCCCGGGTCCGTGCTCACCTGAGACGGCGTTTCCGGGCCGGAACGACGGGCCTGTCGGTGTTCGAATTCGGCAATGTTCGCGTCGATCTGGGCAAGCGCATCGTCGAAAAAGATGGGCAGCAGATTCACCTGACGCCGATCGAGTTCCGGCTGCTCGCCTACCTGATCGCCAATCCCGATTCCGTCCTGACCCACCGCCAGCTATTGAAGGCGGTCTGGGGGCCAAACCATATCGAGGACAGCCACTATGTTCGTGTCTATATGGGGCATGTCCGGAAAAAAATCGAGGACGACTCGACTCGACCGAAATTCATTCTTACGGAGTCGGGTGTTGGATATCGCTTTGTGACTTAGTGGCGTGTATGCAGTGACCAGTTTTCGTGCCGCTTGAATCCAAGCTGACTGCATTTGGGTGGGGCGTCGTGTGGGGGCTCGTTGCCCAGTGCAGATCACCCCCCGAAGGGCTGATCACTGGTTGTTTGCTGACCCAGGAGACTAGCCAGTGAAATGTCTTCCGAGGCCAAACTTCGGCCTCATGCCCACGGCAAGGCCGCTCTGACAAGTAGTGGGAAGGTTCCATCAGAACGCTCCGCCGGACGCAGGCCATTCACAAATTTGGGCCGGCAAGGTAGAGCCGAAATATGGCTTTCGATAGACTTCACAGCATCCTGACTCCACTCGCAGCGCCATGGCCACCGAAGTTGAACTGAAACTCTACTGCTCTCCCGACGATATCGCTCGCGTTGGGATTCATCCCCTCATCGCGGCAGGTGTCGAATCCGGCCCCGCCAAGCGCCTGGAAAACACCTATTACGACACCCCGGATCTGGCGCTGCACCAGGAGCGAATGGCGCTTCGGGTTCGCGCCACACCGACTGAACGCCTGCAAACGGTCAAATGTGCAGCCAAGTCTGTGGCCGGTCTGTCGGCCCGTCCCGAGTGGGAAACGCCTTATTCGGGGGCGTTCGATTTCAGCGCCGTTGATGCCCGCAAGGTGCGGGCTTTTCTGGAAGAACGGCAGTCGAGCCTGGTTCCGGTGTTCACCACATCGTTTGAGCGGCGAACCTGGCGCATCGAGATTTCCAGGAAAATTGCCCTATGGGTCATGGTGGATACTGGCTACGTATCGTCAGGCGACCGGGTCTTGCCCATTTCAGAGGTGGAGCTTGAGCTGGAGCAGGGCAACCCGGAAGACCTGCTCGATTTTGCCACGGCCCTGGCCACACACCTGCCGCTGGTGCCTCACGATGTCAGCAAGGCCGAGCGCGGCTACCAGTTATTCTTGAACCAGATTCCCGGTCCCCAGAAAGCACTCCCCAGCCCTCTGGACGTCAAGCAGAGTTCGGCGGAAGCGTTCCGGCTTCTGGCCAGCCAGGGCATGCAGATGTGGCAAGCCAATCTTCTGGGCGCCCTGACATCGCAAGACCAGGAGTTTGTGCATCAGTTTCGGGTTTCCCTGCGTCGTCTCAATAGCCTCATCAAGGTCTTCAAGCCAGCGTTGCCGAGGCGCTACCAGTCGCAATGGACGAAACGCGTCAAGGAACTGTCGCGGATTACCGGGGATGTCCGTGACCTGGATGTGATGCGCTCTGGGATACTGGTGCCGATGTTGCAGAGCGATGAGTCGCAAATCCGCGCCAATGTCAGTGCTGCGGTGAGCGCGCTGGATAAGGCCAAGCAGGAAGCGCTCGTACAGGTACAACAGCTGCGCTACGGCGGCCCCGTTCTTTTGTTTGCCCGCGATTTGCAGGATTTGGAGACCGACGATTTCCCGAAAAACCTGCCACGGTTCGCCGAAAAGCAACTCTCGGTTTTGCACCGGAATGCGGTGAAACTGCTGGTCAAGACGCTCAAGGCGCCAACGCCGGAGCGAGCCCATCGCTTCCGCATCGCCTTGAAGCATCTGCGCTATTCGTGCGAGTTTTTCGCTCCCCTGTTCGACAACGCCGAGATGCTTGAGTACGCGAAAGCGATTGCCGGTCTGCAGGATGCGTTTGGCTTCATCAACGACTTCCAGGTCGCCCTTTCCCGCTTGCATGACTGGGTGGCGCAAGAGGCAATTCCGCAGGAAGCTCGTGAAGCCGTTGCGGTGTGGCATACCCCGCAGGCACAAGCCGTGCTGGCCGATGCCTTGCATCTTGCCGAGTCGGTGATGAGCCGCTGTCAGCCTTGGTGTACGGAATGCG
The DNA here is from genome assembly GCF_020510625.1 of Ferribacterium limneticum. Lineage (NCBI taxonomy): Bacteria > Pseudomonadati > Pseudomonadota > Betaproteobacteria > Rhodocyclales > Azonexaceae > Ferribacterium > Ferribacterium limneticum. The sequence goes on along the minus strand of NZ_CP075191.1, from coordinate 3,657,640 downwards.
AACGGCGGGGGCTGACGGAGATCCGGCGCCGCATGCAACACGACATCAAGCTGCAAGTCGAATAGATGATCGAGTCGCGTGCCTTGCCTCTGCCCGAGCATCGGGCGCTGAATATGCTGGTCGTGCCGGTATGGATTGTTTCGAGTCAAAGCAGCGAAGTTCTTTTTGCAAACGCGGCTGCGGAGCGGCTGTCCTCTACCTCGGACCTGCATGCACTGCGCCATGGCAGTCATTCAGCCCATGCGGAAGAACAGCTTGCCGCCTATCTGCCGGCACTACGGGCCCGCGAGTCCATCATCGAAATCTGGACCATTCTTCAAAATGGAAAGCCTGTTCCCCTGAGTTGCCAGTTGTCGTTGCTCAACCAGAATTCAGACGGAGAGCAGATCCTCGTTGAAGGAATACTGTCCAGCCTGCCAGCTGCCGCTGTTTTGCCGTCTTGCGACCTCATGGGGCATGGTCTCTACGACCAGCTATTTCATTCAAATGGGGCGCCCATGCTCCTGATCGACCCGGCGGCCGATGGCCTCATCATTGATGCCAACCTGGCAGCATGCCGGTTTTATGGCTACACCCGGGAAGGTTTCTGCCGCAAACACACCTGGGAAATAAATGCGCTCGGCCGGCAGGTGCTGTCCATCATGAGCGAGGTGGCCAAATTGCCCGGGGGGCACCGACCGCTCAATTTTGTTCATTGCCTTGCCGACGGCAGCCTGAGAGATGTGCAGACCTATGCCAGTCCGCTGGAAATCGACGGAAAGCGGCTCATGCTGTGCGTTGTTCATGATGTTACCGAGCAAAAACGCCTGAAGAACGAACTCGAATTTGCAGCGTTGCGCGACCCTTTGACCAGCCTGTGGAATCGCCGCCATTTTCTGAATTTGCTGGAAAAGGCACGTCAGCAGAAGCGGCGTAACGATATGGACTACTGCCTCTTGATTCTGGATGTCGACCATTTCAAGCGCATCAATGACCAATTTGGTCATGACAAGGGGGATGAGGTGCTCGTCTTACTGGCCAAAAAACTCGAGAGCCGGGTTCGGGAAACTGACTCAGTGTGCCGCTGGGGCGGGGAGGAGTTCACCATTCTCCTGACGCAAACGGACATCGGGAATGCGGCTCATCTTGCAGAATGCTTGAGGGTATCCGTCACCGAGATACAGATTCCGGCGCTACCCCGCATTACGGTAAGTATCGGTGTCGCTCAGCATCAGCATGAAGAAGCGACCGAAAGTCTGCTCAGGCGGGCCGATACGGCGCTCTATCAGGCAAAGGCCTCGGGGCGAAACAGCGTGGTCGCCGGCTGAGGCAGTATCGGTCGTGAATGGCGCGGCTTCTAACCGCGAAGCCGCCCCGTTGAAGCGTTCAGCTTATTTCTTCGGGCGACCCGTCTTGATGCGTTCAACCAGGCCAAACGCCTTGGCGAGTTCAGCATCATCAAGCTTGGCCAGCGTCACCACGGCGGCGCGCAAAATTTCGCTCTTCTTCACCTCAACGCCGGCAGTCAGCGCACGCTGCTTGAGGCTTGCAAACAGCGCGTAATCGCTCTCCGGAATGGTGAAGCTGTCGCGGACCAGTTTCGGCTTCTTCGGCGCTTGCTTCTTTGCCTTGGGGGCTTTCTCCGCTTTTTCCACCTTGGGGGCTTCGACTGCTTTTTCCTTGGCGGTGACGGGGGCTGCCTTGACCGGTTTGGCCGGCGCCTTGGGGGCCGGAGCTGGCTTTTCAGCGGCTACTTTCTTGGTCGCCTTTTCTGCCACCACCTTTTTGACCGCCTTGGGCTTGGCCGCCACTTTTTCTACCGCAGCAGCCGTCGCTACTGGCTTCTTGGGCTCCGGTGCCGCGGGTTTGGCGGTAACCGGCTCACTCTTTTCAACAACCGGGGTGGCGACTTCGGTGGCTTTGACTTCGTCTTTCGCTGGCTGAACTGCGGCTTCCTTGCTCATTTTGCTCTCCTAAACTGGCATCAAAGGTATAAACTATATAAACACTTTATACACTAATCGGAAGCAAAGCAATTTAGATGCGCAAAATCATGGTGGCCAATCCCAAAGGTGGATGTGGCAAATCAACCCTGTCGGTTCATATAGCAAGCTGGTTTGCCCGGCACGATGAGATTGTTTATTTGGGCGACCTCGACCGGCAGCAATCAAGCCGGCATTGGCTGGAGGCTCGCCCCGATAAGCTGTCCCCGATTCGGCACTGGGAAATTTCCGGTGACGATTTCCAGCTGCCGCCCAAACACTGCAACTTCGCTATTCTGGATACGCCTGCCGGTTTGCATGGCAAGCGCCTGAAAGAGGCGTTGAACGCCGTGGACAAGGTGGTCGTGCCGGTCTCTTCGTCGCGTTTCGATATGCTGGCCACCCGTGAGTTCTTTGAAGAGCTTGCCGCAACCAAAGCCGTGCGCAAGGAGCGGGTGGATATTGCCGTCGTCGGGATGCGTGTCGATGTCCGCACCCATGCCTACACCCAGTTGCTTGAATTCCTTAAGGAATTTGACCTGCCGGTGGTTACGTGCATCGCCCAGTCGCAACGCTACTTGCAGGCGGCCGACACCGGGGTCACGCTTTTCGACAATGACTCGAATTCGGCCGCCGTGGACATCCAGTGGCGTCCGTTGTTGAATTGGCTGGTTAGCCGTCACTGAGCGTGATGTTCGCCAGGATTACTTCGCAGAAATAACAAGGAGACAATTGAAATGATTCCCATCGAGATCTTTTCTCACAACACCGCAAAAATCACGATCCCGGCAGGCCAAGCCCTCTTCCGCGAAGGCGATGATGGCCATCAGATGTTCGTCCTCGAAACCGGCACTGCTGAAGTGCTTGTTCAGAACCGCGTCGTCGAAACTCTGGCGCACGGCAGTATCGTTGGCGAGATGGGCCTGGTGTCGCCAGGGCCGCATTCGGCCAGCGTGATTGCCACGACAGATTGCGAATTCGTCGCGGTCGATGAAAAGCGCTTTCAGTTCCTGGTGCAACAAACGCCGTATTTCGCCATTCAGGTCATGCGCATGATGGCGGAGCGACTTCGTGCAACGAACAAGTTGCTGGTGGGTGCCGAGTAAAAAGCGCCGTCCTGCTGCAGGGGGTTGAAAGAAATCCCCAGCTAATGCCCGGCTGCTTTCTCAAGCAGCCCCTTCTTGATGGCAATCGAGGTTGGCCCATTGAATCGGGATGGCAGTTGCTTGGCCGCGAACCAGCGGAAGTCGCTGTGTTCGCGATTGAGGCGCGGTGAGAACCCCCGGTCAGCTTTGATCACGAAGTAATGCATATCCCGCTCATCCTGCCCCGAGCGAAGCCGTCGGGAGACCGTATGCAGTTTTGCCAAGTGTCGCGGCTTGATGCTTAACCCAGCCTCTTCGCCCAGCTCACGCGCAAGGGCTTCCCGGGGGCGCTCACCGTTATCGATACGCCCGCCAAACAGATTCCAGGCTCCGCTTTTATTGACCTTGGACGAGCGTTTCCCCATCAGAAATTTACCGGTAGCGGCGCAGTAAATGACAGCCCAGGCGCCTGGTTGGCTATATCCCTTGTCCATGTCTGAAGTTCGCGGTGGCAGTTGTAGTTGAGTCGTTTCGAATAATGTAAACGATTTATATTGTTTAATTATTTCCGTTTAATGACACCGTTTTGAACTTGCTTCGACTTTGCCGGAGGCTGGATTTGGCTTGCTCGCCTCCTTGCACCATGTGCTTCGCGCCATGGCAACTATCCCTGCATCGGCTTGCCGGGTGGTGAAATGCCTCGTTTCGTTGCACCAAGGGCGTCAGTAACTTGTTCGTTATCTGACGCCCCTTTTGTGTGACCAAGGCTTAGCGGCCTCGGCCACCGCCCATTCCTCCGCCGGGACCCATGCCGCCCATGCCACCGCCGGGGCCCATGCTTCTACCCATACCTCCGCCTTGCTGCGGCGGGTCATCCGGCAAGGTAACTCCTCGTTCCTTGGCACGCAGCTTCATTTGCTCATGGTGCTCCAGGCGGACCTGCTCACGCTCTTGAGCCGTTTTTGCTGCGTTCATTTTCGTGCGATGTTCCATCCGTTCTTGCTTGGTCATCATCTGACTGCCGTAAATGGGTTCATCCGCGGCGATGGCACCCGAGGTCATCAAGCCCAGAGCGATTGCAGACAGCATGATTTTTACGGTGTTTTTGGTCATTTTGGCTCTCCCAATAAAGCAACAAGTCACTCAATCCAACTGCCAAGGCCGAGACGGTTAGATGCCATCTTCAAGCCTTCAATATGGTTATAGCCCTGATTTTCAGAAAAAATGCCGCAGCAACAAATAGTTGCAATTGGCACAAGAAATATTAGACAAATCTGAATTAGACCGTCTACACTTGTAAGTAATTTATTACTTACAAGTTGCCATGTCGTCTAATCCGCGCCAATCCACTGAGTCTCGCCAGACCGAAATCATCGCGACCATGATTCGCTTGTCGGCTGAGCGTTGCCCCGCCGATATCACGACCACGGACATCGCCAAAGCCATGAGCCTGACTCAGGGAGCGCTTTTTCGGCACTTCGCCAGCAAGGAAGCCATCCGTCTGGCCGTAGTCGAATGGATAGAAGTGCATTTGATGCTCGAACTCCTGGCCGCCAGGGACCGCTCTCCTGACGCGCTGGCTGCCCTCAAGGCCATGTTCATGGCCCATGTCGGCTTCGCCAAAGCATACCCCGGGGCCCCTCGCCTCATCTTTGGCGAGCTACAGCAACCCGCCGAGTCCCCGGTCAAGCAACGGGTTCAGCAAATCATGCAGCGCTACCGGCAGAACTTGTCTCAAACCCTGGCCTCGGCCATGGAGGCCAAGCTGATTCGCGCCGATGTCGATTGCCCATCGGCGGCCGCCTTGTTCCTTGGAGCGATCCAGGGCTTGGTCATCCAAGCCATGCTCAGTGGAAGCACTGAGCAGATGGAGCAACAGGCAGTCGGTGTCCTGAACCTTTATCTGGCCGGACTCGGAGCCAAGCCATGAAAAAGCTCGATAGCCTTCTCAGTCGCAAGTTTGGTCTGCTTGTTTTTGCCGTGCTGCTTCTGCTTGGCTTCGGTTTTGTCGTCGCCCGGTCTGGCCCGCTGGCGCCTACCAAGGTCACCATCACTCGGGTTGAAAGCGGCAACCTGTCATCGTCGCTGTTCGGCATTGGCACTGTTGAAGCGCGGCGCAGCTATTTCATTGGCCCCACGGCGGCGGGTCGCGTCAAGGCAGTCCATGTCGATGTGGGTGAGCGCGTCAAGGCTGGACAGTTGCTGGCAGAGATCGACCCGGTCGACCTGGATGAACGGCTTCGTTCGCTCGACGCCGCGTCCGCCCGGGCATCCAGCGCGGTTTCGGCGGCCGAGGCACAGCGCAAGGATGTGCTGGCCCGCCAGGCGGTAGCCGGTTTGAATGCCAGGCGCTACCGCGACCTCGGCGATAAACATTTTGTCAGCCCCAGCGCCGTCGAGAGCAAGCAGCAAGAATTGACTTCCGCCCAGGCCGCCGTCGATGCGAGCGAGGCCAATCTGCAAAGCGCCCGCCAGGAGCTCGTTCGCCTGAAGGCGGATCAGGATGGCTTACGCCAGCAAAGGAACAACCTGCGCCTGGTCGCACCGATTGACGGTGTGGTGACCAGTCGTGATGCTGAAGCGGGCTCGACGGTTATTGCCGGCCAGTCGGTGGTCAAATTGGTCGAGCCCGCCAGTCTCTGGGTCAAGGTTCGACTGGATCAGGGGCGCTCCCGCGGCTTGGCGGTGGCGCAAATCGCCAGCATTGCCCTGCGCAGCAATCCGGGAGTGCCGTTAGCCGGCAAGGTGGTCCGGATCGAACCGCTCAGTGACGGCGTGACCGAAGAGCGCATCGCCCTGGTCTCCTTTGACCAGATTCCTGCGGGCCTCAGCATTGGTGAAATGGCCGAGGTGACGGTGCAAACGGTCGCCAATCAATCGGGCCTGACCTTGCCCAATGCAGCCATCAAACAGACCTCCCAGGGCACCGGCGTCTGGCTGCTGCGCGATGGCAAGCCGGCCTTTGTTGCGGTCAAACTCGGCAGCAGCAGTCTGGATGGCTTGGTACAGGTGGTGGCGGGGATTGCTGCCGGTGACGAAATCATCGTGCACAGTGAGCGCGAGTTGTCTGAAGGCGGGCGCGTTAAAGTCGTCGACCAACTGGTGGGACAACGCAAGTGATCAGTCTGGCCGGGCGCGACATCCTGCATTCCTGGTCGAAGTTCGTGCTGACCGGAATCGGCCTCGGCTTGCTGATTGGGGTCACCCTGACCATGGCCGGGGTGTATCGCGGCATGGTCGATGATGCCAAGGCACTGCTCAATAACAGCGGTGCAGACTTGTGGGTCGTGCAGCAGGACACGCAAGGGCCGTATGCCGAATCGTCGAGCCTCCATGACGACGTGTACCGTTCTTTGCTCGGCCTGCCCGGCGTGGCCCGTGCCGCCAACGTGACGTACCTGACCATGCAGGTGCGCTTGGACAATACCGATGTGCGGGCCATGGTCGTCGGCTTCGAACCCGGGCAACCCGGAGAGCCGGGATACTTGGTGGCTGGCCGCCACATCACCCGTAACCATTACGAGGCCGTCGCCGACGTCAAAGCCGGATTCCAGTTGGGCGATAGCATTCGAATTCGTCGGCACGACTATCGGGTCGTCGGCCTGACCAAACGCATGGTTTCGTCCGGCGGCGACCCCATGGTCTTCATTCCGCTGAAGGATGCCCAGGAGGCTCAGTTCCTGAAGGACAACGATGCCATCCTCAATGAGCGGGCAAGAACAGCGGCCAACCCGACGCTGAATCGTCCAGGGGTTCCCGGGCTGCTCGAAGCCATCCAGGCATCGCAGAATGCGAATCGAAACGTCAATGCAGTGCTGGTCCAGCTTTCACCGGGTAGCCAGCCCGACACGGTGGCGAATGAAGTCAGGCGCTGGAAGCACCTGCAGGCGTTCACCCGGGTTCAAATGGAAGAGATTCTGGTCGCCAAGCTGATTGCCACCTCGGCCAGGCAAATTGCGATGTTTCTGGTCATTCTCGCGGTGGTCAGTGCGGCCATCGTTGCCTTCATCATTTACACGATGACCCTGGGCAAGATTCGCGAGATTGCCGTGTTGAAACTGATCGGCACGCGCAACCGGACCATTGCCGGCATGATTCTTCAGCAGGCCCTGGGTCTCGGATTCATCGGCTTTCTGGTCGGCAAGGTTTCGGCCACCGTATGGGCGCCTTTCTTCCCGAAGTATGTTCTGCTCGAGCCCGGCGATGCCGCGCGCGGGTTTGTCGTCGTGATGGTCATTTGTGCACTGGCCAGCACGCTGGCGATTCGGGCCGCCTTGCGCGTTGATCCGGCTACGGCCATTGGAGGTTGAGATGGACGGCTTCGGGATTCATATCGAAGGCTTGAGCAAGCGCTACGGCGAAGGCGATACCGCAGTCGACGCCTTGAAGGACGTGAACATGACCGTCGCCCCCGGGGAGGTGGTTGGCTTGATTGGCCCCTCCGGCTCCGGGAAAAGCACGTTGTTGAAGTGCCTGGGGGCGGTGATTGAGCCGACTACCGGCAAAATGACGCTAGGCGACGAGGTCATCTACGACAATGGCTGGAAGATTCCGGACCTGAGAGCCTTGCGGCGTGACCGGATTGGCTTCGTATTTCAGGCGCCCTATCTGATTCCATTTCTCGATGTCACCGACAACGTGGCCCTGCTGCCGATGCTGGCGGGTAGGCCAAATGTGGAAGCCAGGAAACGGGCGCTCGAATTGCTTGAAGCGCTGGACGTAGGGCATCGCGCCAAGGCCCAGCCGTCACAACTGTCGGGCGGGGAACAGCAACGCATCGCCATTGCCCGGGCCTTGGCCAACCAGCCGCCCGTTATTCTGGCCGATGAGCCAACCGCGCCTTTGGATAGCGAACGCGCCTTGAGTGTCGTGCGCATCCTCAACCAGATGGCGCAGCAGTTCAATACGGCCATCATCGTGGTGACGCACGACGAGAAAATCATCCCGACTTTCAAGCGGATTTACCATATCAGGGATGGCAAAACCTACGAGGAAGCCGGCCAGGCGCTAGGCTGATTTCGCTGAGGCCGACGTTTTTCTTTGCACCTGGACTGTCGTTGGCAGTAGATTTGGCGCTCACCGGCTTGATTGGAGGGGCTTCAAAAATGCGCTACCTGGCCAAGGCTGTACTTGTTTTTGCAGTGTTTTGTGCCACCCATGTTGATGCGGAGCCTGTTGCCCTTGGCCTGCGACTTCAGGAGGGGGCCACCTACCAGTGGCTTTCGGTCAACGAGAGAGCAAGCGAGTCATCAACGGGAAAGCAGGCTTCCAGGTCGATTACGCCGCTATCGCTCACGGTTCTCAAGGCAACGAAGGAGGCTTTCCTGGTGGAGCTGCGATATGGCAAGAGCGAACTGTCGATGTCGGCCGAGAGGCCCGAGGTTCAGCGCTTCCTGAACGATGCCCAGGAAATCGTCCAGTCGCTCAAATTCAGGGTCGTCATCGATAAGCAGGGGCAGATTCAGGATCTGCAAAACTTCGAAGAGGTTCAGGCGGCAGTCAGAAAGCTCATCGACCAGCTCGCGAATTCCCTCAAGGATGGCCTGCCCGAGCAGGCAAAAAGCCAGTTGCAGGGAATGTTCAGTTCCAGGCAGGTCATTGTGGGCGTGTTGCTCAAGGACGTACCGCTGCTGTTCGTCGGGGCTGGCGCAGACCCGAATGCCCGCACGCCTGTCCGGTTCGACTCGGAAATGTCCAACCCCTTTGGCGGTGAACCATTCAAGGCCACTGGTGTAACCACCATTTCAAGCTTGCCTGGCAGTCCAAATGCCTTCCAGCTGGAAACCCGACAGTCGGTTAAAGCCGAATCAGTTGCTCAGCTGATTTCCCAAATGGCGCAAGGCAAGATGAGCAAAATTGACGAAGAGAACATGCGGAAGCAGTTGAGCGGATTGAACATCCAGGACCACCTGAGTGCAAGCATAGACCTGAATACCGGGCTATCCAGCAAGGTCCGCTTTGTCAGAACGACGAGCTTGCAAGACAAAAAACGGATCGATGCCAGGGAATTCTCGCTGGTTCAGTAGGTGGCGGGACCGAACGCTGAAATCCGTTCCCGACAGGTTTGCTTGTCTGATTGCATTTTTATTTCAGTGTGAGTTACTTCACTGACGGATTCTGCATGATCCCTTAAATTGAAGTTGGCCGGAATGCGTCGATTCCGGGGCGAATTCAAGGACGAGGTGCGTGATGGTTGTGCAAAACGAGAAACGCTCGGGCGATGATCGCCGTGACTGCGAAGTGGGGCCGCCCAATGGCTGGCGGGAGCGCCGGAAGTCGGTGGAAAGGCGTGTGCCGGAGGTTCAGGAAATTCCGTTTTCCGAGTGGCTGGCCAGCCTTCCCTCGCACGAATTGAGCGATCAGAAGTAGCAGCCATCGCTGCGCCAAACGAAAAAGGCCTCGCTGGGTAGCGAGGCCTTTTTGCTGGGTGCGCCCGGCAAAGCGCACTTACTTGGATTTCTGCTTAGTCTTCCCGCTCGTACACCACATCGGCACGACGGTTTTCCGACCAGGAGGTTTCGTCGTGGCCGGCGAGCTTCGGGCGTGCTTCGCCGAGTGTCTTGATATTGATCTGCTTTTCAGCGGCTCCGTTGTTGAGCATGGTGGAGCGCACGTTTTCGGCGCGCTTCAGGCCCAGGCGACGGTTGTAGTCTGCACTGCCCCGTTCGTCGGCATTGCCTTCGATCCGGACGCGCGCGTTCGGATGTTCGGCCAGGTAGCGGGCATGGGCACGCAGGGCCGGATCGTGATCGGCCTTGATGTCGGCGCTGTTCAGGTCGAAATAGATGCTGCGCTGGGTGCGCAAGCCGACCGGGTCCATCTTGATCGCGGATTCTGCGGTACCCGCGGTCGAGGTCGTTGTTGCGGTACGAACCTCCTGTTGCAGCTCCGGTGGCACTGGCTGGCCGAGCAGGCCGGGATGAACCTTGAGCGGGCCGCTTTGCGAGATGTGCTTGCTCGGCGGGATGTCGCCTTTCGAGGCGCAGGCGGCGAGCAAGGTGGAAAGCAGGAGTGTGGCAGGCAGGGAGGCGCGCATCGTTTAGTTTTTGGCTGCGTGGTGAATGTTCAATGATAGCCCCTGGCGTGGCTGACGAATAGTGCCCCGCGGCTGTTCGCCGGATGTTCCGGTACGAAGAGTGTAGAAACGGATATAAACAAATTCAAAATTCGTCTTTGTGGTTATAAACGGGTCGGATAGATTCGCCTCCATCGCATAGGGAGTTTAACCATGACCCAGTTCCGCAAATCAATCGCTGCCGTCCTGCTCAGCCTGGTGGCTGGCGCCGCTCTGGCTGATTCCACCCTGCTCAACGCCTCTTATGATGTGGCGCGTGACGTCTATAAGGATTTCAATCCGCTGTTCCAGAAATACTGGAAGGCCAAGGCGGGTGAGAGCGTCGAGCTGAAGCAGTCGCACGCCGGCTCGACCAAGCAGGTGCGTGCCGTGGCCGACGGTCTGGAAGCCGATGTGGTGACCATGAACCAGGCCAACGACATCGAGTTCCTGGCTGAAAAGGGCCTGGTCGCCAAGGATTGGGCCAAGAAACTCCCGAACAACGCCTCGCCCTACACCTCGACGATGGTCTTCATCGTCCGCAAGGGCAATCCGAAGGCAATCAAGGACTGGAACGATATCGCTGCGCCGGGCGTCCAGATGATCATTCCCCACCCGAAAAACACCGGCAACGGCCGCAACACCTACCTGTCGGCCTGGGCCTGGGCGCTCAAGCAGCCGGGCGGCAATGATGCCAAGGCGCAGGAATTCCTCGGCAAACTGCTGAAGAATGCCCCGCTGTTCGCCGCCGGTGGCCGCGACGCGACGACGACTTTCATGCAGCGCAAGATGGGCGATGTGCTGATCACTTTCGAATCCGAAGCCGAGATGATCGCCAAGGAATTCGGCAAGGGCGAATTTGAAGTGGTGTACCCGAGCCTGACCATGCAGACCGAGTTCCCGGTGGCACTGGTCGAGAAGGTGGTAGACAAGAAGGGCACCCGCAAGCAGGCGCAGGCCTATCTGGAGTACCTGTGGTCCAAGGAAGGCCAGGAGAACGCTGCCCAGAACTACCTGCGGCCGCGTGATGCCGAGCTGCTCAAGAAGTACGCTGCCTTCTTCCCGCCGGTGAAGACCTTTACCGTCGATGAAGTTTTCGGAGGCGCCAACAAGGCTTTCGCTGCCCACTTCAAGGATGGCGGCAGTTTCGACCAGATTTACCAAAGCAAGTAAATGGCGGCTAAAACTCACCGTGTGTTGCCTGGCTTCGGTCTGGCGCTGGGCTACACACTGGTCTATCTCTCGATCCTGATCCTGCTGCCCTTGGGCGGCATGGTCCTCAAGGCTTCCGAACTCGGCTTCGGGCAGATCATCGACATCGCCCTTGGTGAGCGCTCGTTGGCGGCCTTTCGCGTCACCTTCGGCGCTTCGTTTCTGGCCGCCGCGATCAACGCTTTCTTCGGTCTGATCGTGGCCTGGATACTCGTGCGCTACCCGTTCCCGGGCAAGCGATTTGTCGATGCGCTGGTCGATCTGCCCTTTGCCCTGCCGACGGCGGTGGCCGGTATCACGCTGGCCACCTTGTATGCCGGCAACGGCTGGCTCGGCCAGTATCTTGAGCCGCTGGGCATCAAGGTCGCCTATACGCCGCTCGGTATCGTCGTGGCGCTGACTTTCATCACGCTGCCTTTCGTCGTTCGCACCCTGCAGCCGGTGATCGAGGATATCGAAACCGAGGTCGAGGAGGCCGCGGCTTCGCTTGGCGCGTCGCGCTGGCAAACCTTCGTCAAGGTCATTTTTCCGGCCATCTTTCCGGCGCTGCTGACCGGCTTCGCGCTGGCCTTTGCCCGCGCTGTCGGCGAATACGGCTCGGTGATCTTCATCGCCGGCAACCTGCCGCTGATTTCGGAAATCACGCCGCTGTTGATCATTTCCAAGCTGGAACAGTACGACGTGCTCGGCGCAACGGCGCTGGCCGTGGTCATGCTGGCCCTGTCCTTCATCCTGCTGCTGGCGGTCAATGTGCTGCAATGGTGGGCGGCCAATCGCCACAAGAACAGCGAGCCGCTTGAAGTGACTGCGGCCAAGGCGAGCGGAGGTACGCAATGAAATCGACTCGGGCAACGCAGGAGCCGCGCTGGGTTCGCTACTCGCTGCTGACCGTTGGCCTTGGCTTCCTGTTCTTTTTCCTCGGCCTGCCGCTGGTGGCGGTTTTCGTCGAGGCTCTGGCCCAGGGCGTACCGATCTATGTCGAGGCGCTGAAGGAGCCGGAAACCCGCTCGGCGATCTGGTTGACTGTGGTCATCGCGCTGGCCGTCTTGCCGTTCAATATCGTTTTCGGCGTGGCGGCGGCCTGGGCGATTGCCAAGTTTGATTTCAGGGGCAAGAGCCTGCTGATTACGCTGATCGACCTGCCGTTTGCCGTATCCCCTGTCGTTGCCGGCCTGATCTTCATTTTGCTGTTCGGCGCCCAAGGGACATTTGGCCCGTGGCTTTCGGAACACGACTTGAAGATCATCTTCGCCGTGCCGGGCATGATCCTCGCGACCATGTTCATCACCTTTCCCTTCATCGCCCGCGAACTGATCCCGCTGATGCAGTCGCAGGGCAAGGACGAGGAAGAGGCAGCGGTGTCGCTCGGCGCCTCCGGCTGGCAGATGTTCTGGCGCGTCACGCTACCCAACATCAAGTGGGGCCTGCTCTACGGCGTGATCCTGTCGAATGCCCGGGCGATGGGCGAGTTCGGCGCGGTGTCGGTGGTTTCCGGCCATATCCGCGGCGAAACCAACACGCTGCCGCTGCACGTCGAAATCCTCTACAACGAATACAACGCCATCGGCGCCTTCGCCGCCGCTTCCATCCTTGCCTTGCTGGCGCTCGTCACGCTGGTGGCCAAGACCATTGTCGAATGGCGGATGAAAAAAGAAACCGAAATGCTGAACACCGTCCTCGCCCCAGAGAAAACCTGATGAGTATCGAAATCCGCAACATCTCCAAGCGCTTCGGCAATTTCGTCGCGCTCGACAACATCAATCTCGATATCCCGACCGGTGAACTGGTCGCCCTGCTCGGTCCTTCCGGCTGCGGCAAGACGACCTTGCTGCGCATCATTGCCGGCATGGAAACCGCTGACCAAGGGGAAATCCTCTTTTCCGGCGCCGAGGCGACCCACCTGCACGCCCGCGATCGCAATGTCGGCTTCGTCTTCCAGCACTACGCGCTGTTCCGCCACATGACGGTGTTCGAAAATGTCGCCTTCGGCCTGCGCGTCAAGCCGCGCAAGGAACGGCCGTCTGACGCCGACATCAAGCGCCGGGTCATGGAACTGCTCGGTCTGGTCCAACTGGATTGGCTGGCTGATCGCTATCCGTCGCAACTGTCCGGCGGTCAGCGCCAGCGCATCGCCTTGGCCCGCGCCCTGGCCGTCGAACCGAAAGTGCTGCTGCTCGATGAGCCGTTTGGCGCCCTCGACACCAAGGTGCGCAAGGAACTGCGCCGCTGGCTGCGCCGCCTGCATGACGAGATGCACATTTCCAGCGTCTTCGTGACGCACGACCAAGAGGAGGCGCTGGAAGTGGCTGACCGTGTCGTCGTGATGAACCACGGCAGGATCGAGCAGATCGGCTCGCCGGACGAGGTCTACTCCAGCCCGGCTTCGCCTTTCGTTTACCAGTTCCTGGGCAATGTGAATGTCTTTCACAGCCGGCAGCAGGGCGCGTATGCCGAGGTCGAACGTGGTGAAGCCACTGAAAAGGCGACCGCCTTTGTCCGACCGCACGATATCGACATCAGCCACCAGCCGAGCGAAGAGGGCTTGCAGGCGACCGTGCAGCACGTGCACCCGATTGGCCCGGTGGTCCGTATCGAACTGCTGCACGGTAGCGAGATCGTCGAAGTCGAACTGTCGCGCGAACGGCACGAGTCGCTGCAACTGGCGGTTGGCCAGGCCGTGTGGTTCAGGCCGCGCCAGATGAAAGTATTCGGTGCCGACGCCCTGCCGCGCTCGACGCCGGAAAAGCAGGCGTTTTTGTTCTGATCCAGAGCAATCTGGGCGGCCGGGGGCGGATGTTATAATCAGCCCCCGTTTCGTTTGCGCCAGCCCAATCCGGTGATTTTTACCCTCGGCATCAACCATCATTCCGCACCGCTCGCCATTCGTGAGCGCGTGGCTTTTGGCGCCGACAAATTGGGGCATGCGCTGGCCGATCTGACGCGTGACCGGCCGGTGCGCGAGGTGGCGATCCTGTCTACCTGCAACCGCACCGAGATCTACTGCGCCGCCGAATCGCCGGAAGTGGTGATCGACTGGTTGGCTCATTACCATCAGGTCGGGCGCGAGGAACTGGCCCCCTACGTCTATACCCACGACCAGCCGGAGGCCATTCGTCACGCCTTCCGCGTCGCCAGCGGCCTCGATTCGATGGTCATTGGCGAACCGCAGATTCTCGGCCAGATGAAGGATGCGGTTCGGGCTGCCGAAGAAAACGGCACGCTCGGCACGCAGTTGCACAAGCTTTTCCAGCGTTCCTTCTCGGTCGCCAAGGAAGTGCGCAGCACGACGGCGATCGGCGCCAATATCGTTTCGATGGCCGCCGCCGGCGTCCATCTGGCCGAGCGCATCTTCGAGTCGATTGCCGGGCAGCGCATCCTGTTCATCGGCGCCGGCGAAATGATCGAGTTGTGCGCCGCGCATTTCTGCGCCGGCAAGCCAAAGCAGGTCACCATTGCCAACCGCACTTTGGAACGCGGCCGGGCGCTGGCCGAGCAGTATGGCGGCACGGCCATTCGCCTCGACGAACTGGGCGAGCATCTGGCCCAGCACGACATCGTTGTTTCCTGTACCGCCAGCCCCTTGCCGATCATCGGCCTCGGCATGGTCGAACGGGCAATCAAGGTACGCCGTCACCGGCCGATGTTCATGGTTGACCTCGCCGTCCCACGCGATATCGAAGAGGAAGTCGGCAAACTTGACGATGTCTTCCTCTACACCGTCGACGATCTGGCGCAGGTGGTGGAGAGCGGTCTGGAATCACGGCAGGCCGCGGTGGTCGAGGCCGAGGACATCATCGCCAACCGGGTTAAGGATTTCCTCGGCTGGCTGGAGTCGCGCGATACGGTGCCGGTTATCCGTTCCCTGCGCGATTCGGCCGAGCGCATGCGCCGCCACGAGATGGAGCATGCAATGAAGTTGCTGGCCAAGGGCGAGGCACCGGAAAAAGTGCTTGAACACCTGTCGCATCGCCTGACCAACAAGTTTTTGCATGCGCCGACGCAAACCCTGAATTCGGCCGAAGGCGGCGAACGTTCCGACCTGCAGGGCGCCGCGGCGCGGCTATTCCACCTGCACGCCGCCGACTAGGCGTTTCCGCTTAGACGCTTAATTCCTGCTTTTTGCGGCCAGCTGCAATGATCTGGTTGCGACCTTCCCGTTTGGCCTGGAGCAGCGCCTCATCGGCTGCCTCGATCAGCGAGCTGCCGGTCAGATAGCTGGGCACGCTGGCGACGCCGCAACTGAAACTGGCCCGCAAGGCACCCCGGCTATGGGCGTGCGGTAGTTGCGAGAAGTCGTGGCGAATGCGGTCGAGTAGGGTAATGGCCTGGCTGAGTTCGACGCCGTTCAGGGCGACGATGAATTCTTCGCCGCCGTAGCGCCCGATCAGATCGCTGTTGCGCAAACGGCCCCGCAACAGCCAGGCCAGGCTGCGGATGACCTGATCGCCGACCGGGTGGCCGTAGTTGTCGTTGATCAATTTGAAGCGGTCAATGTCAATCATCGCCACCGCCAAATGCCCGGCAGGCAGGGCGCGGCGCAACATCTGCCCCAGTTGTTCCTTGGATGCGGAGTGGTTGAGCAAGCCGGTCAGGCCGTCGTGGCGCCCGGAGCGCAGCATGTCGCGGTAGCGGTCGATCTTCGTCTTGACGACCGAGCCGAGGATGATCGGATTGGCCGGCTTGGTCAGGAACTGGTCGCCGCCCAGGCGTAAGGCTTCGACCTGCTGTGCAATGTCGGTTTCGCCGGAAAGGTAGATGACCGGCAGCGACTGGTATTCGGGAATCTGGCGCAGCGCCCGGGTGACCTCGACGCCGGTGCAGAAGGGCATGTACATGTCCATCAGGATGGCGTGCGGCCGGTATTCCGAGGTGGCCTGGAGCAGGGCGAGCGGCGTGTTGATGGCGCGGCTGTCGATGCCTTGCAGGTCCAGGGCGCGCTGGATATGGGCGACGGCGGTACGGGAGTCCTCGACGATCAGCACGCGGTGGGTTTCCTGCTCGCGGCTTTCGACCAGGTCGAGAATGCGCGACAGGATGTCGCTGAGTTTGATTTCGGCCGGGATGCAGACATTCGCCCCGGCTCGTTGCAAGCCGACGATGGCTTCCAGCGAGGATGGCACCGACAGACAGTAGAAATATGTGGTGACGAAACTGGCTTTCAAGCGCTGGAGGGCGGCGACAGCGCTTGGCGGATAGAGGCTGTTTTCCCGGTCGGGGATGAGGATTGCGGCCAGTGGCGGCTCGTCCATCTCGGGGGCATCGTCCCAGCCGGCGGTGCGGGCTTTGAAACCGTAAAACGAAAGCTGCTCGACCAGCGCCGCAGCCCACGGATGCTCCGGGCGGGAGACGATCAGGACCTTACGTTGACGAATCCATTGGTCGGGCTCGTTGTCTTCTTTGTCGGAGAGCCTTTTGGCGATGACGGCGGGCGTTTCATGGCGCTGCAGGACGCGGAGAATGGTGTTGAGCTGCTGGCTGATCGCGTCGGCATTCTCGTGGGTGACCGGGTGGGCGGCACTGTCGTTGAACAGGGCCAGCGCCCGGTGTTCCAGTTCTTCGCAGGCACTGGCCAGGCCGGGCAGGTTCTGCTGCCCGAGGCGTTCGGTCAGGCCGTTCAGCGACAGGGTGAATTCGATGAATTGATCGAAGTCACCGCTTTCGCGATAGCTCTGCCAGCGCAGCTCTAGGCTTTGGGCCAATGCAATGAAGGAATGGGAGACGGTCTGCATGAGATAGGCATTTTCAAGAGCGTGATTATCGGGCCTCGATTCCTTGCTGGCAATCTCCTCCCATCGCCGGCGAGTGGCGTTCTCGGGTACCATAACGCCCCCTTGATCCCTTTATTGTCTGGCCCGCCAAAATGAAATCGAGCATCCGCCAAAAACTGGAGTTGCTGGTTGATCGTCTCGATGAAATCGACCGCATGCTGTCGGCGCCGAGCACGGCCAACGACATGGATCAGTTCCGCAAACTATCACGCGAGCGGGCTGAGGTCGAGCCGGTGGTCGTCCAGTTCAATGCCTTCCGCCAGGCCGAAAATGATCTGGCCGAAGCCGAGGCCATGCTGGGCGACCCCGACATGCGCGAGTTCGCCGAGGAAGAGATGGCCAGCGCCAAGGCTCGCCTGCCGGAACTCGAAGTCGAACTGCAGAAGTTGCTGTTGCCGAAAGACCCCAACGACGAGCGCAGCGTGCTGCTGGAAATCCGTGCCGGCACCGGTGGCGACGAGTCGGCGCTGTTCGCTGGCGACCTCTTCCGCATGTATTCACGCTATGCCGAACGCCAGCGCTGGCAGGTCGAAGTCATGTCGGCCAACGAATCAGAATTGGGTGGCTATCGCGAAATCATCTGCCGGCTGGCCGGCAACGGCGCCTATTCCCGGCTGAAGTTCGAGTCCGGCGGCCACCGCGTCCAGCGCGTGCCGGAAACCGAGACCCAGGGCCGCATCCATACCTCGGCGTGCACCGTGGCGGTGATGCCCGAGGTCGATGAGGTCGAGGACGTCAATCTCAACCCGGCTGATCTGCGCATCGACACCTTCCGGGCTTCCGGTGCCGGCGGCCAGCACATCAACAAGACCGATTCGGCCGTGCGCATTACCCACCTGCCGACCGGCATCGTCGCCGAATGTCAGGATGGCCGTTCTCAGCACGCCAACAAGGCCTCGGCCATGAAGGTGCTGGCAGCGCGGATCAAGGACGTCCAGGTGCGCGCCCAGCAGGCACACATCTCCAGCACCCGCAAGAGTCTAATCGGCTCCGGCGACCGCTCCGAGCGCATTCGTACCTACAACTTCCCGCAGGGGCGGATCACCGACCACCGCATCAACCTGACGCTGTACAAAATTGCCGCAATCATGGACGGCGACATGGATGAACTGCTTGGCGCCTTGGCGGCCGAGCATCAGGCCGATCTGCTGGCGGAACTGGCCGAGCAGGGCTGATTCCTGTCGCTGTCCGCCGATTCCGGCGGTCCGTCGTGGCCACCCGATATTGAACACGCTTGCACAAGGCGACGATGCCTAGCTCGCACTTTGGCTTGAGGCGCTTAGTTTCCTTCGTCAGCCAATCCACGCTGTCTTAGCTGAAAAACCGCTTGAGCGCGATTCATTGCATCCAGCTTGCGAAAAATTCGGTACAGGTGATTGCGTACCGTTATCGGGCTGATGCAGAGGATGTGGCCGATTTCCGGGTTCGTCTTGCCAAGGCTCACCCAGTGCATGATTTCCTGTTCGCGGGAACTCAGGTCTTCAAGCTTTTGAAGGCGCCCTGTTGCCTGCGTTTCCGCGACTTCCTGGTTCTCGGGCATCGTTCCCGTACTTGGCATGCTCGCCAAACGCTGCATCGGTAAATGTGACACGCGTCGGAACGCTACATCCACGAATGGCAGCAGGAGTTTCACCCAGTTGACCTCGAAGGGTTCCAATACCGGCGCATCTTTCAGGAAAACATACAGGCATTCCAGGTCACCTCGCTTGTCCTTGATGCCATGAACGATCGCCCAGCGCATCCTTGCCAGGCTGTTCGCGGCCGGGTTGGTCGCTGCCCCCGCTCCGTCGAACCTGAAAACACCTTCCCGCACAGCGAATGAGATCGGAACGCATCCGGTTTCTTCCCACGACTCAAATGTGTCAGCCAGAAACGGCAGGACAAGTTCAGTCGATACCTCGGTCGTTCTCAGGTTGGGCAATGGCGAGACGACGTCCAGGAGAATTTGGCCGGATACAAAATCGCCCCAGGCAGCAATCAGCACGTCATGGGGCACAAGTTCCTGAACGCCGCCATGCATCCACCGGAAGAGCTCCTGATGAGACTGGATGGCAAGCGATTTGTGGATGATCTCCAGCAACCCAACGGGTTGGTGCATGAGTCTTCTATCCCTGGTAACCCCTCTGAAGCCCTCTTGATGAATTGAAGATGGAATGTTGCCGACAATCGAGAGGGGGGTGCTCATGCGGCCTCGGCGAATATACGGACTGAGTTGGAGGCAGGCAATCAAGAATCATGCGGCATATCGTCGCAGTGCATCAAATAGGGTCGAATGAACCATATCTGGCATTGCACCCCCGGCGTAACTTCCGCATCTGAATGATCAGCAGGGTAAAAGAGCCCGCCAAAGACGGCATTTTCTGCTGGTAACTGGTTTATTCACAGGGAGAACTCAAATGATTCGCAAATCTGCCATTCCGTTGCTGCTCAAGGCCGCTGGTCTGCTGTCGCTGCTTGTTTCGGCAAGCGCAGCAAATGCATCGGTGACGAACTACAGCGTGACGCAAACCTTTAATCAGGTGGTGTACAACACCTCGCACCCGGACTGGGATACCGGGTTTTACGGCTCGTTCAGCTACGATGACGTGACGCAAACCGTTTCCAATCTGACCGGCAAGATCAATCAAGCCATGGACGGCGGACCCGGCATCAGTGCCTGGGTCACTCTCACCAACCAGTTGTCCTCGGTTGCCGTTGATACCAATGGCGACAGCGTCAACGACGGCCTGGTCGTTTCGGTGTTCAAGAACAACGACACCAACGTATTCAATCCGAATCACCCCAGCTACGCCTTGGGTTCTTTCTTCGGCGGCACCTTTGGCTCCAACGGCAAGATGGGCGCCGTCTATACCGCAGGTACCGAAAACGCCTTTGTCTCGGTCTTCGTCAATCTTGCTGACCCGACCGCAGCGCTGACTCAATCTCAGTTGAACTACATCGCCTACGGCGACTGCACACCGGCCGCTCTGATGCCGCGCACCGGCTCCGGCAACAAGTGCATGACCGGCTGGAACGGCTACAACTCCAGCGGCACCTTGATCCCGGGCGGCACCATGCAGGGCACGCTGCCTAACTCGCAAACCATTGCCGCAGTACCGGAGCCGGAATCCTACGCCATGCTCCTGGCTGGTCTGGGTCTGATGGGTGCAATGGTTCGCCGTCGCCGGTCGGTTTGACCACAGCGGCTAGCACTTCGTACGAGGCGCTGGCCGGTTTCATTGATGCGACAGGATGGCGATCATGAAATCCATTTCCTTGCTCTGCAGTGCCTTGGTGTTGCTAGGCGGCGCTTCGGTCGCCCAGGCGGCGACGAGTTCCTACAGCGTTACCACGACCTGGTACGAGCCCGAAACCCGGCCCTACGATTCGATCTTCATCGGCTCGTTTACCTACGACGACGCCACCAGGACATTGAGCAATCTCCAGGGCAGTCTCAGCGAGTCAATGAGCGGGGGCCTGCAAAGCGGCACGCCCATGACTTGGCTGACGCTGAGCCACCAACTGGTTTCCTGGTACGACGGCACGCTCGGCGGCACTTTTGCGGCGACGTTCAGGAATCCGACGACCACCACCTTCACAACCTCATTCGGCAGCGATACCTGGTTGCCCGGCGGGGAGGTCTTGTATGCGGGGTTCCCCTCGGCGATTGCCAACCCTGGCAATGCCTACGCGCTGATCTTCGTCCCGGACAATCCGCTGGCACAACTCACCCAAGCGCAGCTTGACAAGCTTGCCTACGCAGACTGCGCCCCCGGCGGCATGATGGGTGCGACCTGCATGACCGGCACCAGCATCGCCGGCTATGGCGCGCTCGGCACGATGAGCGGCTATCCGCTCTCGCAGAGCATCGCCGCCGTGCCAGAGCCCGAGTCCTCCGCCATGTTCCTTGCCGGCCTGGGGGTGATGGGCTGGATAGCTTTCCGCCGCAAGGCGTCTTAACAGACTTACTTTCTTTTTAGAGGATACTGCAATGAAAAAAGCTGTAATCGCAGCCGCACTGCTTGCAACATTTGCTGCCGTACCAGTAGCACAGGCCGCAACTGGCAATTACAACATCGTCACCACATGGTACGAGCCGGATACTCAACCGAAGAACAGCATCTTCACCGGATCGTTCTCTTTTGATGACGTCACCCATACGGTAACAAACCTGCAAGGCACCCTGACCGAGTCGATGACAGGAGAATGGCCGGCTCAAGGTGCCGCCCCGTATTATGATCAGACGCTGGTGCCGCTGACTTTCCAGCTTTACAGCTACCATGACGCAGCGCTGGGCGGCACCCTGGTTGCCACCTTTGCCAAGAATACGACCAACACGTTCATGGGCAATACCTGGACGCCGCAGGAAGGTATCGACGTTGGCGGCGTTTTTGCTGGGGGGCCAAGCATGAAAAACTACGCGAAATCGATTCAGAATTCTTACGCTTACGTTTTTATCCCCGACAGTCTTAGTGCAGCCAATACTGCCGGCAACCCGCTGGCGCTGACGTGGAATGAAAAAGCGGGTACGGGAAGTGCAGGCCTTTCTGCCACCGCCTATGCCGACTGCGCTCCGGGCGGGATGATGGGGGCTGTTTGTATGACAGCTACCTCTGCAAAATACTACGACGCTATCGGAACCATGAGCGGGGTGCCGCTTTCACAAATAATAACCGCAGCCGTTCCCGAGCCGGAGAGCTACGCCATGTTCATGGCCGGCTTGGGTCTCATGGGCTTCGTGGCACGCCGTCGTCGGCAAGTCTGAGGACCAGCGACATCGCTGGCTTTTGCAGTCAAATGGCGGAGTTCTGAACTCCGCCATTGTTCATTTTCGGTATCACGCAAATGACTCATCAATTCCCGGCCCGTTCCTGGGCGGTATTGTTTTCTGTATTTCCTTTGGTTGCGCTATCTCAGACGCCCAATCCCGCCTCGAACGGGGATGAGGCAACAACGACCCTGAGTACGGTCACCGTTGATGCCACGCGAATCGAGGATGCGCCACCTGGGGCGGTCCAACTCGAAAAACACAACTTGCCTGCGTGGCGCGCCAATACCAGCGACACGGCACGTCTTCTCGAGAATATTCCTGGCGTCAGCTCTTACGGTGCTGGCGGAATTTCCAGCCTGCCTGTCGTGCAAGGCCTCGCCGACGACCGCCTGCGTACTCAGGTGGATGGCATGGATTTGATGACAGCCTGCCCAAATCACATGAATCCGGCGATGTCTTTCATCGATCCGACGAGAGTGGCCAGCATCGAGGTATACGCCGGCATTGCCCCGGTCAGCGTCGGTGGAGACAGTATTGGTGGATCCATACTGGTTAAACCGGCCCCCCCCAAGTTCGCCAAAGCCGATGAAGGCTATATCGCCTCCGGAGAGCTTGGCGCTTTTTACCGGAGCAATGGCTACGCCAATGGGACAAACCTCAGCCTCATGCTGGCCTCCGAGACCCTGAGCCTGAACTACACGCGATCGGCAACCGAGTCTCACAACTACTGGGCAGCCGATAACTTCAAGAAACGCGGGGCCTGGAAGACCTTGGGCGAGCGGTCCATCCCGGACCATATCGTCGCGGCCAGCGAGTATCGCGGCTCGGAAAACGAAGACATAAGCTTGGCATGGCGGCCCATGCGCAACCATTTGTTCAAAATCGGCTACGGGGAGCAGCGACTCGACTACTCGGGATTCCCCAATCAGCGCATGGACATGATTTCGAGCGGGCCATCGGCCGATGATCCCTTGGATTACACCATCAACAAAGGTAAGCCATCCAATGTAAACCGGACGACGAACATAAGTTATGTCGGCCAATATGAATGGGGCGAACTTGAGGGGCGATATTTCCATCAGAACCTGCGCCATCATATGGATTACATTCAGGATCGCTTCGCCGGCATGTTGATGCCCATGGATACCGTAGCCACAACGGATGGGGGTTTGATCAAAGCCAGTATTGGCCTGTCTGAAATACACACCCTTCGCATCGGGAGCGATTTCCAGAAATACCGTCTGGATGACTGGTGGCCTCCGATCAACGCCGGTGTGTCGATGTGCTGCAATGATTTCTGGAACATTCGAGAGGGCGAACGCGACAGGGTCGGCTATTTTTCGGAATGGGAAGCGCGCTGGACACCTGCCTGGATGAGTTTGCTTGGCGTTCGCTACGATACCGTTCGTTCCGATGCCGGAGCGGCGCAGGGATACAGCAACAGCTATGCCGGGGATGCCAAGCGTTTCAATGCTCGGGAGCATGAGCGCCAGGACGAGCACTACGATGCCTCTGCTCTATTTCGATATACCCCGAATCTGCAACAGACCTATGACTTTGGTGTGGCACGGAAGACCCGGTCCCCCAATCTATACGAGCGTTACCCGTGGTCGTATAACAGCATGGCGGCGCTGATGAACAACTTTGTCGGTGACGGTAATGCCTATATCGGTAATCCCGACCTCAAGCAGGAAGTGGCTCATACGGTAAGCGCCACGGGCGACTGGCATGACGAGAATCAGGAGCGCTGGAATTTCAAGGCGACCGCCTATTTGACCTATGTCGAAGATTTTATCGACGCGGAACGATGCAAAAACAGCTTCAATTCACAATGCACCGTCACCAACGAGACCACTAGGGATGAATACGTCAAGCTTCGCTATATCAACCAGTCGGCACGGCTTTACGGTCTTGACCTGTCCGGTCGGCGCTTGCTCGGCCGCATCGAAGGGTTGGGGGGATTCAGCGTTTCCGGCATGGCGAGCTACGTCCGTGGCGAAAATCGGACTACCGGCGACAACCTCTATCACATCATGCCGCCCAATGTGAAACTGGCCTTGATCCACAAGCAGGGCGGTCTGACGACGACGTTTGAAACGCACATGGTCGCCAGCAAGACAAACACATCGCAGGTTCGAAACGAATCGGAAACGCCCGGCTACACCCTGTTCAATCTGCGGAGTAGTTACGAGTGGAAGCATGCCAGAATCGATGCAGCCATCGAGAACCTGTTTGACCGTTTCTATTATCTGCCGCTTGGCGGTGCTTATGTTGGCCAGGGCAATTCAATGACCATCAACGGCATTCCCTGGGGAATGACAGTGCCCGGACGCGGGCGATCATTCAATGTGGCGCTGAATCTATTCTTCTAACCACAGGCTTTGTCTTTTGGCCTTTCTCCCGGCGGCACAAGGCGCGGCATATCGTCGCACCCCCTTTTTCGGGGGGCGTTGCCGTTCGATAATATGTTTCATTATTGTTTCAGTTGGATTGGGCAATCATCAGGGGATTTCGGGGGGGAATTGCTCCCTATGGTTTATTGACCGATTTCCGATGGCTTTATAAAGCATGCATATGAGAGACTTTTCCGGCAATCCAGCTTTCATAAGCCGCCAAGCGCTTGGGAACATTCTCGTGGTGGACGAAGAACAAACTGCTCGGAGTCTGGTTGGGTGCCACCTCTTGCAAGGTGGATTCAGCGTCGATTTTGTTGAGAGCGCTGCGGTGGCTGAGTCGGCAATACGCCTGGCCTTGCCCGATCTACTGATCCTCGACTGCAAGCCTTTGGTTCAGTCTGGTTTGGGTTTGATCAGAAAGATACGTGGCGCAGTTCGGACTCGTGATATTCCAATTGTCATGCTTTCGGCTCGGGGCGCGGAACGCGACAAGGTCCTGGGACTGGATGCCGGGGCAGATGATTACATAACCAAGCCTTTTGGACATGGCGAACTGATGGCACGTATCAGGGCAGTCCTGCGAAGGCGGATGCCGCATATCGCCAGTGAGGCAATCAAGGTTGGTACGCTGACAATAAATCCGGCAACCTACCAGGTTTCGGCCGGAAGCAAGCCGATCAGCCTAGGGCCGACAGATTTCCGTCTGCTGACTTTTCTGATGTCGCATCCAGAGCGCATGTACACCCGTCGCCAATTGCTCGATGAAGTGTGGGGTGATCACGCGTATGTCAGCGAACGAACTGTCGATGTGCATATTCTAAAATTGCGCAGCGGATTGCGGGACTCCGGTAATCATTGTCGGGTCGAGACTGTTCGCGGTGGCGGCTATCGCTTTCGCGGGGAATGACGGGGCCTGTTTCCAGGTGCCCGGGGGCTGAAGCCAAACCGGTATAATCAGAAGGGCGGCTCTTTGGCTGCCCTTTTCATTTCTTTTGGAGTAGTGGTGCCGTCCATCGGGGCAAATTGGCGTAGAGGGCAAGCAATTTTGGCAGAAGCGGGTATAGAGTCCGCTCGCTTGGAAACGCGACTGATGCTCGAGCATGTCGGTGGTTATCGATATAACGATTTACTAATGCACCCAGAGAAGAGGCTGGAAGCCTCGGAACAGGAGCAGTTCGAATTGTTGTTGGGGCGTCGGGCGGCTGGCGAACCACTGGCCTATCTGGTCGGCGAAGCGGAGTTTCGCGGACGGGTCTTTCAGGTGTCGCCCGAAGTGCTGATCCCGCGGCCGGAAACCGAAGTACTGATCGAGTTGGCGCTGGAGAAGCTGCACGGATTGGTGGCCCCGACGGTTATCGATCTTGGTACCGGGTCGGGCATCGTTGCCATATCACTGGCGCTGGAATGCGCGGCAGCCAAAGTATCGGCACTGGATCTGTCGCCCGGTGCTCTGGCGGTGGCTAGCAACAATGCGGGCCGGCTGGGGGCGAAGATCGATTTTTACGAAGGTGACTGGTTTACGCCCTTGGCCGGGCGGCAGTTTGACATGATCGTTTCCAATCCGCCTTACGTGGCGGAAGGCGATCCGCATCTGGAACTGAATGGCCTGCCGCATGAGCCGCGGATGGCCTTGACTGACCAGGAGCTCGGCGGCGATGGTCTGGCCTGCATTCGCCGCATCGTCGCTGATGCAGCGGCGCATCTGAACCCCGGTGGCTGGCTGCTTTTCGAGCACGGCTACGATCAGGGTGAGGCGAGCCGGAACTTATTGACCGCGGCAGGGTTCAAAGCCGCATCCACTTTTCCCGACCTGGCCGGCATAGACCGTGTTTCAGGCGCCCATCTTTAAATCAGGAGAAATTATGTCCGACGTTCAGCAACGCATCCACGCCACCGTGACCGGAAACCCGGTCGTTCTTTACATGAAGGGCGATGCCCGCTTCCCGCAGTGCGGTTTTTCCGCCACCGCCGTGCAGATCCTGAAGGTCTGCGGCGTCAATGATTTCGTCACCGTCAACGTGCTGGCCGATGAGGAAGTCCGCAACGGCGTCAAGGAATACGCCAACTGGCCGACCATTCCGCAGCTCTACATCAAGGGCGAATTCGTCGGCGGCTGCGACATCATGAAAGAGATGTACCAGACCGGCGAGCTGCAGCAGATGCTGGAAGGCATTGCTGCCTGATTGTTCAGGCAGCAGAAACAAAAAACCCGGGGCTGGTCCCCGGGTTTTTTATTGCTCGTTTGGCCGATTCAAACTTCAGCGACCTGAAACTCGATGCTCGGGCCATCCATGACGATTTCCTTGACGGCGCAATGGGCGATGCTGTCGAGGATTTTGGCTTTTTGTTCAGTCGTGAAATGCTCGGGGAAGTGCACGTCGCTTTTGAATTTGGCCAGCGTCAGCGGACCGCCGGGGCCGGCGAAGGGCTTGCAGGCGATTTCGATGCCTTCGGCCGGGATGCCGAGTTCCTTGCAGGCTTTCTTGGCGTAAACCGCAGCACAGGCGGCGAGCGCGGCGTAGAAGGCTTCGAGCGGGTTCATCAGGGAGCCATTCACCGAATAATTGGCTTCGTGCTTGGCGCTGCTGACCTTGATGAGCGGCGTGTTGTCGACAACGGTTTTGTACATGCTGTTCTACCTGGTAGTTAATTATTAGTGGCGTTGATCAATCACCCGGATTAAATATCAACGTTCGCTTATATATTAAACCTCTAACTTGTTCGGCGCAAAAAAAGCCGCCGGGTTTAACCTGGCGGCTTTTTGCTGCGAGTTGGCGAATCAGCCCAGACGCTGACGGGCGCGGGCGATGGCGGCTTTGACCTGTTCGGGGGCGGTGCCGCCAATGTGATTGCGGCTGGCCAGCGAGCCTTCTACGGTCAACACGGCAAAAACGTCGCTTTCGACTTGCGGGCAGAAGGCGCGGATTTCGTCCAGCGTCAGTTGCGGCAGGTCGACACCCTTGGCTTCGGCGGCCTTGACGGCGTGGCCGACGGCTTCGTGCGCGTCGCGGAAGGGCAGGCCCTTCTTGACCAGGTAGTCGGCGAGGTCGGTCGCGGTGGCGAAGCCCTGGGTCAGCGCGGCCTTCATCGCTTCCGGCTTGACGGTGATGCCGCCGGCCATGTCAGCAAAGATACGAAGGGTGTCGGTCACCGTGTCGACGGCGTCGAACAGCGGTTCTTTATCTTCCTGATTGTCCTTGTTGTAGGCCAGCGGCTGCGATTTCATCAGGGTGAGCAGGCTCATCAACTGGCCATAGACGCGGCCGGTCTTGCCACGCGCCAGTTCCGGGACGTCCGGATTCTTCTTCTGCGGCATGATCGACGAGCCGGTGCAGAAGCGGTCGGCGATCTGGATGAAACCGATGCGCGGACTCATCCACATGACCAGTTCTTCCGACAGGCGGCTGATGTGCATCATCAGCAGGGCGCAGGCCGAGGTGAATTCGATGGCGAAGTCGCGATCCGACACGGCATCGAGCGAGTTTTCACAAACGCCTTCGAAGCCGAGTTGTTCGGCGACGAATTCACGGTCGATCGGGTAGGTCGTGCCGGCCAGTGCGGCGGCGCCGAGCGGCAGGCGGGCAACGCGCTTGCGGCAGTCGACGAGACGCTCGGCATCGCGGCCGAACATTTCGAAATAGGCCAGCATGTGGTGGCCGAAGGTGACCGGCTGGGCGACCTGCAAATGCGTGAAGCCGGGCATCGGCGTCGCCGCTTCCTTCTCGGCCAGATCGACCAGCGCCGAACGGAAAGCCTTGATCAACACGAGGATGTCGTCGATCGAATCGCG
Organism: Ferribacterium limneticum; assembly: GCF_020510625.1. Classification (NCBI taxonomy): domain Bacteria; kingdom Pseudomonadati; phylum Pseudomonadota; class Betaproteobacteria; order Rhodocyclales; family Azonexaceae; genus Ferribacterium; species Ferribacterium limneticum. The sequence goes on along the minus strand of NZ_CP075191.1, from coordinate 3,629,624 downwards.
CAGGTAGAGTCGGATGTCGGTGGCCACCTGGTCGTTGCGCGAGCGGCCGGTATGCAGGCGTTTGCCGGCATCGCCGACGAGGGCGGTCAGGCGCTTCTCGATGTTGAGGTGCACGTCTTCGAGGTCGAGCGACCACTCGAATTTACCCGACTCTATTTCCTCGGTAACGATGGCCATGCCGCGTTCGATATCGGCCAGGTCGGCGGCGGCGATGATGCCCTGTTTGGCCAGCATGCGGGCGTGGGCCAGCGAGCCGCGGATGTCCTGACGCCACATGCGCTGATCGAAATCGACCGAGGCGGTGTAGCGTTTGACGAGATCGGAGACCGGCTCGGAGAAGCGGCCGGCCCAAGTATATTGATTGGCGTTGGAAGTCATGACTCTGGTCTAGAATGGGGCAAATCGGCGACGAATTTGGAACAAACCCGCACAAAGATGACAAGTATACGGCACTTTCCAGCAACCTACCCCTTGCCCGACTGGCGCAATTTCGGGGTGATGTTGCGCGTGCTGCTCGGCATCAATGCGCTGGCCGCCCTGGCGGCGCTCGTGCAATCCGCCGATATCGCCGGCTGGATGGGGCAGTACATCGAATTGGCGGCGGTGGTCGAGCCGCTGCTTTTGCTCTGCCTCGGGGCCTTGTCATTATCCCGGGACATCCTTTGGCGGCTGCCCCTGCGCGTCGGTCAGGCCTGCGTGCTGGCCCTTGCCGGGGGCGTTTCGGCGGCGTTTTTCCTCTATGCGCGTTCGATGGGGCTGGTCGAGTCTGGTGGTGTGTTGCGGGCCATGCTGCTGGCGGTGGCCATGACTGCTTTGTTGCTGACCTATTTCGAGCTCCGTTCGCGTGCCTTCTCGCCGGCGCAGGCCGAGGCAAGGCTGGCGGCGCTCAATGCCCGCATTCGGCCGCACTTCCTTTTCAATTCACTGAATGCCGTGCTGTCCTTGATCCGGGCCCGGCCACAAGAGGCCGAGGCTGCGCTTGAGTCATTGTCCGATCTGTTCCGGGCCGCGATGCGCGATCCTTGCGAACTGGTCAGTCTGGCCGACGAAATCGCGCTGGCCAAGCAGTATCTGGAGTTGGAAAACCTCCGCTTGGGGGAGCGTCTTTCCGTCGACTGGCAAATCGGGGATGTCTCCCTGGCCCTGCCGATCCCTCCGCTGATGTTGCAGCCGCTGCTGGAAAATGCCGTCTATCACGGCATCGAGCCTGCTCAGGAGGGCGGTACCGTCCGCATTGGCATCGAGCAGAAGGGGGATGAGTTGCGTATCGCCATTGCCAATCCGACCGCCGGTCAGGCCCAGCATGCCGCTGGCAACCAGATGGCGGTGGCCAATATCCGCGAACGTCTGGCCTTGTATTACGATCTTGAAGCCCGGCTGGAAATCGAGGTCGGCGATAACTGTTATGAGGTTCGCATCATCCTGCCATGTCAACGTCACCCGTTGCCCCACTGAAACTCCTGATCGTCGATGACGAGCCGCTGGCGCGTGACCGCCTGCGTGCCTTGCTCTCCGATCTTGCCGTGCAACTGCCGAGCGAGGTGGTGGGCGAAGCAGCCAACGGCTTGCTGGCACTGGAAATTCTGCGCGAACAGACGGTCGACGTGGTGCTGGCCGACATCCGCATGCCGGGCATGGATGGCATCGAACTGGCGACCCATCTTGGTCGTTTTGAAAAGCCGCCGGCGGTGATTTTTACCACGGCCTACGACAACTACGCCGTCCAGGCTTTTGATCTCAACGCCGTCGATTACCTGTTGAAACCGGTCCGGGCCCAGCGTCTGCTTGCTGCCCTGCAAAAGGTGCCGGGGCCGCGCCCGGATGCCGCGCTGCTTGCCGGCATTGGCCAGGAGGTGCGCGGTGGCGGGCGCACCCATCTTTCCTGTCACGAACGTGGCCGGCTGTTGCTGGTGCCGATCGCCGAGGTGCTCTACTTCAAGGCCGATCTCAAATATGTTACCGCCCGTACTGTCGAACGTGAATACCTGCTTGATGAGGCATTGACCCACCTTGAAACCGAGTTTGCCGACCGCTTCCTGCGCCTGCATCGGGCCGTGCTGGTTGCCAAGACGGCACTGGCCGGCTTTGAAAAGACTGCCGTGGACGACGCCGAGGCCTACGGTTGGGCGCTGCTGCGCGGTGTTCCGGAAAAGCTGCCGGTCAGTCGTCGGCAATGGGCCCCGGCCAAGGCCTTGGTCAAGCACGCCTGAAATCCTGACGAGAAATATCGATGAGCCAAATCTGCCCCCATTGCAACTATGCCCGCCGGCCTGGCGACCAGAGCCCGGACTGGCAGTGCCCATCGTGCGAACGCGCCTACGCCAAGGCGGGCAATTCACTGCCACCGGATAGCCTGCGCCAGTACGCGATCACGATGGGCCCAGAGCGCCGTGGCGGTGCGGGCAAATGGCTGCTGGTGCTGCTGGCCTTTGGTGTGGCCTTCTGGTTTGGCCGGCCATTGTTGCAGCAACGAAGCGCACAAGCCGAGGCTGCGATGACAGCCAGTCAACCGGAAGTGCTGCTTTACGCCACGGACTGGTGCGGCTACTGCAAGATGAGCCGCGAGTTCTTTGCCGCCAATGGCATTCGCTATACCGAACACGACATCGAGAAAAGCTCGATAGCCCTCAGCGAGCACAAGAAACTGGGTGGCAACGGCGTGCCCCTGATCAAGGTTGGGGACGAGGTGATCAGTGGCTATAACGAGGCGGCGCTGCGTCAGTTATTGCGGCCGTGGATTCGGGATTAAGCCAGTAACTTGGGCGTGAAACCCGGCTAGGTCTGATCAAGCAGCAGCCGACCGGGCATGCTGGTCGGCCAGCGCATTGCCGCGGCAGGCCGAATGCCCCTTGATCCAGCAAATGCTGGCATTGGCCAGCAGCGCACCAAGATCCAGTGCAGGAAACGTGCCGGTCAGCTCAGGGTCCTGGGCCAGGCCTGCCGTCTTCGCCAGATTCAGTCTGGTGACGGCATCCTGATTGTCTGAAAATAAGGTCAGCGGCCGCTCCGGGAAGTGCAGGCCGGCTTGTTCCAGCGCAAAAACGGCAGCCTGCAGTTCGAGTTCGTTGCTGCCAATGACGGGCACGGTGCGGGTTGCCATCACTGGGTCGGCTCCGGCATGCGCAAACAGGACGGCAGCCAGCCCGCCGTGGCGTAACTGGCTAGCGTCGCAGAAGATCAGCGGCTGGCCGATGAAGCGCTCAGCCAGACGCGCAGGCAATGGCCCGGCAGAGAGATGAATGACACGTTCGATCTTCTTTTTTCTGCGCTTGGCCATGGCGGCAAGAATAATCCGAAATGCCCGCTGCAGAAAGGCGAAAGCCCCGTACTGGGGGAGGTACGGGGCTTTCTGGACGGCCAGGAGGTTTGGGGGAGGGGGTGGCCGTCAAGGCTGATGTCTGGTCAGCGCATGTGTCCAAGATAAGGCCTGACCTTCCCTGTTTCAAGTAACCGTTTGCAACAGTGCGTATCGCTATGTGTGTCAGGCTCGCTCAACCCCCGAGCGAACGTGTCACGACTTCCAGCACGTCACGCGACAAGCCGGCGTGGTCGCGAATGCTTTCCAGGGCGGCACGGGCGTGAGCTTGGCGGCTGGCATCGAACTTCTTCCAGCGATCGAAGCAACGGGCGAGGCGTGAGGCGACCTGTGGGTTGCGGTCGTGCAGTTCGATCACCCGCTCGGCGATGAAGGCGTAAGCGCTGCCATCGGCGGCATTGAAGCGCGCCAGATTGGCCCCGAAGGCGCGGATCAGTGAATAGACCTTGTTCGGATTGCCGATGTCGAAGGCCGGGTGGGCGGTGAGTGTTTTGACCGTGGCCAGTGTATCCGGGCGGCGGCTGGTCGATTGCACGGCCAGCCACTTGTCGACGACCAGCGCTTCGTGTTGCCAGCGGGCATAAAAATCGGCCAGCGCCGTGTCGCGCTCCGGGCAGGTATCGGCATTGACGTTGGCCAGCACCGACAGCGCGGCGAACTGGTCGGTCATGTTGTCGGCACCGCGGAATTGCTGCAAGGCCAGTTGCCGGACCGCCGGCGTATCGAGTTCGAGCAGGTAGCCGAGGCAGACATTGCGCAGCGCGCGACGGCCGGCCTGTTCGCTGCTCGGCGCGTAGGCGGTGTTGGGGGCGAGCCCGGCGTAAAGACCGGAGAATTCACCTTCGAGTTGCTCGGCCAGGTGCCGGCGCAGAGCGTTGCGGGCGGCGTGCAGGGCGTCGGGATTGACGACGTCCAGCGCTTCGGCCAGCGTCGATTCACCAGGCAGGGTCAGGGCTTCGGCGACAAAGGCGGCGCCGCGCTGGGCCTGTGTCTGTAGCAGGCGGCGGGCGGCGTCGACGAAGCTGCCTGGCCAGACCGGAGCCTGACCGGCGGCGATGGCGGCCGTGGCGTCGAGGATCAGGGTCGAAGCCAGGCGCTGCCCTGCTTCCCAGGCGTTGAACAGGTCGCTTTCGTGGGCCAGCAGCAGGGTCAGCTGTTCCGGTGTGTAGTCGAAATCGAGTGTGACCGGGGCCGAGAAGTCGCGCAGCAGCGAGGGCACGGGTTCTTCGCTTACCTCGTTGAAGACGAAGGATTGCGTCGTCGCCGTCATCTGCAGCAGGCGTTCGCTGCCCGGAAGCAGCGTGCCGTCTTCGGCGAACAGGGCGACGCGGATCGGGATCAGGTAGGGCTGCTCGTCGCTGGCGCGGGTGTTCGATTGCGTGCAGGTCAGTGTGTAGGTCTTGCTCTCGGCATCGAAATAGCCGTCCGCCGCGACGTGCGGCGTGCCGGACTGGTTGTACCAGCGCATGAATTGGGTGAAGTCGAAACCGGAGGCGGCGGCCATCGCGGCGACGAAATCCTCGCAGGTGACGGCCTGGCCGTCGTGGCGGCGGAAGTATTCGTCCATGCCCTTGCGGAAGCCGTCGCGGCCGATCAGGGTCTGGATCATGCGGATGACTTCGGCACCCTTTTCGTAGACCGTCGAGGTGTAGAAATTGTTGATCTCGACGAAGCTGGCCGGGCGGATTGGATGCGCCATCGGGCCGGCGTCTTCGGGGAACTGGGCGGCGCGCAGGCCGCGTACTTCGCGGATACGGGCGGTCTGCCGGTTGTGCAGGTCGGCGCCGAATTCCTGGTCGCGGAAAACGGTCAGGCCCTCCTTCAGCGAGAGCTGGAACCAGTCGCGGCAAGTGACGCGGTTGCCGGTCCAGTTGTGGAAATATTCGTGGGCGACGACGCGGTCGATGTTCTCGAAATCGACGTCGGTGGCGACGTCGCTGCGCGCCAGCACATACTTGGTGTTGAAGATGTTCAGGCCCTTGTTCTCCATGGCGCCCATGTTGAAGTCGCCGACGGCGACGATCATGTAATGGTCGAGATCGCATTCGAGACCGAAGCGTTCTTCGTCCCATTTCATGGATTTCTGCAGCGCGGCCATGGCGTGCGGGCACTGGTCGAGCTTGCCCGGCTCGACGTAGATGGCGAGTTGCACGCTGCGGCCGGAGGCCGTCTTGAACGTGTCCTTCAGTACATCGAGCTTGCCGGCGACAACGGCGAACAGATAGGCTGGCTTCTTGAACGGGTCGGCCCATTTGGCCCAGTGACGGCCATTGGCTTCCTGGCCAGCATCGACCGGGTTGCCGTTGGCGAGCAGCACCGGGTAGGTCGCTTGATCGGCATGCAGCGTGACGGTGTAGGTCGACATCACGTCCGGCCGGTCGAGGAACCAGGTGATGCGGCGGAAACCCTGCGCTTCGCATTGGGTGAAATAGCCGTCGGCCGAGCGGTACAGGCCGGACAGCCGGGTGTTCTTGTCCGGGTCGATGCGGACGACGGTCTGCAGCGTGAAGCTTTCCGGCAGATCGCTGATGGTCAGGGTGCTGGCGGTGGCCGCAAAGGGCACCTGGTGGCCGTCGACTGTGACACTCAGCGTTTCCAGTTCATCGCCATCGAGGATCAGCGGCTGGCTGGCGGCGGCCGGGTTGCGGCGCATGGCCAAGGTCGCGGTCACCGTCGTGCCGCCGGTTTCGATGTTGAAATCGAGATCGACGGTGTCGACCAGGTAGGCGGGGACGGTGTAGTCCTTGAGATAGACGGTCTGGGGGGTATCTGTTTTCATGGTGTGGGCGTCGCGTTGGGGTTAGCCCACGATGATACCGCTAACGCCGCCGCCAGACTTGCCAGCGCTCCCGTCCGGCGAAGACCGGGATCGAATCATCGACTGGCTTGTCTTCGATCAGCTCGAAATTTGGCTGCAGCAATTCGTCGAGTTGCTCGGGTAAAACGCCGAAGGGTGGGCCTTTCGGCTGATCGCAGACGAAAAAGAAGCCGGCCAGCCGGGCGCCGCTCGGCAGCAATTCGGCGACGTATTTCCCCCAGTCAGCCCATAGTTTGCGCGGCAGGGCGCAGAGGAAGGCGCGTTCGTAGATCAGGTCGAGCCGCTGCTGCGGTGCGAAAGTGAAGAAATCGGTGCAAACGAGGTTGACCGGAGAATTGCCCAGGACTTCACGGGCTTTCTCGATGGCAAGGGGAGAAAAATCCAGTGCCGTCACTGGCCAGCCAAGCTCGGCCAGATGAGCCGCCTCCCAGGCGCTGCCGCAGCCCGGAATCAGCGTGTTGAGCGGCATCGTTTGGGCGCCAACGAAATCAGCAAAAGCTGCCGGTACCTTGCCGGCATCCCAGGGCGTCGTTCCCTCGCCGAAGCGCTTGCACCAGAAGTCGGGGTGTTCCGGGCGCTGCTCGGGCGGCTTGATCGTTTCGTTCATGGTTTTTTCAAGGCACGGCTGGATTGCTCCACCGCGTCTTCCAGGTAGGTTTGGTAAAAATCGGGCAGCCGGGCGCCGACTATCGGTTCGGCCAGCCTGCGCCCGTCGGGGCCATAGAAAGCAACGACCGGCACCAGCTTGACCTTCTCGGCCAGCGCGACCTTGGCGTGGGTCGAGGGCGCGCCCTTGAAGTCGCTCAGCGCCTGCACCTCGCCATCCTGATTGATCTGGCGGATAAGCACGCGGTCGCGGTAGCGCGGGTTGGCGGCGAGCGGCGTGAGGTAGTCACGCTTGACGGCTTCGCAATATTTGCAGTCCTGGCGGCTATAGATGACGATCAGCGGGCCGCCGACCTTGGCTGCCTGCGCTGCTTCGGCGCGCAAATCGACGGCGGCCGGCAGGTCGGTTGCGCCCAAGGCGGGGGCGGCCAGCCATGCTAGAATCAGCCCTCCCAAAAGCCCTGTCCATTGCCTGATCATGTCCCGTCCTTCGAAGATTGTCATTGCCTCCCGCGAATCCCGTCTGGCCATGTGGCAGGCGGTGCATGTCAGAGAACGCTTATCGAGTTTAAATCCGGGGACTGAAGTTGTCATTCTCGGCATGACCACCAAGGGCGATCAGATCCTCGACCGCCCGCTGGCCGAAATCGGCGGCAAGGGCCTGTTCATCAAGGAACTCGAAGTCGCCATGCAGGAAGGCAAGGCCCACCTCGCCGTGCATTCGATGAAGGACGTGCCGATGGTGATGCCGGAAGGCTTCGTGCTGGCCGCCATCTCGGCCCGCGAAAATCCGCGCGATGCCTTCGTCTCGAACAAGTACAACGGGCTGGATGACCTGCCGGCCGGCGCCATCGTCGGTACCTCCAGCCTGCGCCGCGAATCCATCCTGCGCGCCAAATATCCGCAGCTAGTCATCAAGAGCCTGCGCGGCAATCTCGACACCCGCCTGAAGAAACTCGATGCCGGCGAATACGACGCGATCATCCTGGCTGCCGCCGGCCTGATCCGTCTCGGCATGGAAAATCGCATCAAATCGGTGTTGACCGCTGAACAGTCGCTGCCGGCCCCCGGCCAAGGCGCGCTGGGTATCGAGCTGATCGATGGCGCGGCCGACATGGCCGACGTCGTCGCACCTCTGAACGATCCGGAAACCGCCCATTGCGTCAAGGCCGAACGCGCCTTCTCGCGCGCCCTCGGTGGTAGCTGCCAGGTGCCGCTGGGCGGCTATGCGATCATCGAAAACGGCCAACTCTGGTTGCGCGGCTTCGTCGCGACGGCTGACGGCAAGGAAGTGGTCAGCGCCGAACTGCGCGGCAATCCGGCCGATGACGAAGCGCTCGGCCTGCAACTGGCCGCCGAACTGCGCGCCAAGGGTGCCGACGCCATCCTCGAGAAACTCGCGCACTGCAAATGACCGCCACCGGCCCGCTCGCCGGCCGAACCATCGTTGTGACCCGGCCGCAGGCGCAGGCAGCGCCGCTGGCCGAGGCGATTGCCGCAGCTGGCGGCAAACCGCTGATCTTTCCTTTGCTGGAAATCTCACCAGCGACTGATCCTCAGCCACTGATCGAGGCGGTGGCACGGCTGGCCGACTATGCGCTGGCTATCTTCATCAGCCCCAATGCCGTCGATTACGCCTTGCCGGCCATTCTGGCCCGTGGGCCGTGGCCTGAAACACTGATCCCTGCTGCCGTCGGCCAGGGCACCGTAAAAGTGCTGGCAACGCACGGCATCAACGGCTGTGTTGCGCCGACCGAGCGTTTCGACTCTGAAGCCTTGCTGGAATTGCCGGCACTGGCTGCCGAGCGCGTGAAGGGCCAACGTATTGCCATCTTCCGCGGCGATGGTGGCCGCGAACTGCTGGCTGACACGCTGCGCGAACGCGGGGCGACGGTTGATTGCGTCACCTGCTACCGCCGTTCCGGGCCGTCCGACGGCGTGGCGCCGCTGATGTCGGCGTGGCGGGCAGGGCAACTCGACGCGCTGAGCGTATCGAGCAGCGAAGGCCTGCGCTACCTGGTTGATCTGCTCGATGCCGATGGCCTGGCTTTTCTCAAGCAAACGCCGCTTTTCGTTCCCCATGCCCGGATTGCGGAGAACGCCCGGGCTTTGGGTTTAAGCAACATTCTCCTCACCGAAGCAGCCGACGCCGGCATCCTCGCCGGCTTAGTTGCATATAATTGGCCGGCATGATGCCTGAACACGACAATCCCTCCCCGACGACCATGACCGATCTCCCGGCGCCTCGTGCCAAGCGGCAAGGGCCGTGGCTGTTCGTGGCCATTGCTGCGCTGGCACTGGCCGGCTGGCAATGGTTCGAAACCCGGCAGAAGCTGGTCGATACCCAGCAGGAAGTCAGCCGCAGGCTGGCCGAATTCGACACGGCCAACAAGGAAGAGCACGGCGCCCAGAAGCAGACACGCGAGCAGATTGAGGCTTTGCAGGCCAAATTGGGTGCGGTCGAAGGGCGCTTCAGCGAATTTCAGGCGCAAACCGAAGCGCTCAAGGCCTTGAATCAGGATATCGCTCGCGGCCGCGAAGAGGCAACGCTGCTCGAGGTCGAGCAAGCGATCACGCTGGCTGGTCAGCAATTACAACTGGCCGGCAACGTGCCGGTTGCCGTGCTGGCCCTGCAGACTGCCGATTCCCGCCTGGCCCGCCTTGACCGGCCGCAATACCTGCCTTTGCGCAAAGCCGTGGCCAAGGATCTGCAAAAGCTCAACGCCCTGCCTTTTGTCGATATGCCGGGTATCAGCCTGCGCCTTGAGCAGGTCATTCTGGGCATCGACAAACTGCCGCTCGCTTCTTATGGTCGCCCGGTCGACAAAAGCGAAAGCCAGAAAGTCGCTGACGTAATGCCCTGGTGGCAACGCACCGGTGGCGACATCTGGCAGGAACTCAAGGGACTGGTCCGCATCCAGCGCTTTGATCGCGAGGAAACGGCGCTGCTGGCACCCGGCCAGGGCTATTTCCTGCGCGAAAATCTCAAGCTGCGCCTCTTGAATGCCCGTCTCGCGCTGTTCTCGCGCGATCAATGGACTTTCCGTAACGAATTGAAGGTCTCGCAGGACTGGCTGGCCCGCCATTTCGACGCCAACGACAAATCGGTGCTGGCGGCCCAATCGACGCTGCGCCAGATGACGGCGACCGAAATCAATGTCGAACTGCCTAATCTGAACGAGACACAGGCCGCCTTGCGCGCGCTGCGCCCGAGTAAGGAAAAGCGGTGAAGGGCCTGTTCTGGATTCTCGCCCTGTTCGGGCTGGCGGTTGCGGTTGCCCTTGGCGCGCGTCTGAACGATGGCTATGTGCTGCTGGTCTTCCCGCCGTGGCGGGCTGAAGTTTCGCTGAATCTGCTGATTCTCGTCCTGCTTGGCCTGTTTATGGCCTTCTACGCGGCCATGCGACTCTTGTCGGCTACTTTTGGGCTGTCAAAACGGGTTCGCGAATACCGCGCACGGCAGCAGCGCGACAAGGCAGGGCTGGTCTTTCAGGATGCCGTGCGTCTGCTTTTCGAAGGGCGTTTTGGTCAGGCCATGAAAAAAGCGGCTGAAGCCCATGCTGCCGGCACGGCACCGGGCTTGTCAGCGCTGATCGCGGCCCGCGCCGCCCAGCGCATGCGCGAACCGGCGAAGCAGCAATACTGGCTGGAGCATGCCAAGACCGACGATCCGCGCACCGAGGCGGCGACCTTGATGCTCGATGCCGAAATGGCCAATGAAGAGCGGCGTTTCGATGTGGCACTGGCTGCCCTGGAGAAACTGCAGGGCAAGCAGGGACGCCATATCGCCGCGCTGCGACTCGAACTGCGGGCCCGTCAGGGGGCTGGGGACTGGGATGGCGTGATCAAGCTGGTGCGCCAACTCGCCAAGCGCGATGCGCTGCCTGATGAGGTGGTTCGTGAAATCCTGACCCAGGCCCACCTGGCCTGCATTGCCAAGCGCAGGGTGGACGAGCGGCAGCTGATTGCCTATCTGCGCAGCCTGCCGAGTGGAGAGCGCAGTCAGCGCGTGGTTTTGGCCGCCGCTCGCGCTTTGGGTGCGATTGGCGCCGATAACGACGCGCAAAAGTTGATTGAATCAGCCCTCGATGCGGCCGGGAGCGATGCCTGGCAACCCGAGTTGCTGGCGATTTATGGTCGCCTGGCCGATGGTGAGCAGACTGCCCGCATTGCCAAGGCCGAAGCCTGGCTGCGGCAGCATCCGGATGACGCGCTGCTGCTCATGGCACTGGGCCGGATGTGCCAGCGTCAGCGCCTTTGGGGCAAGGCGCAGAGCTATCTAGAAGCCTCGCTGTCGGTCGCGCCCACCCAGGAAGCGCATCTTGAACTGGCGCGCCTGCTCGACCAGTTGGGCCGCGAACAGGATGCCAACAAACACTACCGGGCCAGTGCGTTACTTGACGCACACTAGCGCCTGAATATCGATCGGATTGGGGGAGAAAATAATGCTGAGTATCGATCTACGGAAAATCTATAATTTCTACCCTGTCGAGCCGGCTCCCGATCCTGCAGTCTTGCCGACCGGCGGCGATCTCTACTACGAATGCTTGGATTGTCAGGTCATCGTCAATTCCGTACCGCATATCAAGGCTGCCTGCGCTTGCGGCAACCTCGAAGGCGGTGGCGGCAAGATGAACGTGAAAAACCCGGCACGGGTCCGGGTTGTACGGGGCAAACTGAAGTAGTTAGTCGGTAGCCGTTAGTTGTTAGCGGATATTTGAGGGGGCGCCTTGGCGCCCAGCGTTTTTGCTAACAACTAGTAACTAGCGACTAGCAACTGCCTTCCAGCCAGTCCTGCGGCTTGAGGAAGACTTCGTACAGTTCGGTTTCCGGTGTGCCGGCTTCCGGCTGCCAGTCGTAGCGCCATTTGACGATCGGCGGCAGCGACATCAGGATCGATTCGGTGCGCCCGCCCGATTGAAGGCCGAACAGCGTGCCGCGATCCCAGACCAGATTGAACTCAACGTAACGCCCGCGGCGGTAAGCCTGGAAGTCGCGTTCGCGTTCGCCGTAGGGCGTGTCGCGGCGCTTGGCCAGTGCCGGCAGGTAAGCCTGGGTGAAGGCGTTGCCGACTGACTGGGTCAGGCTGAAACAACGTTCGAATCCACCTTCGTTCAGGTCGTCAAAAAACACGCCGCCAACACCGCGCGGTTCATTGCGATGTTTCAGGAAAAAGTACTCATCGCACCACTGTTTGTATTTTGGATAGACCTCAGCGCCGAAGGGCGTCAGTGCGTCCTGGCAGGTCTGGTGAAAATGGACCACATCCTCGCGCTGGCCGTAATAGGGCGTCATGTCCATGCCGCCACCAAACCACCAGACATCCTCCTCGCCTTCCTTGCTGGCAACGAAACAGCGGACGTTCATGTGCGCGGTCGGGCAGTAGGGGCTGCGGGGATGCAGCACCAGCGAAACACCCATCGCTTCCCAGGATCGCCCGGCCAGTTGCGGACGGACGGCAGTGGCCGAAGCCGGCAGCGACTTGCCGGTGACGTGCGAGAAATTGACGCCGCCGCGCTCGAAGAAATTGCCTTCCTCGATCAGGCGTGAGGCGCCGCCGCCGCCTTCCGGGCGAACCCAGCTGTCGGTGCGGAAGGGCTGGCCGTCGAAGGCCTCCAGTTCGCTGACAATGCGGCTTTGCAGGCCGGTGAAATAGTCCTTGAGGCGGGTGGTATCCATTGAATCTCCGGGTCATGAAAAACGGGCGGCAAATCAGCCGCCCGTCAGAGTGCAATCGGTCTGAATGGTTCAGCGACTGATGGCGCGGTGGCCAATATCCTTGCGGAACTGCATGCCGTCGAAGCTGATCTGGACAGCGGCTTCATAGGCCCGCTTCTGGGCCAGCTTGACGTTCTCGCCGAGCGCCGTGACGCACAGCACGCGGCCGCCGCTGGTGACCACCTTGCCATCCAGTTCGGCGGTGCCGGCATGGAAGACGTGTGCGTCGTCGCCAAAGCTGTTGCCTGCCGGCAGGCCCTGGATGACGTCACCCTTTTTCGGGGTATCCGGGTAGTTGGCTGCAGCCAGTACGACGCCCAGCGCAATGCGGCGATCCCACTCGGCCTCGACCTGATCGAGCGTGCCGTCGATGCCGTGTTCGAGCAGATCGACGAAATCGGACTTCAGGCGCATCAGGATAGGCTGGGTTTCCGGGTCGCCCATGCGGCAGTTGAATTCCAGCGTCTTGACCGAGCCGTCCTTGTTGATCATCAGGCCGGCGTAGAGGAAACCGGTGAAGGGGATGCCGTCAGCCGCCATGCCGCGCACGGTCGGCAGGATGATCTCGCGCATCGCCTTGGCGTGCACTTCCGGGGTGACGCATGGGGCCGGGGAATAAGCGCCCATGCCGCCAGTGTTCGGGCCGGTATCGCCATCCCCGATGCGCTTGTGATCCTGGCTGGAGGCCAGGGCGAGCACATTCTTGCCATCGACCATGACGATGAAGCTGGCTTCCTCGCCGTCGAGGAAATCCTCGATGACGACGCGGGCACCGGCATTGCCGAGCTTGTTGCCGGACAGCATGTCGTCGATGGCAGCGTGCGCTTCTTCAAGGTTCATCGCGACGACGACGCCCTTGCCGGCCGCCAGGCCATCGGCCTTGATGACGATCGGAGCGCCCATTTTGTCGATGTAGGCATGTGCTTCGGCCGCATTCGTGAAAGTACCGAAACCGGCCGTCGGAATGTTGTGGCGGGCCATGAAGCGCTTGGCGAAATCCTTGGAGGATTCGAGCTGGGCGGCTTCCTTGGTCGGGCCAAAAATCTTCAGGCCACGAGCGCGGAATACGTTGACCACACCGGCCGCCAGCGGCGCTTCCGGGCCAACCACGGTGAGATGGATCTTGTTCTGCTCGGCGAAATCAGCCAAGGCTACCGGGTCGGTGATGTCAAGATTTTCCAGCTCATGCTCGCGTGCCGTGCCGGCGTTGCCCGGGGCAACAAACACCTTCTGCATGCCGGGCGTCTGCGCCAGGCGCCAAGCCATGGCGTGCTCGCGGCCGCCGGAACCGATGACGAGAAGTTTCATGAGTGTTTCCTTGTCCTTCTGTGGGTTACTTGCACCACTGCTTTTCGCAGGGAATGCCATCGTTATTGCCGTCCATCTTGGTTCCCGGGCAGTTCTTTAGGAACCAGGTCGCTTCTTCGCAGGAGGTCATTTGCGAACAGTGGGTTCGTCCGTCACAGCTGTATGTACTGCTTGCAGGCCGCTCAGGTCTGACCAAGGGGCGTTCGCTGGGCAGCTCTGCGACAGGTGCCCGCTCGGCACGAGCCTGATTAGCCGCCGTCTGGTACTTGCCATAGCCATACCATCCGAGGCTGGCAAGTATCAGAAGGACGATCAGGTTTTTCATCGCTTAGTGACGGAAATGCCTTGCGCCGGTGAAGACCATTGCCAGACCATGTTCGTCGGCCGCCGCAATGACTTCCTCGTCGCGCATCGAGCCACCCGGCTGGATGACCGCCTTGGCACCGGCAGCAGCCAGCACGTCGACGCCATCGCGGAACGGGAAGAAGGCATCAGACGCAACGACCGATCCGTTAAGCTCAAGGCCGGCGTGCTGGGCCTTGATGCTGGCGATCTTGGTCGAGTCGACGCGGCTCATCTGGCCGGCACCGACGCCCAGCGTCATGCCGTTGCCACAGAAGACGATGGCGTTGGACTTGACGAACTTGGCGACGCGCTCGGCGAAGAGCAGGTCTTCGATCTGCTGGGCAGTCGGCTGGACCTTGGTAACGATCTTCAGGCCGGAGGCCTGGGCCGTGAAATTATCCGGGGTCTGGACCAGCAGGCCGCCACCGACGCGCTTGTATTCAAGCGTGTTGAGCTGGCGCGAAATCGGCACGACCAGCACGCGCAGGTTCTGCTTGGAAGCGAGAGCCGCCTTGGCTTCGGCTGTGAAAGACGGGGCGATCAGCACTTCGACAAAGTGCTTGCGCTCGTTCATGGCATTGACTATGTCGATGCCGACTTCACCGTTGAAGGCAATGATGCCGCCGAAGGCTGAGGTGGAGTCGGTCTTGAAGGACTTCTCGTAGGCGCCGAGCAGGCTGCCGTCGATGGCGACGCCGCACGGGTTGGCGTGCTTGACGATGACGCAGGCCGGGGCGTCGAAGGACTTGACGCATTCCCAGGCGGCGTCGGAGTCGGCGATGTTGTTGTAGGACAGTTCCTTGCCCTGCAACTGGGTGTAGGCGGCGATGCTGCCGGCGACCGGGTTCGGTTCACGGTAGAAGGCGGCGGACTGGTGAGAGTTTTCGCCGTAACGCAGGATTTCGGTGCGGTCGAAGGCCAGTTGCAGCTTGGCCGGGAAGATGGCCGGCACCGGGGCAGCTTCGGCCGGCTTGGCTTCGGCACCTTCATCAAGGCCGGTCAGCCAGTTGGCGATCATGCTGTCGTAGCGAGCGGTATGCGTGAAGGCCTTCTTGGCCAGGCCGAAGCGGGTAGCCAGTTGCAGGGCGCCGCCATTGGCTTTCATTTCGGCGAGCAGCGGGGCGTAGTCTTCCGGGTCGGTGACGATGGCCACGCCGTTGTAGTTCTTGGCCGAGGAGCGAACCATGGCCGGGCCGCCGATGTCGATGTTCTCGATGGCGTCTTCCAGCGTCACGCCGGCCTTGGCGATGGTCGCGGCGAAGGGGTAGAGGTTCACGCAAACCAGGTCGATGGTCGGAATGCCGTGCTGTTCGATGGTCGCCAGATGTTCCGGCAAGTCGCGACGGGCCAGGATGCCGCCGTGCACCTTCGGGTGCAGGGTCTTGACGCGGCCATCGAGCATTTCCGGGAAGCCGGTGTAGTCGCCGATTTCGGTGACGGCCAGGCCGGCATCGCGCAGCATCTTGGCAGTACCGCCGGTGGACAGGAGCTTGACGCCCTGGGCAGCGAGGCCCTGGGCGAATTCGAGAACACCCGTCTTGTCGGAGACGGAAATCAGCGCTTGTTTGATGGACATGTTAGTCGGTAGTCGTTAGTGGTTAGTCGGTAGCCGCGGGTGCCTGGTTTTCGCCGTTAGCTAATAACTAACGACTAAAAACTAGCAACTAAAGCAATTGATGTTCGGTGAGCTTTTTGCGCAAGGTATTACGATTGATGCCCAGCATGTCGGCTGCCATTGTCTGGTTGCCGCCGGCTTTGGAGAGGACAACCTCCAACATCGGTTTTTCGACGCTTTTCAGCACCATATCGTAGATGGCGCAGGGTTTCTCGCCATCCAGGTCGCGGAAATATTGCTCGAGTGCCCCCAGCACGCAAGCGGAAATGTCTTGTTGGCTCATGCTGCCAACGCCTCCTCTGAATATTTTAGGTGTTGATGTTCTGCCGCCAGGCGGCAGAAAAAATCGTTTACTGCCTGCATCTGTTGATCGATGCTGGGCAGGACGTTCATTTCCTTGCGGAAGGCCGCCGAGCCAACCAATCCCTTGGTGTACCAGGAGATGTGCTTGCGGGCGACCTTGAACCCCGTTTCCGGGCCGTAGAAAGCGTAAAGGTCTTCGAGATGCGCCAGCAGGATGCTGTGGATCTCCATGACCTCGGCCGGCGGCAGGTGCTCACCGGTCTTCAGATAGTGTTCGATCTCGCGGAACAGCCAGGGACGGCCCTGGGCGGCGCGGCCGATCATGACGCCGTCGGCACCGGTCACGTCAAGCACGTGCTTGGCCTTTTCCGGCGTCGTGATGTCGCCGTTGGCGATGACCGGGATGTTGATCAGCGTCTTGACCATGGCGATGGTGTCGTATTCCGCCTCGCCGGTGTATTGCTGGCAGCGCGTCCGGCCATGGATGGCGACGGCACGGATGCCGGCCGATTCGGCAATGCGGGCGATGGTCGGCGCGTTCTTGTTGGCCAGGTTCCAACCGGTACGGAATTTCAGCGTCACCGGGGTGTTCGGGATGGCGGCAACGACGGCATCAAGAATGCGCCCAACCTGCTGTTCATCCTGCATCAGCGCCGAGCCAGCCATCACGTTGCAGACCTTCTTGGCCGGGCAGCCCATGTTGATGTCGATGATCTGGGCGCCGTTATCGACGTTGTGCTTGGCCGCCTCGGCCATCATCTTCGGGTCGGCGCCGGCGATCTGCACGGAGATCGGTGCGACTTCACCGGTGTGATTGGCCCGGCGCAGCGTCTTGGCGCTGCCGTAGAGCAGCGAGTTTGAGGTGACCATTTCGGACACGGCCAGGCCGGCGCCCATCTTCTTGCACAACTGGCGGAAAGGGCGATCCGTTACGCCAGCCATGGGGGCGACGAACAGGTTGTTGCGAAGCTGGAAACCGACAAAATCCATAGGCGTAGGGGCGGCGGGCAAATCGTGGGGAGCCGCGCATTTTACCCGAGTCGGCGCTTAAAAAATAGTCAAATTGTAAAAGCGAGTGAAAGCAGAAGGGCAAAAGTCAGCTGCAGTCCAGCCGTCGCGGCGAGGATGTTATTGAAGACCGGGCCGGGTGCTTCGCGATGGAAGCGCAGGATCAATTTCAGGGCGAGCGGTAGCGATAGCAGCGGCAACGTGGCCAGCCAGCCGAGGCTGCCGAGGAGCGGCAGCAGCGCGTAAGGAGCAAGCATTTCCAGCGCGTAGATGTGGCGGGTAGCTGGACGCCCCAGGCGAACTGCCAGTGTGTTCTTGCCGCTTTTTGCATCGCCGTCGAGGTCGCGATAGTTGTTGACGGTGATCACTGCGGCCGCGTGAATGCCGACCAGCGCCGCGGCAATCAAGGCCAGCGGCATCAGCGCCAGCGTTTGCAGGTAATAGCTGCCGCCGACGGCGACCAGGCCGAAGAAAATGAAGACGAAAACTTCACCGAGCGGCCCGTAGGCAATCGGTTTCGGGCCGCCGGTATAGGCCCAACCGGCGGCCAGCGAGGCGAGGCCAATGGCGACGATGGGCCAGCCGCCGTGCCAGACAAGATAAATGCCGCACAGGAAGGCCAGCGCGAAGCTGAGCCAGGCGCCGGCTTTGACTTTGCCCGGCGTCAGCCAGCCTTCGGCCGTGGCGCGTTTGGGGCCGAGACGGCCGGGCGTGTCGGTGCCGCGCAGGAAATCGCCGACATCGTTGAACAGGTTGGTGCCGATCTGGATGAAGGCGGCCCCCAATGCCGCCGCGAGCAGTGGCAGCCAGAGCAGCGTGCCGCTATCGTGCCAGGCGACGGCGGTGCCGACGAGGACCGGCGACAACGAGACGGAGAGCGTCTTCGGGCGGCAGGCGAGGAACCAGGCGGTGCTTGTCTTCATGCGGTCGTTGGCGGTTGAGCGGCCCGGCACTGTAACCGATGCCCGAGGTTCCCGCCTTTGGGCTGGATCAAGGCCAGGCGCGGGCGCCCCAGATCATGCGCTTGGCGACGAAGTGGCGTGCGGGTGGAAAAATGTCGAGGGCGAGCAGGCCGAGGCCGCGGGCGAGTTTGAGCGGACCGAAATCGTTGGAGAAGGTGCGGACGATCTGGTCGGTGAAGAAGGCGCTGCCGCGGCGGTCGAGGCGGCGGCTGGCGGCGTAGCTGGCCAGATTGCTACGGTCAACGCCGTTTTTGAGCAAAATTTCAGATAGTTGCCAGGCGTCGCGGATGCCGAGATTGAAGCCCTGGCCGGACACCGGGTGCAGGGTCTGCGCCGTGTTGCCGATCCACACTTCGTTGCCCTTGACCAGGGTGTCGCGCAGACGAAGAAAGAGCGGAAAGCGGCTGCGCTTGCCGGGTTTGGCGAAGCGCATGCGCTGGCCGAACTGGGTTTGCAGGGCGGCGATGAACGCGTCGTCGTCCATCGCCATCACGGCGTCGGCCTTGGCTGGCGGCAACGTGAAGACGATGGAGTATTCGTCGCCGAGCGGGAGCAGGGCGAGCGGGCCGTCGGGGGTGAAGCGCTCCCAGGCGCGTTTGTTGTGGCCGGGCGTCGGCGTGACTTCGCAGATGACCGCGTGCTGTTCGTAGTCGCTGACCTTGACGGCCGGGTCGTCGCCGGGCGTACCTTCGGCGTGCACCAGCAGCTTGGTCTGGATGGTACGCAATTGGCCGGCATGGCGCAGCGCTACCGTGATGCCGTCGTCGTTCGGTGTGATGTCGAGGATTTCTGCCTCGGCGAGCACGGAGTCGGCCGCCAGATTGGCGGCTAGCGCACCGGCCAGGTCACGGTAGCGAACGACGTAACCGAGGGCGGGCAGGTCGTATTCCTGATGATCGATCAGCGTCCGGCCGAAACCGTCTTTCTGCGAGATGTGGATGGTTTCAATTGGGGTTGCGGCGCGGGTTGGCCAGCTGTTTATCTGTTCGAGTAACTGGCGGGTGCCGTGCGACAGGGCGAGGGCGCGCGGATCGCCTTGTTGCGACTGTTGCGGTCGACGATCCACGAGCAGGGATTTTAGGCCCCCCTCTCCCCCGGCCCCTCTCCCCGCCGGGGCGAGGGGAGCATAGGAAGCGGCGAGCGCCAGATGCAATGTCATGCCGACCGGGCCGGCGCCGATGATCAGGATGTCGACATGTTCGATGACAGGCTCAGTCATGGCGCATCACTTCCTCGATTTCGGCCACCGTCTTCGGTGCCGTGGTGAAGATATCGCAACCAGTTTCGGTGACGCGAACATCGTCCTCGATGCGGATGCCGATGCCGGCCAGCGCCGGCGGAATGTCGGCGCCGGGGCGGATGTAGAGGCCGGGTTCGACGGTCAGCGTCATGCCGGGCTGCAACTTCGTCCACTCTTCACCGACCTTGTATTCGCCGGCATCGTGCACGTCGAGGCCGAGCCAGTGGCCGGTGCGGTGCATGTAGAAACGCTTGTAGTCGCCCTTGTCGATCAGGTTGTCGAGGTCGCCGCTGAGCAGCTTGAGGTCGATCATGCCTTGCGTCAGGACACGCACGGCGGCGTCGTGGCCTTCCATGAAATGACGGCCGGGCGCGGTGGCAGCGAAGGCGGCCTCTTGGGCTGCGAGGACGATTTCATAGACGTCCTTCTGTGCGGCGTTGAAGCGGCCATTGACCGGGAAAGTGCGGGTGATGTCGGCGGCGTAGCCTTCGACCTCGCAGCCGGCATCGATCAGCACCAGCGTGTTGTCGTTGAGTATCTTGTCGTTGGAAACGTAGTGCAGCACGCAGGCGTTGGCGCCGCCGGCGACGATGGGCGTGTAGGCGTGGGCGTCGGCGCCGCGCTTGCGGAATTCGTAGGTCAGCTCGGCTTCGAGTTCGTATTCGGCCAGGCCGGGGCGGCAGGCGCGCATGGCGCGGGCGTGGCCGGCGCTGGCAATGTCGGCCGAGCGCTGCTGGATGCCGGCTTCGGCCGCGTCCTTGACCAGGCGCATGCTGTCAAGCTCGGCCCGCAGGTCGTGGATGGCGCGCGGCGCCCGCTTGCCAGCCCGGGTCTGGGCGCGCACTTCGTTGAGCGCCTTGGCGATCCGGGTATCCCACGCGGCGTCGTGGCCGATGGCGTGCCACAGCGTGTCGCGGTCGACGAGCAATTCGGCCAGTTTTTTGTCGAGCTGTTCGATCGGGTAGGCCGCGTCGAAGCCGAATGCGAGCTTGGCCGCTTTCGGGCCATAGCGATAGCCGTCCCAGATTTCCCGCTCTTCATGCTTCTCGCGGCAGAAGAGAATGGACTTGGGCTTCTTGCCGCCGATCAATACGACAACCGCTTCCGGTTCCGGAAAGCCGGTCAGGTACCAGAAATAGCTGTCGAAGCGGTAAAGGTGATGCGCGTCGCGGTTGCGGATGACTTCCGGCGCGGTCGGCACGATGGCGACGCCGTCGCCGATGGTCTTCAGCAGGCGCTTGCGGCGGGCAAGAAAGTGGGCGTGGGGCATCTCAGGAGTCTACGGCAAAGTGTTCGGGAGGCAGTCCGGCTTGTTGTCGTTGATACATCGTGGCGTAGGCCGTTTCGATATGGTGCGTGAAGCGCCTGGTATCGAACAGGGGGGCTTTGTCATGTTGCTCCGCCAGCGTCTTGCGTATTGCGGCAAGGCGAGCTGGATTGTTTGCCAGTTCTACGGCCAATGCAACATACGAAGCATCGTCATGGGTGATCAATTCAGGCAGGCCGATTGCTTGCAGCAGACTGCTTGCTACACGCCCGGGGAATGTGCTCCCGGTCTGGGTGAGAACGGGCAGGCCGGACCACAGAGCGTCTGCGGCGGTGGTGTGCGCGTTGTAGGGGAGCGAATCGATAAACAGGTCAGCCAGTTGGTGGCGAGCCAGATGTTCGTCTTGGTGAACGCGGGGGGCGAAGACCAGGCGTTCGGCGGCGATTCCATGTTTGCACGCTTCGCTGCGCAGGTTGGTGCTGGCCGTGGCATTGTCCTCAAGCAGCCAGAGGACCGAACCGGGGACTTGCTGCAGTATGGCCATCCACAGCGCAAAGCGGTGAGGGGTGATCTTGTAGCTGTTGTTGAAGCAACAATAGACGAAACCGCTCTCGGGGAAACCGGCGGCAGTGCGGGTTGTATCCGTGGTGCCGGGGCGTGGACGGGTGCTGTCATTGGCTTGGTAGCAGTCGGGTAGCCAGACAATTTTTTCGACGTAGGCGCTGGTTTCTTTTTCCGGGATGACGTGACGGTCAGCAATCAGATAGTCCATGTAGCCAGCGCCCAAGGTTCCGGGAAAACCCAGGTAATTGACCTGGACTGGGCTTGGGCGACGGGCGAATACACCTTGTCGCCCCTTGCCGAAATAGCCGTTGAGATTGACGAGGATATCGATTTCGCGGGCAGAGATGGCGGCGGCGGCCTCGTCATCGTTCAACAGGGAGATATTGATGATTTCGTCGAAGGCGTTCTCCAGTCGGCCACGAAGTGCGCTCCCGTCGCTTCGGCCATTGTCGAATGCAATGATCGCAAAGCGGGATTTGTCGTGCTGCTCGTAAAGGCCGGCCATCAGGATGGCGGTTGCCTGCGTGTGGAATTCGCCTGATACATAGCCGACCCGGATGCGCTCGTGTCTCGGCCAGTTAGCTGTCTGGATATTTTTGGCGCGGGGCGGAAAGCATTCGAGCGCATAGGTTTCGGCGCATTGCCGAAGGTCTTGCGGCAATTCGGCAAGTGCCTGGTAGCCGAAAGGGTCGGCTACCTTGCGGCCTTTGCGAACATCCTGATTGATGCTGTGACGTAGTTCTTCGAATTGGCGCCAGTCGCAGCATTGCATCTGGCTGTAGAGCAGGCGGCCCTTGAGAAAATCGAAGCGTGGGTTGAGCTTGAAAAGACTGCTGTAAATCTCGTAAGCCTCTGGGTAGCGGCGCATTTCACGAAAAATGTCACCGAGATTGGCGTAGGCCTCCTGCAAATCGGGGGCAATGGCAATGGCTTGCTGGAACGCGGATTCAGCTTCGCCAAACTTCCGCTGTCCGGCTAGGGCGTTGGCCAGATTGTTCCAGGCCTCCGCCTGCTCCGGAGAGTGGGCAACGGCTTGTCTAAGAACCCCTTCGGCCTCGGCAAATCTGGTTTGTCGGTTGAGGACGGCGCCAAGATTGCTGAGCAATGGGGTGAAGCCGGGGCGCTGGGCGATTGCCTGCTGAAGGCATTTCTCTGCCTCTCCGAAACGTTGCTGCTGTTGCAGTAGATTGGCCTTGTTCGAGAGGGCCAGGGCGTGGCCTGGAGCGAGGGCGAGGGCCCGATTCAGGCATTGTTCCGCTTCAGCCTGGGCGCCAAGCTTGCCGAGTTCAAGGCCGATGGCATTAAGTGCTTCGGGTGACTGTTGGCTCAGCGTTGCTGCACGGCGATGCGAATCCAGGGCCTTGGCCGTTTGCCCCAGGCCACCGAGGGCAAGCCCCTGGTTGTACAGGGCTTCGACAAGCTCGGGCTGTTGTTTGAGTGCCCGGCGGCAGTGGGTCAGGGCTGCCTCGTAGTCACCGATGCTGTTGGCGGCATGGGCGTTGTTGATGTGACGGATGAGGGTTTGCGAATCCACGATACGAGGCTGGTCAGGGCTGTTTGGTCAGGCTGGCATCGAGTTCGGCCAGGCGTTGCGGCGTGCCGACATCGACCCAGCGGCCGGTGAAGTGTTCCCCGGTCAGCGTGCCGAGGCGAATTGCATCGTCGAGCAGAGGGCGGAGTTTCATCACGTTGCCAGGCTTTACGTTGGCGAAGAAGGCTGGCGAAAATACGCCAATGCCGGCATAAGTGAGTGTTTGCTCACCGCTGGCGTAGACGACGTGCAGGGTGCCCTCTCCCCCGGCCCCTCCCCCGCTTGCGGGGGAGGGGAGTAGGGAAAAGTCGCCGCCGGTGTGATGCGCCGGATTGGCGACCATGATCAGATGGGCATTCCTGGTTTGCAATTGCCGTGCGCGGTTGAAGTCCCAGTCGCAATAGACGTCGCCATTGACCACCAGGAAGGGATCGTCGCCCAGCAGAGGCAAGGCAGTGGCGATGCCGCCAGCTGTCTCCAGCGCGCCCGGTGGTTCTGGACTGTAAGCGATATTGAGTCCCCATTTCGAGCCATCGCCCAGTGCTTTCTCGATTTGAGAGCCGAGGTGGGCGTGATTGATGACGATTTCCCTGAACCCCGCCGCTGCCAGTCGCTCCAGATGCCAGGCGATCAGCGGCTTGCCGCCGGCCATCAATAATGGCTTGGGCGTGTGGTCAGTCAGCGGCCGCATGCGTTCGCCACGGCCGGCGGCGAGGATCATGGCTTTCATTGCATCACCGTCGTTGCGAATGGTGGCTGAGCCGACTGGCGGCGGGAAAAGAGCAGGAACCCGTTCAGATGTGCGCCAAGAATGGCGGTGCCGCTGATTCCCCAATACAGGCCGGCGAACGTGTCGAAATTGATTGTTTGGGCAAGCGCCGACAGCGCCAGCCAAACGATGAAACCGCCGAACAAACTCCATGGCAGAGAAAGTGCTGCCGCAACAATCAGTACGTACATTTCGGGGCGACCAATGCCGAGGAGCCGGACCGCCGTTGTGACGGCAAGAGCGGGCAGGCTCAGCCACAGCCCTGAGGTCAGGGCTGGTCGGTAGTGCTTGTTGCGTACTTTGTTGGGTCGCACTTTATTTGTAGCGGTAGCCGAGCTGCTCGGTGTTGCCTTCCAGCCGGTCGAGCAGGTTCTGCAGCGGCTTGAGCTGGATGTAGCGGCTGGCCGTCTTCCGGGCATAGTTGATGAAGCGTGGCAGGTCTTCGCTGTATTTTTCCTTGCCGTCGCGGTATTTCAGACGGCAGAAAATGCCGAGTACCTTGAGGTGGCGCTGCAGGCCCATCAGTTCGTATTCGCGCCAGAAGACGCCGAAGTCCTCGCGCACCGGCAGGCCGGCGGCCCGGGCCTTTTCCCAGTAGCGAACGACCCAGTCGATTTCCTGCTCTTCGTCCCAGGAGATGAAGGCGTCGCGGAACAGCGAGACCACATCGTAGGTGATCGGGCCCATCAAGGCATCCTGGAAGTCGATGAGGCCCGGGGTTAGGCGCTCGGCGCTTTCGACGAGCATCAGGTTGCGCGGCATGAAGTCGCGATGCACGAAGACCTTGGGCTGGCCGAGCGCCGAATTGATCAGGTACTTGAAGGTACGGTCGAGCATGATCCGGTCTTCGTCGGCTAGCTCAATGCCGAGGTGACGGCCGATGAACCATTCCGGGAAGAGATCTAGTTCGCGGCGCAGCAGGGTGCCATCGTAGGGGGGCAGCGTGGCGGCGGTGGACGACAGTTGCCATTTGATCAGCGTGTCGAGCACCGGGCGGATCAGCATGTCGGCCAACGAAAGATCAGCGTTCAGCGCGTCGAGATAACCGATGCGGCCGAGGTCGGTCAGCACCAGAAAACCGTTGTCGAGATCCTTGTCGAGAATGCGCGGTGCGGCCAAGTCAGCCTTTGCGAGCAGGCCGGCGACGTGGATGAAGGGTTTGCAGTCCTCTTTTTCCGGTGGCGCGTCCATCAGGATGCGTGTGCTACCGTCCGGCCAGGTCAGGCGAAAATATCGGCGGAAGCTGGCGTCGGCCGAGGCCGGGGTGATCCGGACGGATTGGTCGGGAAAGCGACTGGCCACCCAGTCGGTAACAAGTTGGTCGCGCGGCGTGGCTTGCATAGGCGGGCAGGGTTCGGTTCGTTGTAAAATGGCGCGATTTTAACACTCGGGCATCGGCCGTTCCGGTCCCGGACCTTCACTGATTGCCCTGATGCCCGGTTTCGCCCGCCGTCCGCTTGCCGTTTTCGTCTGTTGCCTGTTTGCCGGGGTGCAGACCGGGCTCGCGGCTGCTGATATTGGGCGCGCGGTGGAGCAACGTGGCGCCGCCCCTGCTGTAGTGCCTTCTGCGGTCATTCAACTGGCAGCAGTCAGCGATTTGCCGTTGAATTTGCGCAAAGAACGCAAGTTTGATGTGCTGAGCAAGAAAAAGCAGCCAGCCGAGCCGGTGGCGCCGATGATCGCCCAGGAAAAACCGATAGAACTGAAGAGGGATGACGCTTACCCGTTGTTCATCGTGGCCGATCAGATCGAGGGGCAGGCTGATGAGATTACCCAAGCCGAAGGTGATGTCGAGCTACGCAAGGTCGGAACGCTGATTTTTGCTGATCGCCTGACGTATCGGCCGCTTGAGGATGAGGTCGAGGCAACTGGCTCCGTTCGTATGCTGCAGGATGGTGCTGAAATCAGCGGGCCGCACATGCGGATGCGATTGGCTGAGCAGATTGGCTCGGCCGAAGAGGTGACCTACCATATCGTCAAGGAGGTGCCGAGTCGCTTTTATGCCCCGCAGCAGACCGTCGTCACGGTAGCGAGTAGTAATGGGAGCACCTCCGGTGCCCCGATGATGCTCAATGTCTCCAATAGCTATGGGTTGCCGACGAAGTTGCCGCCACCACGCCCTTCCGAGGGGAATGGTTACGCCGAGCGCATCGAGTTTGAAGGCGAAAACCAGATGACGCTGTTTTCGAATACCTATTCGACCTGCAAGCCGGGACAAACCGACTGGTATTTGAAAAGCTCGGAAACGCATCTTGATTATGATCGTAGCGAAGGTACGGCCAAGAATGCGACGCTGTGGTTTGGCGGTGTGCCGATTATCTACACGCCGATTGCCTCCTTCCCGCTGAGCACTCAACGTCGCACGGGCATCCTGCATCCCCATTTCTCGGCATCGACCCGTAGCGGCCTGGATATTTCGGTGCCGTATTACCTGAATCTGGCACCGAACTATGATCTGACACTCATTCCTCGTTACATGAGCAAGCGTGGAACGCAGCTTGGTGCCGATGCTCGTTACATTGATTTCAATTATCAGGGACAGGCTCGCTTCGAGTACCTGCCTAACGACGAGGTGCTCGGGCGCAGCCGGTACGGCTATCGCGTGGAGCATCGACACAACCTCGGGCAGGGCGTCTCCGCCGCCCTGAACTGGAGTGGGGTTTCGGACGACCTCTATTGGCAGGATCTGTCGTCTCGCTTGTTGCAAACTGCGCAGACGCAGTTGCCGCGGCAGGTGACGCTGGGCTATTCACCGTCGCCCTGGTTGCAAAGCAATTTACAGGTCTTGCGCTATCAGACGCTGCAGATCGACCCGGCCAATCCGGTGGCGAGGCCCTATTTTCTTGAGCCGCAACTGAATCTGATTGGTTACAAGCCGAATATCTGGAAAACCGATTTCAGCATGGTCGGGCAATTCTCGCGCTTCACGCATGTCGATGCCGGCAAGGTGCAGGGTGACCGCATGGTCTTCTACCCGCAACTTTCCCTGCCCATTGTCCATCCGGCCTTCCAGGTCACGCCCAAGGTTGGCCTGCATATGAGCAAATACACGCTCGATCGGCAGGCGGCCGGCCTGCCTGACAGCGTTTCGCGGGTTTTGCCGACGTTCTCGCTGGACTCAACGGTGATTTTTGAGCGCGAGGGTGACTGGTTCGGTCGTGGTTATATTCAGACGCTGGAGCCACGTCTTTACTACGTCAATATTCCGTACAAGGACCAGAGCCAGATTCCCTTGTTCGACTCCGGCTTGTCTGACTTCAATTTTGCCCAGATATTTTCCGAGAACCGTTACAGCGGCTATGACCGGATCAACGATGCCAACCAGTTGACGGCAGCCGTGACAACGCGCCTGCTCGACGGCGAAACCGGGGTCGAACGCTTCAAGGCCATGGTCGGTCAGCGTTATTACTTCAAGCCGCAACGCGTTTCAATTGCCGGCGAAACGACCCGTCAGGCAGATTTCTCGAATCTGGTCGCAGCGGTCAATGGACTGGTGGCGCCAAAAACCTATGCCGATGTGGCGTGGGAGTACAACTACCGTGAGAACGTCAGCGAGCGTTTTGCCGCCGGGGTGCGTTTTCAGCCGGAACTTGGCAAGGTGCTGTCGGCCAGTTATCGCTACACGCGTGACCCGCTGACCACGTTGTCGACGGTCGATCAGTTCGATGTGGCCGGCCAGTGGCCGATTTCATCGAACTGGTATGTGGTTGGCCGCTACAATTATTCGTTGCGCGACAAGCAAGTACTTGAATCGATTGCCGGCGTGGAGTACAACGCCGGTTGCTGGGCGGTTCGCCTTGTTGGCCAACATTTGGGGGCTATCTCCGGTACGGCGAACAACTCGGTATTTTTCCAGCTTGAACTGAACGACTTCGGCAGCATCGGCTCCAATCCGATCGGCCTGCTACGACGCAGCATTCCCGGCTACGGCAAGATCAACGAACTGCCCACCAGCAGCAGCCTGCTTACCACCCAATGATGACCATGACCCCATATATTCGCCACCTGATCCTCTTGATTTGTTGCCTCGGCGGCTTGCTGGCCCAACCCCTCTCGGCCGCGCCGCAGGATCCCGTTGAAGCCGACCGCATCGTGGCGGTGGTCGGCAGCGATGTGATTACCCATTTCGAACTGCGTACCCGCCTGGCAGCGGCTCTCAGGCAACTGCAAAAACAGGGAACGCCCTTGCCGCCGCAGGACGTCCTGGAACGCCAGATGCTCGAGCGCCTGATCATGGAGCGGGCGCAGCTGCAGTATGGACGCGAGACTGGCGTGAAGATCGACGATACCCAACTGGACGCGGCCATTGGCCGGATTGCGGCTGGCAACAAGATGACACAGCCGCAATTCCGCGAGGCGCTGGAAAAAGATGGCATGCAGTACGCCCAGTTCCGCGAGGAAATTCGCAACGAGATGGTCACCGTTCGGCTGCGTGAGCGGGAGGTGGACAGCAAGCTGGTCATTTCAGACGGCGAAATCGACAACTATCTGGCCAATCAGGCAGCCACGGGCAGCGAAGAGGAATATCAACTGGCGCACATCCTGCTGCGCGCCCCGGAATCGGCCACACCCGAGCAATTGCAGAAGTTGCGCCTGCGCGGCGAGCAAGCCCTCAAGCGGGCGCGGGCCGGCGAGAATTTCGCCGAACTGACAGCTGCTTTTTCCGATGCCCCGGATGCCTTGAAGGGCGGCGATCTCGGCTGGCGTCCGCTGGCCCGTTTGCCTGCACTCTATGCTGAAGCAGGTTCCCGCCTGCAGTCGGGCGAAGTGAGCGAACTGCTGCGCTCATCGGCCGGCTTTCACATCGTCAAGCTGGTCGGCAAGCGCGGCGGCAGCGCCCCGGCTTCGGTTCAACAGACCCATGCCCGCCATATCCTGGTCCGCATCAATGAAGTTGTATCCGAGGCCGAGGCACGGCGCAAGCTGGAGGCCGTCCGCGAACGTATCGCCAATGGGGGTGATTTTGCCGAGCAGGCTCGTCTTTACTCGCAGGATGGTTCAGCCGCCAAGGGTGGCGAACTGGGCTGGCTCAATCCTGGCGATACGGTCCCCGAGTTCGAACGGGCGATGGATGGGTTGAAGATCAATGAAGTCAGTCAGGTCGTCCAGTCGCCCTTCGGCATGCATCTGATCCAGGTACTAGAGCGCCGCGAGCGCGACGTTTCCGCCGAGCGCCAGCGCGCTGTGGCACGCCAGGCCTTGCGTGAGCGCAAACTGGACGATGCCTATCAGGATTGGCTGCGTCAGTTGCGCGATCGAACCTACGTCGAAAACCGCCTCGACGAACAGTGATGCATCCGCTCATAGCCGTCACCAGCGGCGAACCGGCCGGCATCGGACCGGAGTTGTGTTTGCGACTGGCCGAGTACGACGGCGAGGCGCATCCGGTCATCCTTGGCGATCGCGACCTGCTCGCAGCCCGTGCGGCTCAACTCGGGGTGGATGTGGGTTTTCGTGATTACATTGCGGGCCAAGTTCAGGCGGTGGGGCGACTCGATGTCCTGCACATCCCGCTCGCCGTTCCATCACAGGCTGGGCGGCTGGATGCGGCCAACGGGCCCTATGTGCTTTCCCTGCTCGACCGCGCTCTGGCCGGCTGCCAGTCCGGCGAGTTTGCCGCGATGGCGACGGCGCCGGTTCACAAGGGCGTCATCAACGCAGCCGGCGTGCATTTCACCGGCCATACCGAATATCTCGCCGAGAAAACCGGCACGCCGCTCGTCGTCATGATGCTGGCCGGCGAGACCGAACGCGGCCCGTTGCGCGTCGCGCTGGCGACCACGCACCTGCCACTGAAAGACGTGCCGGCCGCCATTACGCAGGAGGTACTTGAAAAGACCCTGCGCATCCTGAACGCCGACCTGCGAGCCAAGTATGGTCTGGCCGCGCCGCGCATCCTTGTTGCCGGCCTCAATCCGCATGCCGGTGAAGGCGGCTATCTTGGCATGGAAGAAATTGAAGTCATTACGCCCGTGCTCGACAAGCTGCGCGGCGAAGGCATGGCGCTGTCCGGCCCCTATCCGGCCGACACGATGTTTACGCCACCCATCCTTGCCCAGGGCGATGCTGTGCTCGCCATGTACCACGATCAGGGCCTGACCGCATTGAAGTACGCCACTTTCGGCAAAGGCATCAACGTCACGCTCGGCCTGCCGATCATTCGGACGTCGGTCGATCACGGCACTGCCCTGGAACTGGCCGGCACCGGCCGCGCCGACCCGGGCAGCCTGTTCGAATCGATTGCCGAAGCGGCTCGCATGGCCAAAAGGAGTATCCAATGAAAGGCCACGTCGCCCGCAAACGCTTCGGCCAGAATTTTCTGGTCGATCACGGCATCATCGCCGCCATCATCTCGGCCATCGATCCCAAGCGTGACGAGACGGTCGTCGAAATCGGCCCCGGTCTGGGCGCGATCACCGAGCCGCTGATGGCCCGCGTCGATCATCTGCATGTCGTCGAAATCGACCGCGACCTGATCGCCCGCCTGAAAAAGCAGCACGCCCCGGACCGCATGACCATCCACGAAGGCGATGCGCTCGCTTTCGACTTCGCCAGTATCGGCAAGGATCTGCGGCTGGTCGGCAATCTGCCCTACAACATCTCGACACCCCTGCTTTTCCATCTGGCCGAATACGTCGACATCGTTCGCGACATGCATTTCATGCTGCAGAAGGAAGTCGTCGAGCGGATGGTCGCCGAGCCAGGCGACGCCGATTTCGGCCGCATGTCGGTGATGCTGCAGTACCGCTTTTATCTCGAGTGGCTGATCGATGTGCCACCGGAAAGCTTCAATCCGGCGCCGAAGGTCGATTCGGCAGTGGTCCGGCTGATTCCCAAGCCGGTCTCGGAACTGAATGCCAAGAGCCAGGAGAAGCTGTCGCAGGTCGTGCTGACCGCCTTCTCGCAGCGCCGAAAGATGCTGCGCAACACCATGAAGAGCCTGCTCAGCGAAGCTGCCTTTGCCGAGCTGGGCATCGATCCGACCTTGCGGGCAGAGGATGTTCCGGTTGAGGATTACGTGCGGATCGCCAATTACCTGAGCTGATCGAGGCGGGTGTTCACCAAAGAAAAAACCCGCCGAAGCGGGTTTTTTTACGGGCCAGATGCTGAATTACTTCTTCATCGGGCAGGTGTTCATGCCGAGCAGCGTGTAGGCCGGGCACCAGCCCATCAGTCCAGTTGCAAGGGGCACGATGCCGATGTAGCCCCAGACCGGCAGCATGCCGGCTGCGGTTGCGCCGATCAGGCCGGCGCCAGCAACGATGCGAAGGATTTTGTCGATACCGCCAACATTTGCAGCCATGGTGTGTTCTCCGTCAGGTTATGTGTACAGCGCCAATGTAACGGCTTGGCCGGATAGCGTATGTAACCTCGGTCACACAGCGGCAAGTTTTTGCAAACCATCCCGGTTGGTGACCGTCAACTGCTCGCGGCCCAATGTGACCAGGCCTTGTGCGGCAAAGCCCTTGAGCAGGCGGCTGACGATTTCACGGACGCTGCCCAGTTCGTCGGCCAGTTGCTGGTGAGTGACGTTGAGCGCTGTCTCATTGCGAGCCAGGATCAGCTTGGCCAGACGTTGGTCGAGGCGGGCGAAGGCAACTTCCTCGACCAGTTGCATCAGCTCGCCGATTCGATCGGCAAACAGGTGAAAGACAAAATCGCGGAAGGGCGGATGTTCGATCATCAGAGCAGTGAAGGCACTGACTGGCAGTGCAAGCAGCGTGAGCGGTGTTTCAGCGATGCCGCGGGCGTTGTAGTCGGTGTGGCCGAGCAGGCAGCTCGATGAAATGATGCATGAGCCGCCCGGCGCGACGCGATAGAGCATCAGTTCGCGACCGTTAGCAGCCAGCTTGATGACCTTGATGCTGCCTTCGAGCAGCAGCGGAAAGCCCTGGCAGGGCTGGTGTTCGGCAAAAACCTGAGTACCGGCCGGCAGATGCATGATGGCTTGCGACGGAAGGAGCGCGGCGAGCCGCTCGGCCGGCAAGCCGGCCAGCGCCGGGTAGAGCGTCGTCAGTCGATCGGGGGAGATGGTCGTCGACATCAGGCGTCAGGAAATCTCAGCCCAGACCGGCGCGTGATCGGATGGACGTTCCAGCTTGCGCGGTGCCCGATCGATCCCGGCAGCGCTGCATTTCTCGGCTAAGGGGGCGGAGAGCAGGACGTGGTCGATGCGAAGACCGAGGTTTTTCTGGAAACCGAGCATCCGGTAATCCCACCAGGAAAAGGTCTTTTCCGGCTGCTCAAACAGTCGGAAACTGTCGCTCAGGCCGAGGCCGATGAAACGCTGGAAGGCGGCACGTTCGGGCGGCGAGACGAGAATGCAGTCGGCCCAGCGTTTCGGGTCGTGTACATCGCGGTCATCCGGCGCGATGTTGTAGTCGCCGCACAACGCCAGTTTGGGGTATTTGGCCATCTCTTCGCCAACCCAGACGGCCAGACCGTCAAGCCAGCGCAGCTTGTAGTCGTATTTTTCGCAGCCCACTTCCTGGCCGTTCGGCATGTAGGCGCAGATGACGCGGGTGTCGCCGACCGTGCCGCTGATCAGACGCTTCTGTTCGTCCGGAAAATGCGGGTTGCCGCAAATGACATCGGTGATCGGCTCACGGGCGAGCAGGGCGACGCCGTTGTAGGTCTTTTGCCCGGAAAAGGCGACCTGATAACCGGCCGCCTCGATTTCGGCTTTAGGGAAATTGTGGTCTTCGAGCTTCAGTTCCTGCAGACACAGCGCATCGGGTTTTGCTGAGGCTAGCCAGTCGAGTAGATGCGGCAGGCGAACC
Organism: Ferribacterium limneticum; assembly: GCF_020510625.1. Taxonomy (NCBI): domain Bacteria; kingdom Pseudomonadati; phylum Pseudomonadota; class Betaproteobacteria; order Rhodocyclales; family Azonexaceae; genus Ferribacterium; species Ferribacterium limneticum. The sequence continues at coordinate 3,597,474 of NZ_CP075191.1, read as the reverse complement.
TTTAAAGAGTTGACGTTCCAGCTGGCGATCTTCACTGGCTCAAACCACCGGAAGGCTTGCTGCCGTAGGCGGCGGTCTTCGGATAGCCGGCCAAGTCGAGCAGATTGTTGTAGGCACCGGCCTCAAAACCGCGGAAACGCTGGTTGCCAACCTTCAGGGCCGGTACGAAGATATCGCCGACCAGTTGTTTCAATTCGTCAATTTGCTCCTGCGTTTGCACCATTTTCTCGGCAAACGGGACGCCGCGGCTGTTCAGCAGGTCACGGGCCTGCTTGCATTCGGCAACGCAATCGGCCGAGGTGTACAGGGTCACCGGGAATGCTTCGGCAGCCTTTTTGGTGGCAAACGGCGTGTTGTCGCCGGCTTCGGCTTTGCCGCCAGCCGTGACGACGCCCTTGGATTTGCCCGGCGGAGGCGTATCGGAAACGACCGTACGGCCGGCTGAATCGACCCAGCGGTAGGTATCGGCCTGGGCGCAGGCGCTGGCCGCAGCCAGGCAAAGCATGAGCAGGTAACGCATTGTTCTCTCCCTCGTTTGAGCTGCTTAGGCCGCAATCATACCGCTATGACGAAGCAGTGCATCGACGCTCGGTTCACGGCCGCGGAAGGCCTTGAACGACTCGATGGCCGGGCGCGAGCCGCCGACCGACAGGATCTCGTCGAGGAAGCGTTTGCCGACGGTGGCGTCGAACGGATTTCCGGCTTCCTCGAAGGCGGCGTAGGCATCGGCCGACAGCACTTCCGCCCACTTGTAGCTGAAATAGCCGGCACCGTAGCCGCCGCCGAAAATGTGCGAGAAACTGTTCGGGAAACGGTGCCATTCCGGCGGCAGTAGCACGGCAACTTCCTTGCGCACGTCCTTGAGCACGTCCATCACGGTCAACCCGGATTTCGGGTCAAAATCGGAATGGATCAGCATGTCGAACAGCGAGAACTCGATCTGGCGAACGGCCATCATGCCGCTCTGGAAGTTCTTGGCGGCCAGCATCTTGTCGAACAGTTCGCGCGGTAGCGTGGCGCCGGTGTCCACGTGTGCGGTCATGCCTTCGACGACTTCCCATTCCCAGCAATAGTTTTCCATGAACTGCGACGGCAGTTCGACGGCATCCCATTCAACGCCATGGATGCCCGAAACGCCGAGTTCTTCGCCGCGCGTCAGTAGGTGGTGCAGGCCGTGGCCGGTTTCGTGGAACAGCGTGGTGACGTCGTCGTGCGTGAAGGTCGCCGGCTTGCCGCCGTTCGGGCGCGAGAAATTGCAGTTCAGGTAGGCAATCGGCTTCTGGATGCCGTTGAGCACCCGGCGGCGCGACCGTGCTTCGTCCATCCACGCCCCGCCGCGCTTGGTTTCGCGGGTGTAAAGGTCGAGGTAGAACTGGCCGACCAGATCGCCGGTCGGTGATTCCAGTCGGTAGAAACGGACGTCCTCGTGCCAGACCGGCGCGCTGTCCGGCTTGACCTTGACGTTGAACAGGCTCTCGATGACCTTGAACAGGCCGCCGAGCACCTTGGGCTCGGTGAAATACTGCTTCACTTCCTGCTCGGAGAAAGCGTAGCGGGCCTGCAACAGCTTTTCGGAAACGTAGGCGGCATCCCAGGGCTGGAAGTCGGTCAGGCAGAGTTCATCCTTGGCGAAAGCGCGCAGTTCGGCGATGTCCTTCTCGGCAAACGGCTTGGCCTTGGCCGCCAGTTCGCGCAGGAAAGCCAGCACCTGGGCCGGCGTGTCGGCCATTTTCGGGGCGAGCGAGACTTCGGCAAAATTGTTGAAACCGAGCATTTTGGCGTCTTCGACGCGCAGTTCCAACATGCGCTGGATGATCGGCGTGTTGTCCCATTCCGGCTTGCTCGAGCCGTCATGGAATTCGGCGGCGCGCGTCGCGTAGGCGCGGTACATGCGGGCGCGCAGCTCGCGGTTGTCGGCGTACTGCATGACCGGGCCGTAGGACGGGGCTTGCAGGCTGAAACGCCAGCCTTCGACGCCAGCTTTATCGGCGGCAGTTTTGGCGGCTTCCTTGGCGTCGTCGGGCAGGCCGGCGAGCAGGGTTTCATCGGTGACGATTTCGGAAAAGGCGTTGGTCGCGTCAAGCAGGTTTTCGGCGAACTTGGCCGAAAGCTGCGACAGTTCTTCCATGATGGCCTGGAAGCGCGGCTTCTGGTCATCCGGCAATTCGGCGCCGGACAGGCGGAAATCACGTACTTCGTTGTTGACGACCTTTTTCTGTTCGACGCTCAGCGTGGCGTATTCGGCGCTGTCGCGCAGCGCCTTGTACTTCTCGAACAGCTTGAGGTTCTGCCCGAGTTCGGCGTAGAAACGCGAGACTTCGGGCAGCATTTCGTTGTAGGCCTCGCGCCAGGCTGGGATGTCATTGACCGAATGCAGGTGGCCGACGATGCCCCAGGCGCGGCCGAAAGGCTCGAGGCCATCGGACAGCGCGCCGGCGAAGTCCTTCCAGGTGGCCGGGGTGGTGTCGGCGGTCAGGCGCTCGATCAGCTCGCGGCCAGCGGTCAAGAGCGATTCGATGGCCGGTTTGACGTGTTCGGGCTGAACGGTATCGAAACGCGGCAGGTCGGAGAAGTCGAGCAGGGGATTGGCGGTCGTCATTTTTATATTCCAGGCAAGAAAAACGGGCGGTCAGGCCGCCCGTTGGATCTGGGGGCAGAACCCCTATTCTACAAGCTCGCGGTAGGCATGCCACGAGGCATGGCCGAGAATCGGCATGATCAGAACCAGGCCGAAGAGCAGGGTGGCGAAACCGAACATGGTCAGGCCGACGAGCATGGCCGCCCACAGCAGCAGCGGCGCGGCATTGCGCACGAAGGCGCGCAGGCTGGTCATCATGGCGGTAGCTACGTCGGCGTCGCGGTCGAGCATGAGCGGTACCGCAACGACGCTCAGCGCATAGACGAAAAGCGCCAATACGCCGCCGAGCAGGAACCAGGTGGCAGTGAAGGCGAGGTGCTGGCCGTCGAAGAGGATTTCGTTGAGGTAGGCACTGGCCATCGGCGCCGAAGTGGCGTCGATCAGGGCGAAGGCAACGGCGGAAAAACGCTCCCACATCAACATGATGAGGGCCAGGATCAGGCCGAAAAAGGCCAGCGACTGGCCGTTGCGCCCGAAACATTTGAGTGAGTCGATGAACAGGATTTTCTCGCCGGTTTCAGTGCGCCGGCTCAACTCGTAAAGACCAGCCCCGAGCAGCGGCGCGACGAGGAAAAATCCGGAGATCGAGACGGTGACCAGATGCGGGCTCTGGAGCAAGGCGAGGATGATGAGGTCGCCGCCCAGCGCAAAGAGCAGGCCATAAGCCAGCGAGGGCAGCGGATTGGCCTTGAGGTCCTGCCAGCCGGCGCGCAGCCAGTGCAAGGGGCGGTCAGCGGCAATGCGCCGGATGTGGGGTAAGGGCACCCCTTGCGTATGGAAATCGGAAAGCGGGTTCATGGCAGCCTCGTCGGTCAGGATCACGGACATTTGACCGGGGGGAAGGGGCGGGGTTCAGTTGAAGGGTGGGTCCGGGATCTGCCTGTCGGGAATCGATCTCCAAAGCGGTCGCTCAGAATCATTTTTTCCGTCTGGGGGAATATCAAAATTCGTATGACATATCTAAGTTATTATTCAGACTTAGAAAGTCTCAACCGCCTGAATGGTATGGGTTCTTTACAATATTTCCCATGTCACTGAATTCAATTGTCGTGAACAATTACGTATCTGGGTAAATACTGTTATGCATAGGAAACGGTTATCTGTTGCTGTTGCGGCTCTTGTTCTACTCATCGCGGGTGCTCTGGCCGATGATGGTGTTTCCAATCTCGAAGAGCTCAGGAAATTGCCAATTGCAAATCTTGAAGAACTTGCATCGCGGGGCGAGTCGAATGCCAAGTTGGTCCTCGGCTATGAGTTCTTTCTTGGGGAACGAGTCACGATTGATCGCCAAAGAGCCCTAGCGCTGTATGTTGAAGCTTCAGAACTAGGTTCGGGTATGGCGATGAGCAATATATGCAACATGTACCACTATGGATACGGTGTAGACCAAGATGACGCCATTGCCTACCGCTGGTGCGAAAAGGCGGTGAAGCTCGGCAACCCAAATGCCATGATTATGATCGCTGAAATGTTGCAAGCGCCAGAAGGATTGGCAAAAGACAAGCCTCGCGAGAGCAGGAGCAAGATCGCCTTCGGCTTCTACAAGTTAGCTGCAAAGCAGGGGCATAAGGTTGGTCAGTATATGCAGGGGCTGTATTTGGAGCAGGGAATTGGCACTGAGAAAGACTTGGAAGCTGCATTACTTGCCTATGAAGCTTCAGCAAAGCAAGACTACGAACCAGCGGTATCCGCTTTGTATCGGCTCAGCCAATAGCCTTATCCAAAGCATCTTGGGCAATCGCTCCGCATAGAAACTGTGCCTGCAGATTTCATTTGGAGGCTGTATTCCTCGAATTGAAAGTTTGCTTTCTACATGGCCGACCGACAGTAAAAAGCACAACCCAGCCTCTCAAAAGCCCCATCGCCCTCGTGGTTTTCCTATTCCCAGTTCCGAACCGCAAAACAAAAACGCCCGCATTGCGCGGGCGTTTTTGTTGAAGCGACGGTCGTTTACAGTGTCTTGCCAGTCAGCTTTTCGTAAGCCTCGATGTACTTGGCGCTGGTCTTGGCGATGACGTCGGCCGGCAGTTTGGGGCCGGGGGCGACTTTGCCCCAGTCGAGGGTTTCGAGGTAGTCGCGGACGAACTGTTTGTCGTAGGAGGGCGGGTTCTTGCCTTCTTCGTACTGGTCGGCCGGCCAGAAACGCGAGGAGTCCGGGGTCAGGGCTTCGTCGATCAGGTGCAGGGTGCCGGCGGCGTCGATACCGAATTCGAACTTGGTGTCGGCGATGATGATGCCCCGGCCTTTGGCGTAGGCGCAGGCTTCTTCGTAGAGGCGGATGGCGGCGATGCGGGCTTCGTCGGCGAGTTGGGCGCCGTTCTTGCCGGTGCCGGTCAGCGCTTCGGCCAGGTCGGCGGCGCAGTGGGCCTGGGCGGTAGCGAAGGAGACGTTTTCGTCATGATCGCCGACAGCGGCCTTGGTGGCCGGCGTGAAGATCGGGGCGGGCAGCTTTTGGGCCATTTTCAGGCCGGCCGGTAGGGCGATGCCGCAGATGGCGCCGGTCTGCTGGTAGTCCTTCCAGCCGGAACCGATGACGTAGCCACGGACGACGGCTTCGATAGGCAGCGGCTTCAGGCGCTTGACGACGACGGCACGGCCACGAACCTGCTCGCGCTCATTTTCGGCGACGACGGTTTCCGGATCGATGCCGGTCAGTTGGTTCGGCACGATGTGGCCGAGCTTGTCGAACCAGAAATTGGCCACAGCCTGCAGGACTTCGCCCTTGCGCGGAATCGGGTCCGGCAGGATGACGTCGAAGGCGGACAGGCGGTCGGTGGTGACGATCAGCAGCTTGTCGGCGTCGACGGCGTAGATGTCGCGGACCTTGCCCTTGTTGAGGAGCGGCAGGCTGGTGATGGTGGATTCGAAGAGCGGAGCGGTCACGATCGGGTTCCCGAAATGAGCAAAACGTGGATTATAAATTAAGCTGGGGTTTGGGTTCTGCACTTGAAGTGTTGCGGTGTTTTCAAGCGCTGTTTTCCGCGTTGATGGTGAGGTTCGCTTTTCAGGAAAATGTGTTTGGGGAACCTTGGGTTCCGCCCTTGCGGGGCGTCTTACTTTCTTTTGCTTCGCCAAAAGAAAAGTAAGCAAAGAAAAGGCGACCCTGGGCGGTGCCGGCTGCGCCGGTTCCCTGCGCTACTCGGGACTGGCGGGGGCTGCGGAACTCGGGCCTTTGGCCCTCAGACAGTCCTCGCCCTTTATCCGCCAGACCCTGTGTTGCTCGGCACCTTCCAAGGGGCCCGGTAAGGCGTCCACGCTGAACGTGTGGATTCCTTTTTGGCTTCTTTTCGGGGTGACGTGAAAGTCAAAAATCAGGCTGTCGCTTGGTTCCGTGACGCCTTTCGGCCCCCTTGGGCGGCGCTGAGCAACGCAGGCGGGCCGGGGGATTTCGGCTTGCCTTGTTTGAGCCGCAGGCGAGTTCAGGCAAGCCGCCCGGTCCGACGAGTAGCGCAAGGAACCGGCGAAGCCGGCGCCAACCGTGGGGTCGCCTTTTCTTTGGCTACTTTCTTTTGGCGAAGCAAAAGAAAGTACGCCCGCCCTCAAGGCGGAAAGCGATGGTTCAGAAAACTAGTGGCGCCTCAAGCCGCGCCGGCTTCCTCTGCCGCCAGTTTTTTGCGCATGCGGCGCGTCCCCCAGGCCACCATCCCGGCAATCACCGGAATCGAAACGGCGGTGATCACATCGGTATTCAAGTGATGCAGCTCTTTCGTCCCCTTGGCCAGATACTGCACCAGTTGCGAGCCGTAGTAGGTCAGCACGACGACGGACAGGCCTTCGACGGTTTCCTGCAGGCGCAGTTGCAGCTTGGCTCGGCTGTTCATCTGGCCGAGCAGTTCCTGGTTCTGGCGTTCCAGTTCGATATCGACGCGGGTGCGCAGTAGCTGGCTGTTGCGGGCGACGCGGGCGGAGAGTTCTTCCTGCCGGCGGCTGATCGCCTCGCAGGTGTTCATGGCCGGCATCAGGCGGCGCTGCATGAATTCGAAGAAGGTGGGCAGGCCGGAGATGCGCGTTTCGCGCAGTTCTTCGATGCGCTGCATGACCAAGCCGTGATAGGCGCGGGAGGCGCCGAAGCGGAAGGTCGTGCGGGCGACGGAATGTTCGACGTCGGCAGCGAGGGCGGAAAGGGCCGCCAGCACGTCACGTTCGTCTTGCGCACTGCGGGCCTGGCCGATGCGGTCCATCATGTCGGCCAGCTTTTTCTCGCCGTCGTACAGCCAGCGGCCGACTTCCTTGGCGACCGGCAGGCCGAGCAGAGACATCATCCGGTAAGTTTCGATCTCGACCAGGCGTTGCACGGTGCGGCCGGTCTGGCGCTGGGTCATGCCGGCATTGAGCACCAGAAAGCGCGAGAAACCGTTGTCGATCTTGAAGTCGGTGAAGATCCAGGCGGTTTCATCGGCCACTTTGGCGGCGACCATGGTGCGGCCGTTTGGCGTCAGGCTGGCGAGGATTGAATCGGGGCTGATCTCGTCGGTCGAGCGCAGTTCGACATGGGTGGCGACGATCAGCTTGCCGGGGATGCCGGAAATCCACTTCGGGTGCACGGCATCGAAGGCGGTGACGTCCGGGTGCAACTCCTCGCCGCTGGCCAGCGGGCGGAAGAAGGTGTAGCTGGAGAATTCGGTGTGCAGCTCCCAGCGCATGCGGAAGGCGCCGGTGTCGATCATCAGGTGCGAATCCGAGCTTTCGATCGAGTTGCAGACGTGGCCCTGGCAGAGCTTGCTCAGATTGTCGCGGGCGGCCGGTGCTTTCTCGGCGCTGTGCTTGAAGACCAGATGCGAGACGAGCATCGCCCCGACCAGCGGCACGGGCGGCCGGGCGTGGAATTCGTTGTTCAGGCGCTGGCGGAGCGGATGCTCCTGCAGCTCGGAGAGCGCTAGGCGAGGATGCATGATCGTTGTCGATGTGGGCATGTTGCAGTGCAGCAGATTGTAGCGTATCGGATTCAGCTTGCCGCGCGCGGCAAAAGGTAGCGGCCGAATTCGTGGTCGAGGGCGGGGGCGGATTGTTCGAGCAGGAACTGGCGGAAGCGCTGGCCAGCCGGCAGCAGGCGCTTGCTGTTCATGTGCACGACGTACCAGGTGCGCTCGATCGGCGTGCCGATGACATCGAAAACGCTGACCTCGGACGTCTTCAGCTCCAGCGGCAGGGTGTGCAGCGAAATCAGCGCGATGCCCATGCCGGCCATCACCGCTTGCTTGATCGTCTCGTTGCTGCCCATGCTGATCGTTCGGGCTGGCGTGAACAGGTGGTTCTTGAACATTTCCTCGGCGACGCGGCGCGAACCGGACCCTTCCTCACGGAGCAGGAAGGTATCGTGACGCAGCTCCTGCAAATCGAAACGGCGGGCCTCGCGTAGCGGGTGGTCGGACGGGCCGATCAGCACGTAAGGATGGCTAGCCATCGGCTCGGCATGGGCGTCGATCTCGACCGGGATGCGACCCATGACGGCGAGGTCGATGGCGTTGTCCTGCAGCTTCTGGAGCAGGCTTTCACGGTTGCCCACCGAAAACTGGACCTCGATGCCAGGGTGCGCCTGCGAGAACTGGGCGAGCAGGCGGGGCATGAAATACTTGGCGGTGCTGACCAGGCCGACCGAGAGCTGACCGGCTTCGGCGCCGAGCAGTCCTTGCAGGTTGGCCTCGGCGTCCTTGATCTCGCCGAGCACGCGCAGGGCGTGGTGCATCAGCATGTCGCCCGCATCGGTCAGCGCCACACCGCGCCCCATGCGTTCGAACAGCGGCAGGCCGACGTTGTCTTCGAGCTGCTTCAACTGCATCGAGACAGCCGGCGGCGTCAGGTGCAGCTCCTCGGCGGCGCGGGCGTAGCTCAGGTGGCGGGCGGCGACGACGAAGATCTGCAACTGGCGGAGGGTCAGGGTGCGGATGAAGTTCATGGTCAGGGGGGCTTTGGTTGGATGATTGTTTGGTAAGCGGTAGTTTAATCATGCTTTGTTTAGCTTGGGGTTCCGCCCTTGCGGGGCGTCTTACTTTCTTTTGCTTCGCCAAAAGAAAGGTAAGCAAAGAAAAGGCGACCCTGGGGCGGTGCCGGCTGCGCCGGTTCCCTGTGCTACTCGAAACGCCGGGCGGCTGGCTAAACTCGCCTTCGGCTCAGACAACGCCAGCCGAAGGCCCCCGGCGTTCCTGCGTTGCTCGGCACCTTCCAAGGGGCCCGGAAAACCGGCCGCGCTCATGGTTGGGTAGCGTCATTCCCGCGTAGGCGGGAATCCAGGCAGGGGATGGACTTCCGCCTGCGCGGGAGTGGCGGGGTTAGGGAGGGAAGAATCAGTGACCGGATTGCATTTTTTGGCTTTTTTTCGGATTGGCTGTGAAAGTCAAAAGTCAGGCTGTCGCTTGGTTCCGCGACGCCTTTTGGCCCCCTTGGGCGGCGCTGAGCAACGCAGGCGGGCCGGGGGCTGTCGGCGAGGACTGTCTGAGGGCGCAGCCCGAGTTCCGCAGCCGCCCGGCCTGCCGAGTAGCGGAAGGGACCGGGCTTGCCCGGCGCCAACCTCGGGGTCGCCTTTTCTTTGGCTACTTTCTTTTGGCGAAGCAAAAGAAAGTACGCCCGCCCTCAAGGCGGAAAGCAGCGCTTGATAACCGCGCTTACGCCGCCAATCGCAACCTCTGCCGCCACCCCGGATAAATCTTGTCGGCATCCTGCGGAAACGACTCAAACGCCCGGGCAAACTCATAGTGATCTCGCGCCCATTCCACCGGATCAGCCCCCGCCTTCCAGCATTCATAAGCCTGCCGCAGCGATCGCGCCCCGGCAGCCGGGCTGTCGAGGTGGCCGTAAGCCCCGCCACCCGCCGTATTCACCACATTGCCATGCCCGAGGTTGTCGAAGAAGCCGGGCAGGCGCAGGGCGTTCATGCCGCCGGAGATGATCGGCGTCGTCGGCTTCATGCCGTACCACTCCTGGTGATAGACCGGCCCGGTGTAGCTGTCGCGTTCGATGATGTAGGCGCAGGCGCGGTCGTCCTTGTCGCCTTCCATCTTGCCGTGGCCCATGGTGCCGACGTGGATGCCGGATGCCCCTTGCAGGCGGCTCATCTTGGCCAACACATAGGCCGTGTAGCCGCGCTTGGCCGAGGGCGAGGTGATGGCCCCATGGCCGGCGCGGTGGTAGTGCAGGTACTGGTTGGCGAAGTGGCGACGCGCTGTGGTGATCATGCCCGGGCCGCCGACGTAGCCGTCAACCAGGAAGGCGACCTTGTCGGCATCGGGGCCGAAGGTGCGCAGGATGTATTCGCCGCGGGCGACCATCTCGTGGTGATCGTCGGCCGTGATGTTGGCCGAGAACAGCTTGGCCTCGCCGGTTTCGTCCATGGCGCGCTTCATGGCGTCGTACACCAGCGGGATGGTCTTCTGCATCGGCGCGAAGGTCTGGTTGCCCTGCGGTTCGTCGTTCTTGATGAAGTCGCCGCCCAGCCAGAATTCGTAGGCAGCGCGGGCGAAGGGTTCGGGGCGCAGGCCGAGCTTGGGCTTGATGATGGTGCCGGCGATGTAGCCGCCGTCCTTGACCGGGCGGCCGAGGATGCGCCAGAGATCGGAAATGTCCTTGCTCGGGCCGTCGAACAGTTCGATGGCGCGGCGCGGCACATAGAAATCGACCATCTTGGCGTACTCGATGTCGCCCATGCCCTGGTTGTTGCCGATGGTCAGGGTCAGGAAGGAAACCATCATCATCCGGCCGTCGATCATGTTGCGGTCGAACAGGTCGAGCGGGTAGGCGATGCGCATGTCCTCGCTCGCCTCGTCGATGTGGTAAACCAGCGCATCGACGCCCTTGGTGAAATCGTCGGTGGTGCACACCTCGACATTGGTGCCGGTCGAGGATTCGGCGGCGAAGTGGGCCGCTGCTTCCAGATAGCCGTGGCCGGCCTTGGGCTTCATCTTGTAGGCGCACAGGATGTGCTTGCCGCCGGCGATCAGGTTGGCTTCCGTCAGGCTGAGGTCGGCGTAGCGGTTTGACTGGTCCATCGTCTTGTCTCCTTGGGTGTGTTCGGAAGGCGTGCTGCGATGGACTGAATGCTAGGCGTGGTAATTGATAAATAATAGTCACGTATTTTTATTGAATGCTTCAGTAATTGCTGATGTTTTCTCGGGCTCTGAAACGCGTGACCAGTCTCGGCGGGCGTTCTCTGCGCGGCTTTGACACACGCCTGACCGCCAAATTACTTAGAATACGCAGCAATGAAATCAGCCCCGACCTTGATGTTGCAGCGATGCCGCTCCCTTTTGCCGGTTCTGCTTTCCTGCCTGGTGCTGGGCGCCTGCGGCTCGACGAAAGCGCCGCGTTCCTATCAATCGGAAACCTTCACCAGCGAGACGCCTTTCCAGTACTACAGCAGCCGGGAAGCGGAAGGCGCCTGCGAGGTCGGCAAGCGGGCCTTGCTCAGCCAGGGTTATCAGATCGACGACGAAAAGCCGCGCAATATTCGTGGCGAAAAGTATTTTCGGCCGAGACCCGACGAGGCGACCCGGCTGAGCATCACCCTGGTCTGCCTGCCCAGCAGTCTGGGGGCCGTCATCTACGCCAGCGCCCTGGAAACCCAGTTCGAAATGAAAGCCAAGGGCAGCAGTGCCGGGGTCAGCGTTTCAGCGCTGGGCTCGGTTTCCCTGCCTTGGGCGATCGACAAGGACACACTGGTCAAGGTCGGCGAGGAAACGGTGATCGCGCCGGATTTCTACCAGCGGTTTTTCGACCTGATCAAGTCGCTCGACAACTAGGGAAACGCTGAACAAATCGTCATCCCCGCGAAAGCGGGGATCCAGTGCCTTGAATCTTCTGGATTCCCGCTTTCGCGGGAATGACTAATCGGATTGAATCAGCGCCTCCCTAGCAGGCAAGGCCCGGCCGCCTGGTTGCAGCGGCCTTATTTCCGCTCGGAGTAGGTCGGCAGCGTGATGCGGAAAGTCATCGCCAGCAGCCGCGCAGCGAGGATGATCGCCATGCCGGCCCAGGCGGCAATCACCGGCGAAACGCCGATGTGCTGCAGGCCGACCAGCGTCAGCGCGCCAGCCCAGGCTGCCGAGGCATAAAGCTCGCCGCGCACGAAGACAAGCGGCACTTCATTGCACAGCACATCGCGCAAAACGCCGCCCACCACTCCGGTAATGACGCCGAGCAGGCTGGCAACCAGCCACGGCGCCTGCCATTCCAGCGCGATCTGCGTGCCGGCGACAGTGAATAGCGCCAGGCCGATGGCATCGGGAATCAGGAACAGCCGCTGGGAGAGCTTGAGGCCGCGTACGGCAAAGAAAATGATCAGCGTCGACGCGAAGGCAACCAGCAGGTAAGTCTGGTCGCTGATCCAGAACACGGGGCGGTCGAGCAACACATCGCGCACCGTGCCGCCGCCCAGCGCCGTGGCGCTACCGACCATCACGGCGCCAACCAGGTCCATGTTCTTGCGGCCGGCATCGAGCACGCCAGTCAGGGCGCTGACAGCGACGGCGGCGAGGCCGATCCAGTAAAGCAGGTTTTCCATGCGGTGATTGAAAGTGCCGGGAGTCGGAAGTGTAGCGGTTTGCGCCGCCAGTTGGCTGCCGGGAAGACCCTGATGCTCAAGCGGGAAAACAGCCTCGGCAATGTTCATCAAATGGCTCGATGTGACGGTAGGGGAGCTACCTTGACATACGTCGTTTCTTCAATACACTGTACGTATGATTAAGTTCGAGTGGGATTCAGCCAAGGCCACGGCCAACGCCAGAAAACACGGGGTTTCCTTCGAGGAGGCGCAGTCTGTTTTCTACGATGAGTTTGCGGTTCAGTTCTTCGATGACGAACACTCGGGGGACGAGGAACGGTTTTTGTTGCTGGGCATGAGTACGGAGGCAAACTTGCTTCTCGTCTGTCATTGCGAACGAGATGCGGGCACTATCATCCGCATCATTTCGGCCCGCAAGGCTACTAGGCGTGAAAGCTCTTTTTACGGAAGTGGAATGTCATGAAAGCTGAGTACGACCTTTCCAAGATGAAGTCGCGTCGGAATCCTTACGCATCGAAGCTGAAGAAGCCCGTGACCATGCGTCTTTCAGAAGATGTTGTTGCTTACTTCAAGAGCATGGCTGCTGATGCCGGTGTTCCTTACCAGAGCCTTATCAATCTTTATCTCCGCGACTGCGTGACACAGCATCGGCAGGTTCAGATCGCCTGGCCAGCCAAGTCCTGACTTGCCGTGCCCAAGAGGGCGGGTACGGCAGATGTTTGGCGGACTGACTTCCACGGTCAACAGGATACAACCCCCAAATTTGGAATAAGTTCCCCCTGTTTTCTGCCACAGGGAGGCTTGCTGCACCTGATTGGCTGAGCGTACGGCATGGCGTACGCTTGCCCTCCGGTAAAGGAGTACAGCTGACTACATTGACAGCAAGTGAGGCGCGGGCCAGTCTCTATCGCCTGATCGACGAAACCAGTGAGAATCACCAGCCTGTCCTCATTACCGGGAAGCGGAACAATGCCGTGCTGGTGTCCGCCGATGACTGGGCAGCGATTCAGGAAACCTTGTACCTGCTGTCCGTGCCTGGCATGCGCGAGTCGATTCGCGAAGGCATGGAGACGCCGATTGAGGCGTGCAGCAAGGAACTGGCCTGGTGAGTTGGTAGTTTGGTTTTGCGAAACACGCCCAAAAGGATGCGGAAAAACTGGCCTCGGCTGGGCTGAAAGAGAAAACCAAGGCCCCGCTGGCCATTTTGACCGAGAACCCGTTCCAGAACCCGCTCGCCTACGAGAAGCTGATCGGCGACTTGGCTGGCGCCTATTCAAGACGAATCAACATTCAGCAGCGGCTGGTCTATCAAGTGCTTGAAGAGCAAGGTGTGGTCAAAGTGCTCAGGATGTGGTCTCACTACGAGTAATGCCGTCAGGCACGTGCGCTACTTTCATTGGCGCAAGCGCTTCCCCCCTTGCGTTGAACACCCGAGCCAGCCTGCATCTCGCTGCCTGGCTCGTTATGCTGCTTGTTTCGGTCGCCAACGGCGCCGTTGAGGGGCGGCTGGAATATTGGCCAAAATCCGCATCCTTCTACCGGCCTGGCAATTTACTGTGCCGGTGCAGCTTCGGTTTTCTCGATTTCCGTCAGTGTCAGGTAGCCATCCTTGGTGTTGACAACCTTGTAGATGGCGTCGGGCTTGGCTTGGGCTTTTTTGAGTACGGACTGCCATTCGGTTTCGGCCGAGCGCAGGCCGTCGATTTTCTTGTGCAGGGTGGCGATGCTTTCCGCCAGGTCGGTCTTGAGCTCTTCGTTGAATTGCTCGACCTTTTTGGCGGTGGGGTTCATGACGATCAGGGCGGTGTTGGCCAGCGTCAGCACAAGGGCGACGGCGACGAGGATCATTATCGGTTTTTCAAGTGATCGAGCCTTGGCGGGATGCTCCTGGCTGTCTTTGCTTTCTTTTTCGCTCATGGTCTCGTTCCCGGGTTGCTTGGTATATCAACCATTACGGCTGATGTGGGGGCGAACTTGAATATTTCGTGGCGGGATGGGCAATCGGGCTTGCTACGGTTGACCCTGTCTTTCCTCGCCTGCGCCGAACATATTGTTGTGCGTCATTGTGCTTTCGATTCCTTCATTCCAATTTTACTGGACCGTTCGCGGGCATTTTTTCAGGGACAGGACGATCGAGGTGGCGATGATCGCCGCGACCACCCCGAGCGAGACGGCCACCGGAATCTTGAAGAGGTCGATGAGCAGCATCTTGACGCCGATGAACATGAGCACGACGGCCAGGCCGTACTTGAGCAGTGAGAAGCGGTCGGCCATGTCGGCGAGCAGGAAGTACATGGCGCGCAGGCCGAGGATGGCGAAGATGTTTGAGGTCAGGACGATGAACGGGTCGGTAGTGATCGCGAAGATGGCCGGGATCGAGTCAACGGCGAAGATCAGGTCGGTAAATTCGACGAGGATCAGCACGAGGAGCAGCGGCGTGGCGTAGCGCACGAGCTTGCCGGCGTCCTCTTTCATGACGAAGAAGCGTTCGCCCTGGAGATCATCGGTCACCTTCATATGCCGGCGTATCCAGCTGATGACCGGGTTGTTGGCAAGGTCCGGGGTGGCGTCGGCGAACCACCACATCTTGATGCCGGTAGCGAGCAGGAAGGCGCCGAACAGGTAGAGCAGCCAATGAAACTGGGTGATGAGCCAGACGCCGGCAAAGATCATGACCGTGCGCATGACGATGGCGCCGAGCACACCGAGGATGAGCACGCGTTTCTGGAGTTCGAGCGGTATGGCGAAGAAGCTGAACAGCATGAGCCAGACAAATACGTTGTCGATGGCCAGCGATTTCTCGATGAGGTAGCCGGTGATGTATTCCAGCGTTTTCTGATTGGCGAGTTCCCGCCCGGCCGTGCTGTCGAGGTACCACCACAGGGCGCCGGCGAAGAGGAAGGAGACGCTGACCCAGATGCCTGACCAGGTGGCCGCTTCCTTGAGGGTGACGCGGTGTTGTTTGCTGCCGCCGACGACGAAGAGGTCGATGGCGAGCATGATGAGGACGATGACTAAAAACCCGGACCACATCCACCAGGTGCCGATTGTTTCCATGAGAATTCTCTCCCGGTCAGAAAACCTTCAAACAGCGCCCGGCAAGTGCTCCTTTCGGAAAACGCCACTCTTGCGGTGCTGCAAAGGTCTTGCTCGCGGCCCTGTTGCCAGAACCACCCGTGACGCCGGGAACCAGTGAATCATTCCGTGCTGACGACGCCGCGGCGGAGAGCTACTCCCCCTTGTCTTCGCTCCAGACTGCAAAAGTCTGGTGTTGTTCAACGATCAGGCGCGGACATGCTCATGGCGACCCTGACTCCGCAGGCGCAGCGAGGGTATCGAGCAGTCAGAGACTTCGTACAGGTCGATACCCCAGAATTTCATCGCCTCTGCCACTAGCACGGCCTCGCCACCGGAGAGCTTGCTATCGGCATTGACGACGTCGAGCATCATGCGCAACACCTGTTTTCGCAACAGGGGGTGCTTAACTTCGGCGAGCAGGAGGTCGATGTTTTCAACATCCAGTTCCAGTTGTCCGGTCGGGGTGCGATGGGCGCTGGCCAGCATGTCGTCGCAAAGCTCATGGATCACCCTGTCGAAGCTTGCCTCGTTGAGGCCCAGGCGGCGGATGGTGTCGGTGTGATCGAGTTGTTTCAGTTCACTCGCATCGATGGCGCCATCAGCCATCAGGGTCAGGGCAACAAGGCGGCCCATGGCTTCGGGGCTGTCGGATGGGTAGTGGCGCATCTTGAATCTCCTTGAAAGTCGGGTTGGTGTTTCTGTTTGGTCCCTTTTCTGCGGGGACGGGACCACTATGCGGGCAGATGCTTATTTGATCCAATTAAACAAATTAGAGCTATTCATTAATTAATGCTTATGTGTCTTCCGGGCCAATGTTCATAGCGCCGCAATGGCCAGATAGGCGCGTAACTGCAGCTCGGTTGCGCCCTGTTCATCGCTCGGCTTGGCTTTCTGCAGAACGGTCCGCGCCCCTTCGGTGGATGCAGCCAGGGCGGCATCGCTGAAACTGACGCGGAAGGACTCCTGAATCTCGGGCAGATCGACCCGTTGGTCGCGGGCTGGCCGCTCCTGGCGCATTGCGAACTCACGTAGAACGCCACTGCGCAGCGGTGTTGCGGTGGATGAAGAGGGCAGTCTATCCAGTGGCAACACGATGAGTTCCTCTGTCGCCAATTGCCGAGCTGCGATTGCTCGGCATCTCCGCTGGCAGGCAATGGCGCGGGATGGATGATTCGGCCTTCACGCACAAATCCATGTCCCAGCGCTCAAGCGCCTGCGCAATCAAAGAGGCTTCTCCGGCACTGAGGCGATGGTCGGCATGAACAATGTCGAGCATGATGCCCAGGATTTTTCGCTGCAGCCCGGCATCGCTGATTTCGTCCAGAATCGCTTTGATGCGGCGTTCATCCAGTTCAAGCAGGCCCGACGCATTGCGCTTGGCGCTGGTCAGCATGTCCGTGCAGTATTCGTAGTAAATCGAGTCGAACCGGTCGTTGTCCAGGCCGAGGCGAGTGACCACGTTCTGCCGCTCGAGCAACAGGATTTCATTGCGATCAACGGCCCCGTCGGCCATCAATGCCAGCGCCACGATGCGGGCGGCAGCTTCAGGACTGTTGTTGGTGTATCTGCGCACTTCAGGTCTCCTTGCAAAAGTAGGGGCGATGTCTCGGGTGCTTCCAAGTCCACTATCGATGGTGAAACATATAAAATCCAATTAAACAATCTGTGCTATTGGATTTGCTGAGGCTTATATATGCCGCGTCGCCGTATTACCTTTCGTCAGCTGGAAACCTTTGCTGCCGTCTGTCGCCTGAACAGCTTTACCAAGGCAGCAGACGCCTTGCATCTGACCCAACCCGCCGTCTCGATACAGATCAAGCAGATCGCCGACACCATAGGCCTGCCTCTTTTCGAGCAGAACGGGCGCGATATCGCCCTGTCGCCGGCAGGAGAGGAACTGCTACAGACGGTGCGCAGCCTTGACGACATCTGGAATCGCTTCGAGTCGGCGATCGATGAGCTGAAAGGCTTGAAACGCGGCAAATTGCGCGTCGCACTGGTCACCACGGCGAAGTATTTTCTACCGCGCATGCTGGGTTCTTTCTGCAAGCGCTACCCCGATATCGACCTCGAACTGGAAATCGCCAATCGCGCGAACATAGTGCAGCGCCTGCGCAGCAATCAGGACGATCTCTATGTGATGTCCTACCCGCCCGATGATCTGGATATCGTCCGGATACCCTTTCTCGATAACGACTACGTGGTCGTCGCCCCTGCCGCGCATTGGGCTGTCGGCAAGCCGGTTTCTCTGCAGGATCTGGCCGCGGAGCCCTTCCTTTTTCGCGAGCAGGGCTCCGGGTCTCGCCATGTGATCGATCAGCACATGCATGAGACGGGCACGCAGCTCAAGGTGCGTCTGGCACTTGCCAGCAACGAGGCAATTCGTGATCTGGTCGCCAGCGGCATGGGCTTGTCGGTGCTTTCCCGGCATGCATTGGGCAATGACCTTGCCCGCGATGGACTGGCCATCTTGAATGTCGATGGATTTCCGGTGAAACAGGTGTGGAACGTGGTCTACCTGCGGAACAAGATCCTCTCGCTGCCGGCCCGGGCATTCCTCGATGAATTGCTCAACGAAGGGCTTGGCCAGGCTTGAATCGCCGGGCCGCTAACAATCAGGCTGACCGTTGATGTCAGCACGACAAGTACGGCAGCCTCCGGAAGGCTTGCCACGGTCAACTGGAAATATTAGCCAAATTTGAAATTGCCAGGTCGGCGATGGCGTCGAGGTCGAACTCCCGCAAGTCTGCCAGTACCCGCCATGCCCCACTGAAGTCTTCGCCGGCGGTGTAGTCGTTGGGCGTGACGAGGCAGCGCAGGCCGGTGGCTTGGGCGGCTTGCAGGCCGTTGGCAGAGTCCTCGATGGCCAGACAGTTTTCCGGCGGCAGGGTGAGGCGGTCGAGCACCCAGCGGTAGATCTCGGGGGCCGGTTTCTTGTTGGGCACGATGTCGCCGGCGCCGATGACCTCGAACCAGCCCGGTGCGTCCGGCCCGAGCGTGGCGTGGAGCAGGGCGGTGACGTTTTCCGGGGTGGTCGTGGTGGCGATGGCGAGGCGCAGGCCGCGCTGGCGGGCGTGCTGGATGAGTGTTGCGACGCCGGGGCGCAGCGGCAGGGTGCCGGAGTCGACCAGGCGCAGGTAGTGGCGCGTCTTGGCAGCGTGCAGGTCGCGAACCAGCGCGTCGAATCCGGGCCGGGCAGCGATGTCGGGCGCGTGGCGTTCGGCGTAGTGGCGCATGCGCTCCTTGCCGCCGGTGATGGTGAGCAATTCGCCGTACAGGCTTTCGTCCCAGTGCCAGTCCAGCCCGAGATCGGCGAAGGCGTGGTTGAAGGCGGGGCGATGGCCGTCGCGCTCGGTGTCGGCGAGCGTGCCGTCGACGTCGAAGATCAGGGCTTTGAGTGGGTGCATGCGCCGCACGATAACCGGGGGTGATTCGGGCATCCAGTCAGGATTTCTGAAGTGGCCGGTAAGCGCTGCGTTAATAATCTATGACTTACTCAGGTGATAAGAAACTCTGACTGTTACTTAATTAAGAAGTCACTTATCTTTGTTGCCAATGCGGTAACACAAGAATGATTGGAGACACCATGCAATTCGGCCGTACGACCCTCTCGAAGTTTGTTATTGAAAACACCCGTTCCAGCCACGGCGAACTCGGCGCCCTGCTCATCGACGTCGCCGCCGCCGTCAAGACCATCTCGGCGATGGTCGCTAAAGGCGCACTGGCCGGGCATCACGGTGCACTGGAGAGTACCAATATCCAGGGCGAAGTGCAGAAGAAGCTCGATGTGCTGACCAACGAAGCCATCCTGCGTCACTGCGAGTGGGGCGGCCAACTGGCCGGCATGGCTTCGGAGGAAATGGACGACCCGTATCCGATCCCAGCCGAATACCCGCGCGGTCGTTACCTGCTGGTTTTCGACCCGCTCGACGGCTCGTCGAACAGTGACGTCAATGTCTCGGTCGGCACCATTTTTTCGATCTTTTCGCGGTTGACCGCAGGCGACGCCCAGCTTGGCGATTACCTCCTTCCGGGCAGCCAACAGGTCGCCGCCGGTTACGCCATCTACGGCCCATCGACGATGATGGTGCTGACGCTCGGTAACGGCACCCACGGCTTCACGCTGGATCGCGAGAGCGGCAACTTCATCCTGACCCACGCCAATATTCGCGTCCCAGAAGATACCCGTGAATTCGCCATCAATACCTCGAACGAGCGCTTCTGGGAGCCGCCGGTGCAACGCTACGTCAGCGAGTGCAAGGCCGGCAAGACGGGCGTTCGGGGTGAGGATTTCAATACCCGCTGGATCGCCTCGATGGTGGCCGAAGTGCATCGCATCCTGATCCGCGGCGGCATCTTCATGTACCCGAAGGACAGCAAGGATCCGAGCAAACCGGGTCGTCTGCGCCTGCTCTACGAAGCCAACCCGATGGCCATGCTCATCGAACAGGCCGGCGGCGCGGCGAGCACCGGCCGCCAGCGCATCCTCGACGTGGCGCCGGACGCCCTGCACCAGCGCGTGCCTGTCATCCTCGGCTCGAGGAACGAGGTCGAGCGGCTCGAGCGCTATCACCACGAATACGACACCGGGGCTGATCGGCCGTTTGTTTCGCCGCTGTTTTCGGAACGCTCGCTGTTCCGCGACGAATCGCACGCCTGAACTCAAAGCAAAGGGAGAGAAAAATGTCCATCAAACACCCGATCATTGCCATCACCGGTTCGTCCGGCGCCGGCACCAGCACGGTGATGCAGAGCTTCCAGCACATCTTCCGCCGCGAGTGCCTCAATGCGCAGATCGTAGAAGGCGATTCATTCCATCGCTACGACCGCATGGCCATGCGCGCCGAAATGAAGGCGCAGGAAGAGGCCGGCAATCGCAACTTCAGTCACTTCGGCCCCGGCGCCAATCTGCTTGAAGAGTTGCAGGATCTGTTCATCGCCTACGGCCAGAACGGCACTGGCAAGTTCCGCAAATACCTGCACGACGCCGGCGAGGCCGAGCCTTTCGGGCAGCAGCCGGGCACTTTCACGCCGTGGCAGGAGATCACCGCGACCACTGACCTGATGTTCTACGAAGGCCTGCACGGCGCCTATGCCGACGATAAGATCGACATCGCCAAGCAGGTTGATCTCTGCGTCGGTGTCGTGCCGACCATCAACCTCGAATGGATACAGAAGCTGCACCGCGACCAGAAAATGCGCGGCTATTCGCAGGAGGCGGTCACCGACACCATCCTGCGCCGCATGCCGGATTATGTCAGCCACCTCTGCCCGCAGTTCTCGCGCACGCATGTCAATTTCCAGCGTGTGCCCATCGTCGATACCTCCAACCCCTTCATCGCCCGCGACATCCCAACGGCCGACGAAAGCATGGTGGTGATCCGCTTCGCCAACCCGAAGGGCATCGACTTCCAGTACCTCATCAACATCCTGCACGGCGCCATGATGACCCGCCCGAACACGCTGGTCGTCCCCGGCGGCAAGATGGGTCTGGCCATGCAGATGATTTTCACGCCGATGGTTTTGCGGCTGATGGATCACAAGCGTCGGGCCTAGGAATTCGTCGTTCCTGCACGAGCGGGAACGAACCCAAAAGATGCAAGGAACGCCATCCCCGCTCGCTCGGGGATGGCGATCTGCAAACTGAATTTGAAGAATGGAGACAACCATGGATCGCAACCAGACCGAAACCACCTTCCGCCGCGAACTGGCCAACGCCGTCCGCTTCCTCGCCATTGACGCCGTCAATCAGGCCAAATCCGGCCACCCCGGCGCGCCGATGGGCATGGCTGACATCGCCGAAGTGCTGTGGCGCGACCATCTCAAGCACAATCCCGCCAATCCGCAGTGGGCCGACCGCGACCGTTTCGTGCTCTCGAACGGCCATGGTTCGATGCTGCTCTATGCGCTGTTGCACCTGACCGGCTACGACCTGAGCATTGGCGACCTGAAGAGCTTCCGCCAGTTCGGTAGCCGCACCGCCGGCCACCCGGAAGTCGGCCACACGCCCGGCGTCGAAACGACCACCGGCCCGCTCGGCCAGGGCCTGACCAACGCCGTCGGCATGGCGCTGGCCGAAAAGCTGCTGGCCCAGCGTTACAACCGGCCGGGCTGCGACATCGTCGATCACCGGACCTGGGTTTTCGTCGGCGACGGCTGCCTGATGGAAGGCATCAGCCACGAAGCCTGTTCGCTGGCCGGCGTCTGGGGCCTCGACAAGCTGACCTGCTTCTACGACGACAACGGGATTTCCATCGACGGTCACGTCAAGGGCTGGTTCCGTGACGACACCCCGGCCCGCTTCCGCGCCTATGGCTGGCATGTCGTCGGGCCGATTGACGGCCATGATTCGGCCGCACTGACCGCCGCCATCGCCGAGGCCAAGGTGGTCACCGGCCAACCGACGCTGATCGTCTGCCGCACGCAGATCGGCTGGGGTTCGCCGAACAAGGCCGGTTCTCACGACGTCCATGGCGCGCCGCTCGGCGCCGATGAAACGGCCGCCACCCGCGCCGCCCTCGGCTGGGCGCATGAGCCGTTCGAAGTGCCGGACAGCCTGCGCGTCGCCTGGAATGCCCGCGCCGATGGCGAGGCAGCCGAGATGGTCTGGCGGGCCAGCTTTGCGGTGTATCGCTCGAAATACCCGGAACTGGCTGCCGAGTTCGAACGCACCCAATCCCACGGTCTACCGGAAAAATGGCCCGAAATCAAAAGCGAACTGCTCGCCGCGGCGGGCCGCAAGGAAGGTGCCGTCGCTACCCGCAAATCGTCGCAAAACTGCCTCGATCTGCTGGTCGACCGCGTGCCCGAACTGCTCGGCGGCTCGGCCGACCTGACCGGCTCCAACCTGACCGCCGGCAAGGGCAGCGTCGCCCTGCACGAGGTACCCCAAGGGCACTTCCTTCGGGGCGCCGGTGAGCGGCAGGCCAACTACGTTTCCTACGGCGTCCGCGAATTCGGCATGACGGCAATCATGAACGGCGTCGCCCTGCACGGCGGGCTGATTCCCTACGGCGGCACCTTTGCCGTGTTCTCCGACTACGCCCGCAACGCCATCCGGATGAGCGCGCTCATGAAGCAGCGCGTCGTCCACGTGCTCACCCACGATTCCATCGGCCTTGGCGAGGACGGCCCGACCCACCAGCCGGTCGAACACGCCAGCAGCCTGCGCATCATTCCCGGCCTCGACCTGTGGCGCCCCTGCGACGAGCTGGAAACAGCCATCGCCTGGGCCGCTGCGCTCGAGCGCCAAGACGGACCTTCCGCCCTCTTTTTGTCGCGTCAAAATCTGCCGCAATACGGCGGCGCGACGAGCCGGGCGGAAGGTGCCAGCCGTGGCGGCTACGTGCTCTCCGAAGCCGATGGCCAGCTGCAGGCGGTGATCATCGCGACCGGCTCCGAAGTCGCCATCGCCATGCAGGCGCAGGCCATCCTGAAAGCCGGCGGCGTCGCCGTGCGCGTCGTCTCGATGCCCTGCACGCGGCGCTTCGACCAGCAGTCGTCGACCTGGAAAAAGCTCGTGCTGCCGACGGACGTCTGCCGCGTCGCCATCGAAGCCGGGCAGACCGATTTCTGGCACAAGTACGTCGGCCTCGACGGCGACGTGCTCGGCATCGACGAATTCGGCGCCTCGGCCCCGGCCCCGGTGCTCTATGACCACTACGGCCTGACGGCGGACAACCTGGCGCAAACGGTGCTGCGCACCATTGTCAGCGCCGGGGGCAGCGATGGCGACTTCTAGTCGCGAGTCGGTAGTCGTTAGTTGTTAGCAAAAGCGACAACCCCCAACAACGACCGCCCTGCTAGCAACTAATAACTAACTACTAGCAACTACCAAGGAGACAACACCATGCCAATACGGGTGGCAATCAACGGCTTCGGCCGGATCGGCCGCATGGCTTTCCGGGCCATCGCCAAGGAGGCGGAGTTCGCCGACATCGAGGTGGTCGCCATCAACGACCTGCTCGAACCGGACTACCTCGCCTACATGCTCAAGTACGACTCGGTGCATGGCAATTTCGACGGCGAGGTTTTGGTCGACGGCAACGACCTGCTGGTCAACGGCCGGCTCATCCGCCTGAGCGCCGAGCGCCATCCCGAGCAACTGAACTGGGGCGAGGTCAAAGCCGACGTGGTGATCGAGGCGACCGGCCATTTCCTGACTCACGAAGGCTGCCTGAAGCACGTCCATGCCGGCGCCCGCAAGGTTGTCCAGTCGGCACCGGCCAAGGACAACACGCCGATGTTCGTCTATGGCGTCAATCACCATACCTACGCCGGCGAGGACATCGTTTCGGCCGCTTCCTGCACGACCAACGGCCTGGCCCCGGTGGCCAAGGTGCTCAACGACAACTTCGGCATCAAGCGCGGCCTGATGAGTACCGTGCATGCCGCCACCGCCACGCAAAAGACCGTCGACGGCCCGTCTGGCAAGGACTGGCGCGGCGGGCGCGGCATCCTGGAAAACATCATCCCGTCCTCGACCGGCGCAGCCAAGGCCGTCGGCAAGGTCATCCCGGCGCTCAACAAGAAACTGACCGGCATGGCCTTCCGGGTGCCGACCTCCGATGTCTCGGTGGTCGACCTGACCGTCGAGCTGGAATGTCCCGCCAGCTACGAGGAGATCTGCGCCGCCATGAAGGCCGCTTCGGAATCCGGCCCGCTCAAGGGCGTCCTCGGCTATACCAGCGACAGCGTCGTCTCCACAGACTTCCGCGGCTGCCGTCTGCCCTCGATCTTCGACGCCGGCGCCGGCATCGCGCTCGACCCGACCTTCGTCAAGGTCGTCGCCTGGTACGACAACGAGTACGGCTATACCTGCAACCTGCTGCGCCTCGTGCGCCACATCTCGGCAGCGCCAACAAAATGATTCTGGCGTCGTTGCGCCGACTTGTCGTACCCGTTGTACTGCCTGCGGCGGCGCGCCTAGCCAGAACCGCTGCGCTTCATTTTGTTACCGCTTCCCCAAAACATTAAGGACACGCCATGGCCCTCATTTCCCTGCGCCAACTGCTCGACCACGCCGCCGAGCATAGCTACGGTCTACCCGCCTTCAACGTCAATAACATGGAGCAGATCCAGGCCATCATGCAGGCGGCAGAAGCCTGCGACAGCCCGGTCATCCTGCAGGCCTCGGCCGGCGCCCGCAAATACGCCGGCGAGCCCTTCCTGCGCAAGCTGGTCGAAGCCGCCATCGAGCAATACCCGGACATCCCCGTCTGCCTGCACCAGGACCACGGCACCTCGCCGGCCGTTTGCCAGCAATCGATGCGCAGCGGCTTTTCGAGCGTGATGATGGACGGCTCGCTGGGCCCGGACGGCAAGACGCCGGCCCCGTACGCCTACAACGTCCTGGTGACCAGCAAGGTGGTCGAGATGGCCCACGCCATCGGCGTTTCGGTCGAAGGCGAACTGGGCTGCCTCGGCTCGCTGGAAACCGGCGAGGCGGGCGAGGAAGACGGCATCGGCGCCGCTGGCAAGCTCAATCACTCGCAAATGCTGACCGATCCCGAAGAGGCCGCCGATTTCGTCAGCCGGACCGGCGTCGACGCGCTGGCCATCGCCATCGGCACCAGCCACGGCGCCTACAAATTCACCCGGCCGCCGACCGGCGAAATTCTCGCCATCGACCGCATCAAGGCCATCCATGCGCGGATCCCGAATACTCATCTGGTCATGCACGGTTCCAGCAGCGTGCCGCAGGAATGGCTGGCCGTTATCCGCCAGTACGGCGGCGCGATGAAGGAAACCTACGGCGTGCCGGTCGAGGAGATCGTCGAGGGCATCAAGCACGGCGTGCGTAAGGTCAATATCGACACCGATATCCGCCTCGCCATGACCGGCGCCATGCGCAAGGCGATGGCCGAAAATCCGGAAGAGTTTGATCCGCGCGCCTTCCTCAAAGCCGCCGTAGCGGCGGCGCGCGACATCGGCAAATTGCGTTTCGACGCTTTCGGCTGCGCCGGTCAGGCCTGCCGCATCAAACCCGTGTCACTGGAAAAAATGGCTGCCGCCTACCGCTGACCAAATTCGTCATCCTCGCCAAGGCGGCAATGCGGCTCAGTTAACCGTCATTCCCGCGAAAGCGGGAATCCAGGCGCGACGCATTTACTGGATTCCCGCCTCGCCCGCCGCGAAGCGGAGTTCCGGGTGTGTCGAGGCCGCGGGAATGACGACACCGTTTTACTCTGCTGTACCTTGCGTTTGCGGCCCCGAAGTCTGGGGCCGCCTTTTTTCGGAGGCACCATGAGCCAACCTGATTTCGTCATCGCCCCAAGCATCCTCTCCGCCAATTTTGCCAAGCTCGGCGAAGAAGTCAGCAACGTCATCGCCTCCGGCGCCGACTGGATTCACTTCGACGTGATGGACAACCACTACGTCCCCAACCTGACCATCGGCCCGCTGGTTTGCGCCGCCATCCGGCCGTGCACCGCCGCACCCATCGACGTGCACCTCATGGTCAAACCCGCCGACCGCATCATCCCCGACTTCGCCAAAGCCGGCGCCAACATCATCACCTTCCATCCGGAAGCCTCCGACCACGTCGACCGCAGCCTGTCGCTGATCCGTGATAGCGGCTGCCAAAGCGGCCTGGTCTTCAACCCGGCCACCCCGCTCGATTACATGGATTACGTCCTCGACAAGATCGACGTCATCCTGCTCATGAGCGTCAACCCCGGGTTCGGAGGCCAGAAATTTATCCCCGGCACGCTGACCAAAGCCAGACTGGCGCGCGCCAAGCTCGATGCTTATGAACAGGAAACAGGCCGACGCATCCGCCTCGAAATCGACGGCGGCGTGAACACCGCCAACATCGCCGAAATAGCCCGCGCCGGGGTCGATGCCTTCGTCGCAGGTTCGGCCGTCTATGGGGCGGGGAAGGACGGCGATCCGCATCGCTATGAGTCGATCATCAGTGCGCTACGCAGCGAGTTGCAGGGTGTGCGCTGATTGCTACGGTCAACGGGGAAAAATGGCCAAAAAGCGAGAGCGGGTTAGATAACTTCTAAATTGGCTCTGCCCATTTTTGCTTCTGAACCCAAGAGTTATCGCGCAGAAAATTTCCCGTGTCGCACGAGGTCGTTTGCGATTTCCGTAATAAATTTTGCCGATGTAAGGTCGCTCTTTAAAAGGCGCAATTCACCAGTTGGGGCGAGTGATTGGGTTTCCAGCTTATTGCTACTGCGATGATTCGCGACAAAGAAAAACCACAGATGACCCCCAAAGACAAAGCGGTATCCACGAGTGCCTTCAACCTTGCTCGGTGTCGGCTCAACAATAAGGTCAGATTGCAGCTTTCCATCATGCAACAGCGAAAACATCATGCAACCATATTGCCACTCGTTACCTGTATTTTCTGACGCAATCAATTGGCGCAGAGTTTCCTGATGGCGGCCCAGATCCACTTGGGAGAAAAACGGGAGGGAGGAGATACCTGCACGCCACAGTACTGAGAGCTGAAAAAGGCGCATGGCCTTGTAATCGATATTTTTTACGATAACCAATCGCCCATGTGTCTCGTATTCCAGCTCAATCGTGCCGCCGAATACATGGCTTACGTACCTCTCATATCGACCAATCTGCTGTTCGCAGTTATCACACAATAATTTCTGTCGGAGTCCTTTCTGTTCGTAGCGATTTCGTTCGCCTTCCGCTCGATGTAGCACGTGAAATCGATGAATATCGTCGTAAAGATATTCGTACATAAACTCAGGAATGATATGGGAATCACGGAGCGGAGCATCCGAGAGGCAGAGTGCGCAAGGCATGGCAATTTAACTATAAGTAGAAAAATGGTGACAGAACAGGAGTCCGTGCCAACACATGAAACTGTGCGCGCCCTTTTTACGACTCACCCATGGTTAGCCTGCGCATGCAGCTTCAGCCCCAGCGCTCCGACGACCTTGAGAATAGTGTCGAAGCCGGGGCTGCGGTCGCCGGAAAGCGCCTTGTAGAGACTCTCGCGAGATAGCCCGGCATCTCGGGCGACCTGTGACATGCCTTTGGCGCGAGCGATGTCACCCAGCGCCTTGGCGATAAAAGCCGCGTCGCCGTTTGCTTCTTCAAGGCAGGCTTCAAGATAGGCGGCCATTTCCTCTTGGGTTCTGAGGTGCTCGGCAACGTCGTAGCGGGTGGTAGCGGTTTTGGTCATGGTGCTTGCTCCGAAAGATCACGAGCGAGGCGCAGGGCTGTTTTGATGTCTTTGGCCTGGGTGCTCTTGTCTCCCCCGGCCAACAGAATGATCAGCTCTTGCCCTCGCTTCTTGAAATACACCCGGTAGCCGGGGCCATGGTTGATTCGCAACTCCGACACGCCTTCTCCGACAGGCTCGGCATCACCGGCATTGCCAGCGGCCAGTCGTTCGATCCGAACCTGAATGCGAGCCCGGGCCTGAATGTCGCGCAGGCTATCAAGCCATTGAGCGAAGACGTCCGTTTTGCGAATCTCAATCATTGGACAAGTGTAGCCGCGTGGCTACACGTGGTCAAGTTGAGCGAGGCGTTTGGGGCAAGAGCCCTGTTTGAAGCCTCAGCAACACGGTTTCTTGACGGGGTTGGCTAAAAGCCGCGGTCTGTTTTGCGCCAGCTACAGGCCGGAAAAACAGCGACCCGCATCGCTACGACTCGATCATTGGCGCCTTGCGTCAGGTGTTGGCTACCGTCTGCTGACTGCAAAGCCGCAGCCAGATGAAGCCCAGCAGGCCGGCGGTGAAGGAGGCGAGGAGGATGGCCATTTTCGAGGCGTTGATTACGTCGGGGTTGCCGGTGAAGGCCAGGTTGGTGATGAAGATGGACATCGTGAAGCCGATGCCGCCGAGCAGCCCGGCGCCGAAAATGTGGCGCCACTGCAGGTCGCCCGGCAGGCGGCAGAGGCCGATGCTGACGGCCAGCAGGCTGAGCAGCGTTATGCCGAGCGGCTTGCCGAGCACCAGGCCGGCCATGATGCCGGCGCTGTTGGCGCTGAGCAGGTCGCTCTGCCAGCCGCTGCCGATGACGATGCCGGTGTTGGCCAGTGCAAAAATCGGCAGGATGAGGAAGGCTACCGGCTTGTGCAGGAAATGCTCCAGGCGGTGCGACGGGGAATGTTCATCTTCGCTCGTGGCGGAAAACGGGATGGCAAAAGCGAGCAGCACGCCGGCGATGGTGGCATGGACGCCGGACTGATACATCAGGAACCACATGCCGGCGCCGCCCAGCAGGTAGGGCCACAGCGCCATGATGCGGAAGACGCGATTGAGCACGAGTAGTGCGGCGAAGACGGCGAGGGCGCCGAGCAGGTAGGCCAGCGAAAATTTGGCGGTGTAGAAGATGGCGATGACGATGATGGCGCCCAGATCGTCCATGACGGCCAGCGCCGTCAGGAATATTTTCAGCGAAGCGGGAATCCGGCTGCCCAGCAAGGCCAGCGCACCGAGCGCAAAGGCAATGTCGGTCGCCATCGGAATGCCGATGCCGTTTTGCGTTGGCGTGCCGGCATTCAGCCCGAAATGGATCAGCGCCGGCACGCAAATGCCGCCGACGGCGGCCACAATCGGCAGCAGCGCGTTGCGGAAATTGGACAGCTCGCCGACGTATAGTTCGCGCTCCAGTTCCAGCCCGACAAACAGGAAAAAGATGGCCATCAAGGCATCATTGATCCAGTGTTCGACGCTCAGGCCGGCCACGTTGTTGTGCCAGAAACCGAGATAGGCCGGCCCCTGTGCCGAGTTGGCGATGGCCAGGGAAAGCAGCGTGCAGGCAATCAGCAATATGCCGCTCGACCGCTCTGATTCAAAAAAGGCGGTGAAGGTTTTGCTGAGCGTGAGTATCGGGGGGCGTGATGTCATGGGCGGGTGGGGGCTTGGGCTGGATTGTCCGGAAATTACTACAGTATTCCGCCAGCCGGCACAGCTTTCGTTTTCAGGGCTGGTGTGACCATGAAAGCCCGTGTCGGGTTTCATGATCAGGCGGAGAAAATGCGAAAACGTAATTTTCCCACGGCGGGAATCCAGAAAATCAACGCTTTCGCGGGGATGGCAACAATCAACGGCTCTCTAGGGCGCCGGATTGCCGATTGCTTCCTGCATCAGCCGGTGAGCCGTTTCGAAATCATAGTCCGCCACTGCCTCCCGGAAGGCTGGGGTTCTGTCTTTCAAGAGCCGCTCCAGGTCTGCCTGATGCCGATCGCAAAGCGTCTTGGCCTCGATATCTCCGGCGGCCAGCAATCCGGCAAGGTCGGCAATGTTCAGCGTGGCGGCCGGGGCCTCGCCGGGTTCCATGTCGATTGGTGCCGCCTCTCGGCTGTCAGCCGCCAGCAGCGGAACGACGAGCCAGAAGGTGCTGCCTTGACCCGGGACCGATGAAAAGCCGATCTCGCCAGCCATCAGCCTGACCATTCGTTTGCACAGGGCCAGGCCCAATCCTGTTCCACCGAAGCGGCGGGTGGTCGAGTTGTCACCTTGCTGGAACAGCGTGAACAGACTGCCCTGGATTTCCGGCAACACACCGGGGCCCTGGTCCTCAACCTCGAAGCGGAGCAAGGGGCGCTGGGTGCCGTCGCCCTCTTCCTGGCTGACTCGCAAGCTGACCATTCCATGTTGCGAAAACTTGATTGCATTGTCGACCAGGTGGCCGATGATCTGGGCGAGGCGGATGGGGTCGCCGCGCAATCGCTTCGGCAGCAGGGGGGAAGTCAGCTGCTGCAGAAGCAGTCCCTTGCTGGCGGCAACCTCCCGGTAGGCCAGTTCGATCTGGTCGAGCAAGGCGGCCAGTTCGAAATTCTGATCGTCGATGACAATCTGGTTGGACTCCAGGCGGGAATAGTCGAGCAGGTCGTTGATCAATGTCAGCAAGGCATCGGCCGACAGTTTGAGCTTGTTCAGGCGCTCTTTGCCGCGTGGGGTTTCGATGTCGCTGCCGAGCAGGGCAGCAAATCCGAATATGTGGTTGAGCGGCGTACGAAGTTCGTGGCTCATGCTGCCCAAAAAAGCCGTCTTGGCGCGGTTGGCTGCCTCTGCCCTGTCCCGGGCTTCGGCCAACTCCCGCGTCCGCGCCAGCACCTGGTCCTCCAGAAGGTTACGCTGGTTCTCCAGCGCCGACTCGCCCTGCCGGCGTTTCGTGATGTCCAGCGCAACCCCCATGATCGACGGCTGGCCTTCGAACTCGATCCGGCTGCCATAGACCTCGACGGAGAAAAGGCTGCCATCCTTGCGCCGTGCGGAAAACGAGTAATTGATTTGATCGAGCGCTCCCTCCTCGCGACGCCGGAGGTTGTTGGCCACCAGTTCCCTGTCCTCCGGGGCGACCAGATCGCTGACCTGGGCGGATGCGATCAGTTCTTGCGGGCTGGCATAGCCGAACATCGTGGCGAAGTGCGGATTGACGTACAGCCAGCGCCCGGCGGCAATCATATAGACGCCGACCAGGGACTGCTGGACCAGGGCATTGAATTTGTGCTCGGCCTCCAGGAAGGCCGCCTCATGCCGCTTGCGCTCCGAAATGTCGCGAATGAATGAAACAACTTCGTCTGCCCCGCCTGAACGATAGGTCGCACTGACTTCGACATGCCAGGTCGTCCCATCCTTGCGGCGGTGGGTGTCTTCAAACAGTCCACGGCCGGTGGCGAGTATTTGATGGTGGCGCGCCATGGCCAACTGAAGGTCCTGCTTACCCAGAAATTCGATGACCGACCGGCCGAGCATTTCCGCTGGCGTGTACCCGGAAAGTTGGCAGTACCGCTCGTTCACTTCCAGCAGATTCCCTTCCTGGCTGACTCGCCAGAAGCCATCAAGGCTTGTTTCCAGAATATTGCGCAGGCGCTCGTCACTCTCCCGCAACGCCTGCTCGCGGGCGTCGACGGTGTCGACCAGGACGTTGAAGGCCTTCACGAGCCGGCCAATTTCGTCGGGATGCTCGATGGGCAATGGCGCCAGTTTCTGCGCCGGGGCGCTCATCTGCTGCAGCCGGGCTATCGCCATATCCAGCGGTTTCATCTGCCGCCGCAAGGCCCACCAGGTCAGCCCGGCCGCCAGGAAGGTGAGAACCAGCGCCGCAATCTGCATTTGCCGCTTCATGCTGACGATCGGTGCAAACGCCTCATCAGTCGGCGAGACCACGCTGACGATCCAGTTGGCCGACGGCAAGCCGACGTCCGAGGCAAGAATTTCCTGGCCGAGCGGATTGACCATGATGGCCGAGCCTTCGTAGCCCTCAAGGAAACGGTCGATGAGCGGATTGACTCCCGGTTCGGGCAGTTTCTCCAGGGCGCGACGCTTGTCGGTCGCCATCACGATCTGGCGGCCAGCCCGGTCGATCAGCAGGAAACCGCCGGATTTGCCGAAGCGGCTATCCATGATCTCGCTCAGGAAGTTGGGCTGGCCCAGATTAACCGCCCCGGCCAGTGCGCCGATGACGCTCCCGTGTTCGTCACGAATGGGGGCGGCCATGACAAAAGCAGGGGCCTTGAGCGTCTTGCCGAGGACAGGGCTGCCGATGTTGGCATGCCCTTGTTCGAGGGCTGTCACAACGACTTTTCGGTCAAGGTAATTGGTCCCGATCCGCTTGGCTGACAGCGGAACTTCAGCAATGGCCACCCCGTCCCGTCCGATGGCGACGAGGCCGCCGTTGAACATGGAGAGCAGGAAAGGGTGATGTTCGATGAATGTCTGCATCGCGGCAGGGCCTTGGTGCATCGCCTGCTCGGAGGACAGAGCGGCCAACTCGAGCGCAGTGCGGCGAGTGGACAATTCCTGATCGATTTCCTTGCCCAGCAGCCTGGCCAAGGAGAACTGCTGATCGCTCAGCAATTGCGTCATGTCGCGCTCAAGGACTCGACCGACGTAAAACGACAGTGACCAGGTGCCCAGCAGAAAAATGCCGAAGGTCACGAGCGTGATTCGGGTTTTCAACGATTGGTAGTTGAAACTGCGATACATCCCAACTATTCCTTCACTGGCTCGACCGCGAACAATGCTTGCATCACTGTCCTGGCGAGGTACTACATGGGCTGATGAATCAAGTATTCACCGGCAATTGTAGGTTAATTTAATTCGTTAAAATATGAAAAATATTTCAATTGTGAATTATTTGTCATTTTTTGGTGGCTCCGAGGTTCGGGTAGCGGGATCTGTGATCCGCTTGAAGCGGCGTGAAAGCTTGCTTCAAAGAGCCTCTCCAGGGTTCAGCAATCGGGGAAGTCGCCAAAAATTGGGCTTGTGGCAAAAGCTGGCGCCGCGCGAGCGAATCCGGATTTAGGCGCTTGCCATGACGGGCTTGCGGCCTTGACTCAGCGACTCCCGTGCTGCGGCCAAGGTCGGGAAGGCTTCCAGCTTGAATATGGAAATATCTCTTGAGCCGCTGATCAGTGCCAGAACGCTGGGAGCGGTCGTGATGAAGCAGACCCGGAGAGTCGGGTTTGCCATGTGTGGCCCCTGGCTGTAGGCGGCCATGTACTCAGCTTCTTCGGGTGTGATGACAAAGCGCTCAATTGCGGAGAAGTCATTGATGACGTAGCGCGTGCTGTCAAACCTTG
Source organism: Ferribacterium limneticum (assembly GCF_020510625.1). Classification (NCBI taxonomy): domain Bacteria; kingdom Pseudomonadati; phylum Pseudomonadota; class Betaproteobacteria; order Rhodocyclales; family Azonexaceae; genus Ferribacterium; species Ferribacterium limneticum. The sequence goes on along the minus strand of NZ_CP075191.1, from coordinate 3,564,757 downwards.
CGTCGCCGGTCAGCTCGACCTGGCTACGATGGTACTCGGCGGCAGTCAGCACGCCGGAAAAGTACTTGTAGACGCCTTTCGTTTCCCAAGTGAAGGTGTAAGCCATGAATGCTCCAAAATTTGTTTGCTGGACAATCATCGCATATTTGATATTTGCATCAAATATCAGGTGTTTCGGTGGGGCATCCGGCTGATTTAAGGCGCGGGCGGGACGGTCACTTTTGACTGTGATGACCGAAAAAAACGAGGGTTCAACTCCCTGACTGGCTAAAGCTCGTTTTGAGGCTATTGACCCTGTGTCCTTCGCTTTGCAGATCTGGTTCAGCGCTATTTTCCGATAAATCAGATTTGTCCGCGTTGTACTGACATAGAGCCACTTTGACCTGGTTGCGCCCATCCTTCTTGGCCATATACATGGCGTTGTCGGCACGATGGAGCGTGACTTCAGGTGCCTCGCCCTTGATGTAGTGAGTGACCCCGATACTGACCGTCAAGGTAATGTCGCCATGTTCGTGTTCGGCAGGGCTTTCCGCCACTTCATGGCGCAGGCGATTTGCCACAGTTTCTGCCTCAGTCAGGCTGGTATTGGGCAGCAGAATCGCAAACTCTTCACCGCCGATTCGGCCGATGATGTCGCCGTTGCGGATGCAGGGAGCGGCAACCGCAACGAAATGGCGCAAGGCTTCGTCACCGCTCTTGTGCCCCCAGGTGTCATTGATCCTTTTGAAATGGTCGAGGTCGATCAGCATGATGGATAACGATGAAGTCATTCGCGCCGAATGACTGATGCACTTGTCGAGCAAAGTCAGAAAGGAGCGGCGGTTGAAAACGCCGGTCAGTGGATCTCTTTCGGCGATATTTCTCAGTTCGAGCGTCACTTGTTCATTGGCCAGCATCACGATGCCAAAAGCCATCAGGACAATAGCGGCGATGGCTTCGACCATGACGAACTGGGAGACGGCGATTGCCTGTGCTGCATCGAACAGGCCGGCATTACCCAAACTGAACAACCAGGGGCGAATCAGCAGGAAGGCCCCATGGCCGCCGCAAGCCATGGCAAATAGGTAGCGGGCCGGGTATTCCTGCATTTTCCCTTTGGCGATTGTTCTGGCGCAGAGCAGAAAGATGACGCCCGCCATCAGACTCGATAGCGTGAAGCGAATACCCGGGTCGGGGTGAACCATCGTGAAGTAGCCCGAGACGGCGATGAGCAGGAGGAGCGCCACAGCGGCGTAGGCGGGCGAGAGTCGGGGCTGACCGATATAGGCCCGCGTCCCTCTCAGATTCAGGTAGGCCATCAGGAAGAGCATGCTTTGCGTTGCGATCACTGACCAGATCTCGGGCACCGCTGTCCGTACCAGCAGGCTGACGCAGAACAGGGTGCCGAAAAAATAGGAAGTGGCCCAAAAGCCAAATCCGGCAATTTGCCGATTAAATCGCCAGGCAGCCATTAGCATCATGGTCATGATTCCCATCAGGATCGCGGCAAGGATGAGAAGCGTGGGGCTATGCACTAAGGAAATTTCCAAACAATGGATCGGGCCTCAATAATTTAATGCGGCCGAACGTGTGTGACAACGCCAGGATCGTGCCTGTTCAATATTGAGCTATGTCACTGAATATTTTTGCAGGGATTATCGGAGAATCGGTGCCGCGGCTTGGCTCGCCGATCAGGAGGATAGTCTGCCACAATGTGTCGGTTTTTTAGCTGACAGATGCATGATTCGCTACACAATTTGCTGTGCGTAGTCGCTGGAATCCATTCAGGTTGCCAACGACGCCCAGCCAAATCTTGCCAGCAAAACAGAGCTCCATCGCCTCAATTTGAGGGCGTGCCCAGCAAGGGGGCCAGCACCTGTTCGGTCGCCGGGGGGGTATCGCCCTGCTGGGGCACCCAGACGAAGCGGCTAGCCGGGGCCTTGGCGGTCGCGGCCTGGGCGGCGGCCAGTTCGGTGCGGTCGTTGACCAGCACCACCACGCGGTTCAGCCCGGGCGCCGAGGACAGGGTTTCCAGTTCATACAGGCAGCCCTTGTTGGCGGCGATGAAATTGCGCAGGTCCATCAGCACGACGTCGCTGACGCGCAGCAGTTCGGCCAGCGCCAGCTGCCAGGTGGTGTCGTGGCAATAGCATTCATTGACACGGTATCGCCCTTCGACATCGGGCTGCCATTCAAAGGCGGCGATCCGGCGCGGCACATCGGCCGGGCTGTGGATGAAACGCTCGGCCAGACGGCCGTCGAGGAAGGTGAAAATGTCGTCGGGGTCGGTGGTGTGGGTGAGCAGGTCGGTGCCGGCGATCAGCACGGTGTTGCCGGTCAGGCGCCAGCGTTCGATGACGCGGTTGAACAGATCCTGAACATTGGCGTCCTGCTGGAAAACGCGCAGCACGAGCAGGGTCGGCGGCCGGCCGGGCTGGCGCTGGCCGGTGGTGGCCTGCATCAAGCGGGCACCGAACGGTATGCAGATCAGGGGCAGGAAATAGAGCAGGGCGCGCCAGCCTTCACTGGCGATGGCGCCGAGTGCCGGGCCGGTCAGGGCGATGACCCAGACGGCAGAGAACAGGTAGAACAGTTCCGAAATCTGGCGGGCCGCGTAGGCTCGCCCCAGCCAGCGGCCGAGCGCGCGGGCCGGCCACCAGGCGATGAAAACGAAGGCGAAAGCGAAGAGCACGATGGCCGTGACGGCGCCGAAAAGGCTGGCCAACCAGAAGGCGATGGGGCTATTCGATCCTACCAGCGCCTCCAGCACGTCGATTCCCGTGAGTGAGGCCCAGGCGAGCAGGAAGAAGAGCGGTGCCAGCCAGGGGGCGACGGCGCGTGTGGCGCTGCCCAGGCAGAGGGCACTGACGACGACCAGCGGCAGGCCGATGTCGAAGGACATCCATTTCAGCACCTGAATGAACTGGACGTCTTCAGTGGTTCGCCAGCTGAGCAAGGCGACGGCGGCGACGAACCAGAGCAGCAGGGAGGTAGCGAAGCGCCGGCGCGACCAGCGGCGGATGATGGCAACGACCGGCACGACCGGCCAGGCGTAGGCGGCGCACAAGGTGCTGACGGTGATGATCGTGATTGGTCCGTTGGCCAGCACCTGCATCAGCAGCGTACGGGCCAGGGACATCACGAGGGTGATGCCGAGGAAGGCGACAATCAGTTGACGTTCGGCACGACGGTTGTCGGCGAGGCTGACCGGCCTGGCCGGGGCATCGGCCGTACAGGGCAGGGGCCGGCTCGGCGCGGCCTGGCCAGTGCTCGGTGCAGCGAGCGGTGCCGTCATCAGCGCCTGCATGGCCACCCGGTAGCGCCAGGCGACCAGCAGCGCACCGATCACCGACAGGATGGCAGAGATAACCAGCAGCGTCGCGATTTTGCCGGGCAGCATGCCGGGCTCAGGCCATTGCTGTCAGGCCGGTCACATAAACCAGGCGGCCTGTTGCCGGGTCGCGCACATAACTCAGGCATTGCTGGCGATTGGCGCTGGCCCCGGGCGGTTTCAGCGAAATATGCACCCAGCCGGAATTTGGCCCCTTGGCCGGGTCGTAGCATTCGCAGATGATCTGGTCGAAATCGGCCAGGTGGTCGCGGGCCCAGGCGGCCAGTTCGAGTGTGGCCATGCCGACGATCTCGATGTCGCAGGCTTCGCCGCGGGCGTGCTGGCTGGTGCTCAGCCAGGTTGCCGGCTTGTGCTTCAGCGAGCGCTCCAGGTTCTGGCTGCGATAGACGCTGTTCGGCGAAAACGAGCCGAACTTGTCGCGGATCGGCTGCAGTACATGGCGGGCGAGATGAATCGCGGCGCGCAGTTCGGCGTCGCTGGCGAAGCTGTTGTCGATTCCCTGACGCGCCGCCAGGTCGGAGCGGGTCAGTTCATAGACCCGGAAGTTGGGGGCGATCAGGGCGCGGGGGGAGAGGTCGCTCAATGGAATCTGGTCGAGCGGCGTTTTCGAGAAATCAGGCGCTGCGTCGCGGCTGACCGGGGCGGGGGCGGAATGGCTGACGCTCCGGCGCCGGCTCAGTGCTTTCGTTGCTGCTGCCGCCTGGGGGGCGGCCTTGCTCTGGCGCGGGCTCATGACAGGTTCTCCTGAATCTGTTCGAGGATGCGCCGGTTGGCCTTGTCATCCGGCGCCCACAGGGTGAGCAGGAAGTCGATGTGCTCGGCCACCGACGAGACTTCGCGCGGGCTGGCGCCACGGGCGATGGCGTGGCGGTAGGCGTGCAGCACGGCAACGCCGGGGGCCGGCGACGCCGCCTCGCCCCGTTTTCGTGGTGGTGCCGCCGGTTGCGACAGCAGCTTGATCAGTTGCAGATCGGCCAGGCTGGCGCTATCCCAGAAGTTCGGATCGGCTTCGTTGCGCTGGGCCAGTTCGCGCAGCAAGGCATCGAGTTCGCGCTGCATGGCGACTGGATCAGCCGCAGCTGGGGATTCGCCGCGTTGCGCGGTGAGCAGGGCGCCGGCCAGCCAGTTGGTGAAGGCATAGGCATCGCGCCGCCGCTCGTAAGCCAGGCGGTAGTGCTGGGCCATGTTGACCAGCGCATCCATCCGGCGTGGCCCTTCTGCCTCGACCAGCGCCAGTCGCTTGTAGGCACTGCCCAGCAGGTTCAGGCGTTCGACGGTGGGGGCGCGCTGGCACAGGGTGTCGAGATCGAGAATGGCCGACTCGATCAACTCAGCCTGTTCGACCCGCAGTTTTTCACGCGTTTTGGCCGCCTTGTGGCTGGCGCCTTGCCAGCGTTCGGCCGCGTAGCGCACGCGGAAATTGGCGTATTGCTCCAGCGCCCGCATCGAGCAGTCGCCCTTGTCGGCCGTCAGCGCCTTTTCCAGGCAGGCGATGGCTTCCGGCCAGCAGCGGGCTTCGCCCCAGGCCAGGCCGAGTGCAGCTTGCACGTCGGCCCGGGCCAGCCAGCTGGCTTTCTGGTTGGCGGGAATGCGCGCCAAACGGCGTTCGATCTTGCCGCAGGCGTCGTCAGTTGCCCCGGCGCGCTGGTCGGCGGCGATGTTCTCGAATTCAGCGACCAGTTCGTGGGCCGTGGCAAACGGCGTGACGATGTGCTGCGGGGCCGAACCATCGCGGTGGAAGCGGAAGTCCGGGTCGCCGTAGCACTGGTAGGCACCCCAGGTGTTGACGTCCGGGAAGCGCTGCCAGACATCCTCGCGGGCGACGCGGACCGCTTCGCCGAAGGTTTCGCCAGCCAGCATGCCGCGATAGAAGGTGGCGGCAAAGGCCTGGCCGGCCCGGTCATCCACCGCCCAGCCGGCAGCGATCACGGCGCGCACGCCCATGCGGATGAATTCCTCTCCGAGGTTGGCCGCCAGGCCGAGGCGGTCGAGGTCGCGATTGCCATCTACGCGGCCAAGGTGGCAGCAATTGACGAAGACCAGTTCCGGCACGAAACGCATCTGCGCGATGTCGCCCGGGGTCAGGAAATTGTTCGGGCCGATGACCATGCCGGAAACCTTGCTTACGGCCTTGTCGGTGGGCTTTTTCGCTGCATTGTCGGCATCCTTGCCAGCCGGCACCGGGAATTCATGCACGCCGTGCCCGGCCAGATGCAGGATGCGCCAGCTGTTCTTGTGCAGCGATTCCATGATCGGCGTTGCCGTCTGCTCGATGCAGTCGGTGACCTCGTAGCCTTCGGCCGCCAGTTGTTCGGCGACCAGTTGCGCTTCGTCGCGGGCGCCGGGCAGGTCGCAGAAGTCGGGGGCGTTCTGCAGATCGGGGTCGCCGATGACCAGCGCCGTGTTGGCGAAGCCGTGGGCCGGCCGCTGACGGAAGTCGGCGGTGCGGAACTGGCGGACGAAGCCGGCGGCGACCGAGGGCGGCCGTTCGCCGACGCTCCAGCGGTTTTCGAGCAGCTCCCAGGGGTAGCAGGCCGACTGGCGGTCGACGATGACGACCAGGTTGCCCTGTTGCGGCGCCAGTTCGCGCAGGCGCAGCGGCAGCAGCATTTCGTACAGCGTCTTGGCCGCTTCGGAGTTCTGGCCAGTGTCGCGGCTGGCGATCCTGACAAAGGCATCGGCCAGCGCCAGTTGCCCGGTGGCCAGGGTTTCTTCGGCACGCGCCCGATCAGTCGGGAAGAGGAAGCGCAGGCGATCTTCCTGGCGGACGATTTCGAGGCGCTGGTACCACTCGTTGGGGGTGTCGAAACGCACCCGGCGACGGCCGGCCTGGGCGGTTTCAACGCAGCCGGCCGGCCAGCGGATGGCCGGTGCCAGCTGTTCGTTCTGCAGGATGCGGCCAAGCGCTTCGGCGGCGGTGATGGCCACGTCCTCGTACAGTTCGAGCAGTTCGAGGCGGTCGATCAGGACGCGGCCTTCCAGTTCGTGTTCGGCCAGCGCCGCGTTGGTGGCAATGGCGGCGCGCAGGATGGCTTCGAGCGAATCGCCGATCGGCAGGCCGCCGGCGCCGGTGCCGACGAGCAGGCAGGTGACGGCGGCCGACCGTGGCCGGCCTTCCTCGCCAAAGCGGGCATCGGGCCAGTAGGCGACCTTCAGCGCGAAATCGAGCAAGGCATCGCGCACCGAGGATTCAAGCAGGCCGGGGCTGAGCCCGCCGATCTGGCCGAGGCCGACGACGATGGCGCCCTTGGGCTTGGCGGTCGGTGAGTCGTTGAGGAAAACGGTGTGGCTGCCGAGCGGCCCGGGGTAGATGCCGAGATCAAGGCGGCGGGTCAGGTGGCCGCCGAGCTGGCGGTCGAGCACCGCTTCGGCGCTGATCACCGTGTCGCCCTGGTAGTGGCCGACGACGACCGGATGGCGGGCGTAGGTCAGGTTGCCGTGACGGATGCTGACCTCGATCGGCGGCGATTGCCGTTCGCTCTCGATGCTTTCGGGCAACTGGCCGGAGAAGCCGAGGCCGGCCATATCGTCGGGCGACGGAATGCCATCGGCCGGCGGGGCCGGTGGCAGCACGAAACGTTCCTCGCCGGCGGCGGCGCGGCTGCGGGCCGGGGGGGCACTGGGCAGCAGGCTGGTCTGGCCATTGACCAGGATGTCGAGGTAGCCGGGGAAGGCCTTGGGCTGGGCGCACAGCATGTCGTGTGCGGTGTTGTCGACGTACCAGACCGGTACGCCCGGCAGGCGGCCAGAAGCCCAGGCAACGGTGCCGTCACCCTCGCGGGTGGCAATGAATTCGAGGCGCTTGAGGTCGGGGCGGAAGGGAATGTCGCCGGCGCTCAGCTGATAGTCGATGACCGTGGCCGGCTGGCTGCCGGCGACATAGACCATGTGCTGCGGATCGGGCGCGGCCGCCTTGAGGAAGCTCCAGGTGGCGGCGGCTTCCTGCAGGTCTTTGCTTTCGGCAGTATCCCAGCGGGCGCCGATTTCCTTGCGCAGCGCCGTCCACCGCGACTGGTCGGCGAAATCCGGATCGTCCGGGGCGAAGGGCAGCAGTTCGAGCAGGCCGGGGTAGCGGGCAACGAGGCCGATGATGTCGTCGGTGCTGTGCGTGATGTCGAGCAGCGACAGCTTGCCCTCGGTCGGGTTGAACCCGGTCAGCCAGCGCACGGCTTCGTAGGAGCCGAAATTGGGCGTGCCGAGCATCAGGAAACGGCTGCCGGGCAGGCGTATGATGCGCTTCCACAGCGCCGTGCCGGCAGCGCCATCGGCGATCATCGAGCGGACAACCAAACCGCCCATCGAGTGGGCGACCAGGCGCAACGGCTGGCCGGAACGTTCGGCCTGGCTGACCAAAGGTTCAAGCGTGACCGCCAGTTTCGCCGCTGCTTTGCGAACCGAGAAACGCCAGTCGTAGGGGAAGATTTCAACCTGATGGCTACGCGCCAGGAATTCGACCAGCGGGCCGTAGAACTCGTCGACCAACCCGACTGGCGTGATTTCGTCGCGGCCCATGGCGATCTTTTTCAGGCCGCCCTTGAGCAGGGCCCAGTAGTTCAGCCAGATTTCGTCGTCGCCGGCCTTCAGTTCGCTGCCCATGGTGCCGGGCAGCATGATGGCAATCGGCCGTGGCTTGTTGCCGCCACGGCTGCGGCTGACGGCCGCCGCGCAACGCGGGCCGACGTAGGGTTTGGCGGCGATCGGCAGGAAGCCGCCGCTGTCGCCGTCGCTGCGGGTCAGGCCGGCGCGCAGCCAGCGCACGCTCTGCTCGTTGGTGAAGTAGCGGAAGTGATTGACCTTGGGCCCCTGGTCCTGACGGACGCGGGCGCCATTGCCGAGGCGCGGCAGGCCGCCGCTCATCGAGGCGGTATCGACGACGAGATCGTGTTCGTTCTTGTAGAACCAGTCGGTGGCGAGCACCTTCAGCGTGTTCCACAGGCCGTCGCCGGCTTCGATGTCGCCGGCGATCACCGACAGGTCGGCGCTGCTGACCAGTTCCGGCGTGTTGTTGAGCAGGCGGGTCAGGGCCGAGCCGGGCATCATCGCTTCGACGCCGGGCAGAGTGCGCGGATCGGTGCGCTCCTTGACGACGGCGAGCAGGAAATCGAGGCCATCGGCGAACAGGCCGTCGCCAGTGGCGGCGGTGGCGACGTAATCGAGCACCGACAGCCAGCGGTCGAGGCGACCGGAAGCGAGTGTCGTGCCGCGGGCCGGGCAGGCGACGCGAACGAAGCGGCCGATGCGCAGTTTCTTTTGGGCGAAGACGTCGATCAGTTCGAGCAGGCGCTTGCGGTCGCCGTCGTAGGCGGCGTCACGCGCCTTCATTTCGGCATCGGACAGCGGCAGCAGGCCGAGTTGCGGCGCCAGTGTGCGGTCGGCGGCGAACAGTGTCTTGACGTGTTCCTTGCTCAAGGTCTTGCCGAGGTCGGCACAGCCTGACAGGGCCATCACTTCACCGACCAGGCCGCCACGGGAATGGCTGACCAGATGGATTTCGGCGCCTTCCGGCAGGCGTTTGGCCAGGGCCAGCGCGTTGTCGATCGGGCTCTCCGTCAGCGTCCGGTGCTCCAGCGAAAAGACGCGGTCGCCATAGCTGGGCAGCAAGGATTCCCGTAGGCGGGCGCCTTCGGCATTGCCGGCATCCCACAACTTGCCGAAGTTGCCCTGGCCGGACGAGGCGGTGCCGTGCAGGAAGATCAGCAACGGGCCGGCCGTGGCGGGCAGCGCTTCGTTGTCGGCGATTGGCTTGAGCGCGAAGTCGCCGGCCAGATCAAGCCGGTAAAGGCCGGGGGCTTGCTTGCCGAGCAGCTTTTCCTCGAAGTGCTTGCCCAGTTTGCCGGCGGCTTTTTCGGCCAGGTCGACGCCGAAAAATTCGAGTACGCGAATGGCCAATCCGCCCAGTCCGCGCTCGCTGCTCGCCGTGTGGCGCGGCGTCAGGCGGCTGAAGTCCCAGGCCTCGCTGCCGTCGCGGGCCGGCGGCGTGCCGAAATCGCGCGACAGGTCGTCGACCCGGCTCCACAGCACGAAACCGTTGTCGAGTTCGACCCGAACCACGGTGTCGCCGCTGACCTCGACTTGATCGCCGCTGCCATCCCGGGCGGTTCCCGGCAATAAACGGAACAGCGGTTGCGGGCCGCCGGCAGCGCGGCGAATGGCATCTTCGCGGCTGCCGCGAATCTTGTAGAGGCGCTGGGACATGCGAGTCTCCTTGTCAGGGCTGGGGCGGCGGGCCAATGTGCTTCAGTTAAGCCTCATTCCCGCGCCCCGCAGGAAGTACCCTTGGGGTGCGAAAGTGGGAACGACAAACGCAAGCGTTTTTCCATTAACTGAACGGCGTTGGGGGCGGCGGGCGGTTTATTCGAAAATCTTGCCCTTGCGAGCGGTGGCGCTGCCGACGATCTGCGGGGCCTGCGGGTAGCTGGCCGAGGGCAGGTACTTGGCGATGGCCTTGTGCCAGTCGGCGTAGGTGGCGCCGGCCTTCAGGCTCTTCAGCGCCTTCAGCGCGTAATAGGTGAAGGCTCCGTTGTAGCGGCCGTTGATCCGGGCGTCGTAGCTGAAATTGTTCGGCCCTTCCTTGCAGCCAGAAATCAGCAGGTCACCGAGCTTGTTCGAATAGGCACCGAAGAAGGGCGTGGTGCCGGCGGCGCCCACCATCGTGGTGGCCACCTTGCCGGCCCGGTTCTTCGGCAGCAGTTTTTCCGGTAGCCAGTTGCCCATCGGCATGAAGCGCGGCCGGGTGTCGGCATCCTTCTCGGCCTTGGCGGCGCGGGTCACGGTGCCGGAGTGGCAACTGTCGGACAGCAGCACGACGCGCACGCCGGCCTTGCGGGTCAGGAACAGATTGCGGATTTCGTCGTCGGTCAGCGCTTCGCCTCCGGTCTGCAGATCGTAGGGGCAGAGCGCTTCGTCGAGGCCGTCGGCTTCGTCGCCGTCGGTGTCCGGCTGGTAGGTGCCGTGGCCGGAGAAGGTGATGACCAGCGTGTCGCCCTTGGCGCCCTTGCCGATCAGCGCGGCCATGGCATCGATCATCGCTGCCTTGGTGGCCTGGTCGTCGAGCAGCTTGCTGACCTTGAAGCCGCGCTCAGTCAGCACGCCGGCCCAGTCGTTGGCGTCATTGACGCAGCCCTGCAGGTCCATGTGGGTGCCGGGGTAATTGTTGATGCCGATGCAAAGGGCTTTCTTGGCCATGGTGGGTCTCCTTACGGTTCAGTCGTTGGTGCAGCTGGATTGCCGACAGGCTGGCGGCAATGAATCGGGCGCGGGGTTGCCGATCGACCGGGCGGTCGGCTTGCTGGCAGGAGGGGGCTGATCAAGGATTTTGTCCGGCAGGCAGCCGAGGTCATCAAAGCTTCGCGCCTGGGCGATTCGCTGTCGCATGGCTGTGCGAAAAACAGGCTGCATGACTCACCTTTCAGGACATTACGCGGTGTTTTTTACTGCTGGCGAAACAATGTGGCGATCAGTTTTTTTGAAGCGAGACCGGTCTTTTTTGAAGCACATTCTACTATCGACATGTCATCTTGAGGTTTAGTTCAAGCCTGGCTGCCGAGAAAGTTGGTTTTGTTATGTGTCGCTAAAATCCGACAACGTGCGGATAACAATCCTTCATTGATCAGTTTAAAAGAATACAATCGTTTTAATTGCTGCTGTTGAATTTGTCAATTCGGCGATGGGGTATTTTCATGGTGCATCAGAAAATATGCATATTGAAAATCCCGGTGACAAAAAATATTTACTGTGCTTTACTGAAATTTACGTTTCTGCAACGCAAATCGGAAGTTTGTTTCGTCTGTGTGCTGGCCCTCTTTTTTGGGTCGCCGGCGCCAGGTTCAAATCGATGAAAGAGGCGGCATGCTGGATGTGGCGGTGACCTTCCTGGCGGATCAATTCAATGCCTACCTGCTGCGCCGGACGGGCTCGGCTTCGCTGGGCCAGGTCGTGCCGGGCGGCATCCTCGATGAAAAAGGCAATCTGGCCATCGCCAGCGGTACGGTCAGGCTCTGTCTGGTCAATATCGAGGAAGAGCGCGTGCTGCGCGAGCAGGTGCCGGCCAGGATCATGCGCAATGGTCGCGAGATGGTGCTGCAGCCGGAACTTAAGCTGAACCTGACGCTGCTTTTCGCGGCCCGGATGAATGACTACCCGCTGACGCTGAAAGCCCTGTCGAACGTGCTGACCTTCTTCCAGTCGCACCCGGCCTTCAGTGCCGACGATTACCCGGCACTCGATTCCCGCATCGGCAAGATCGTCATGGAGCTGTACAGCGTGACGCCGGAAACCCTGAACCAGATCTGGGCCAGCGTCGGTGCCAAGTACCAGCCCTCGGTGCTCTACCGGGCGCGGCTGGTGACCATCCAGGATCAGGAGCCCTTCATGCCGGGTGCGCCGATCACCGACATCGGGCTGGAGTTGCACGAAAAATGAGCATCCATTTCCGCACCCTTTGCGAAGTTGAAGTCGAGCACGGTTACTACCGGGGACTTTGTGCCGACATCGATTTCGTGGTGCCGGGCGCGGAGCAGGCGCTGGCCGCCGGTAAGTTGCTGACACGGGTGCGGGACGGTCGCCTGCGCGTGCTGTTCGAAGCCGATGATGCCGACAATGCCCTGCGTGACATTCATGGCACGACCCTGTTGATTGGTCTGCGCGTGGTCAATCCCTACTTCGCCAATTTCACCGAAGCGCCGGTCGCTTCCGGTGGGCTGGTCCTTTACGGCAACCAGAACGCCCCGCGCAGTCTCGATCCGGCCCTGCCTGCCACATTCATCGCGCCGCGCCAGCGTGTCGCACCGGTTCAGGCCGGCCGGCCGCTGACCCTGAGCTGGCAGTACGCTGACGTCCCGCTGGTCGGACAGACGCTGAGCGCCGGGCAGGACGAGGCCGCCTTTGAAACCCGCGACTGGCCGACGGGGCGATATGCCTTGCTTGAAACGGCCGGTGGCCCCGCGCAGACCTCGCACTGGCTGCACTCGCCAGCGCTGGCGGACGAAGCTTTATGGGGTGTTCTGGCCTTGACGGTGGATCGTGGCTTCTACGCCAATCCGCCGGTTTTCCGCATCGCGCTGCAGGCCCGCAGCGAGCAGCTGCAGTATTACGTCGTGGCGCGCAATTTCGGTGCCGCCGAATTCGGCCAGTTGCAGCTGGCTGATGCCGGCGCTGGCGAACAGGGTCGGACAGCGCTCAGTTTCGAAAAAATCACCACCGACAATTTCACCGACAACGATCTGCCGGCCTCGGCCCTGGGTGATGCCGGCACCCGCATCGTCCTCTTCCAGTCGCAGCAGCCGGTCGCCCGGCGGGCTGGCGGCTATCGCAAGCTTCAACTGAGGCGCAATGCCGAAGTTCTCGTCCAGCATCTGCCCCAGGCCGGTTCCGACCGGGCGCAGGCGCGTTTCATCGTCCACCTCGCCAAACCTTAGAAGGGGGTCAGTCCATGCCAACCTACCGTACTCCGGATGTTTACATTGAGGAAATTTCGGTCTTCCCGCCCTCGGTTGCCGAGGTGGAAACTGCGATTCCAGCCTTTGTCGGCTACACCGCCAACACCACGCTGATCTCCGCCAGCGATCTGCTCAATGTGCCGCGCCGCATCAAGTCCCTGCTCGAATTCGAGGCCTATTACGGCAAGGGTCCGAGCTATACCGTGACGGCGGCCAATATCGATGAGGCCGGCAATTTCCTGTCGGCCGTCATCAGCAACAGCTATTTCATGTACGACAGCCTGCGGCTGTTCTACGACAACGGCGGCGGCGACTGCTACATCGTCTCGGTCGGCACCTACAAGACCAGCGGTGCATCGGTGCTGCGCGACGAAATCAAGGCTGGCGTACAGGCCGTAGCCAAGGTGGATGAGCCGACCATCCTGCTCTTCCCCGACGCCGCAACGCTGAATGCCGACGATCTCGCTGCCGTCCAGCAGGAAGCGCTGAAGCAATGCGGCGAACTGAAGGACCGCGTTGCGGTGCTCGACCTGCGCCAGGGCGACCCGAATGGCGCCAGCTTCCGCGACAAGATCGGCATCAACAACCTGAAATACGGCGCCGCCTACACGCCCTGGCTGAAGCTCAACTACAGCAAGCCGGTTGGCTACGCCCAGGTCAAGGACAAGGTTTTCAAGAACGGCATTCAGGTGCCGCTCAAGGATCTGACCACCGAGCCGCAACTGCTCGCCGCCCTGAGCGCACTCGATGAACTGACCGCCGACAGCACGGCACTGGCCGACGCCGTTAGCACCCATGCCGGGGTCGGTGAAACGCTGTCCAGCGCCTTCGCCAAGAAACTGGCGACCTACAAGGCCAAGGCGGCGCCAGTGCCGGCAGATGCCGCACTGCTTTTCGAATACGTTTTCGGCATCGCCAAGGTGGTCGATGGCTTCGTCGATGCCAGCCCACTGAGCAACCTCAAACTGGTGGCCGACATCAACACGATGATCGCCGGTACGCTGGCCCCCGCCTTCTCCAGCCTGATCGCGCTGGAAAAGGAAATGGCGGCCGACATCGTCACTGCCGGCGGCGCCTACACCGTCGAATGGGACCAGAACACCCCGCCCGCCACCGCCGCCTGGGGCGCCATCTTCGGGGCCAGCGCACCGGCGGCGTCGAGCGGCAATACCAGCGGCGCGACGGTCAAGGAGGTGATGGACAGCGCCTTGGGCGGCCTGCAAAAAGGATTTTCTGCCGCCAGCGGCGCCATTGCCGGCATCGTCACGGCGATTGCCAACTATCGCGGCCTCAATGAACAGACGCTGTTCGAGAACTTCCTGCCTTACCGCAACGTGATCAACGGCATCGGCTCGACGCTGACCCTGTGCCCGCCGAGCGGCGCCATCGCCGGCATCTATGCCCTGGTCGACAACCAGCGCGGCGTCTGGAAAGCACCGGCCAATGTCAGCCTGAACGGCGTCATCGCCCCGGCGGCCAGCTTCACGACCAGCGAAACCGACGCGCTGAATGTCGATGTCACCGGCGGCAAGTCGATCAACGCCATCCGCGCCTTCGTCGGCAAGGGGACGCTGGTCTGGGGTGCCCGCACGCTGGCCGGCAACGACAACGAATGGCGCTATGTCTCGGTGCGTCGCTTCTTCAACATGGTCGAGGAATCGATCAAGAAATCGACCTACTGGGCCGTCTTCGAGCCGAACGACGCCAATACCTGGGTCAAGGTGCGCGGCATGATCGAGAACTACCTGACGCAGAAATGGCGCGAAGGGGCGCTGGCCGGCGCGGTGCCGAAAGATGCTTTCTTCGTTCGCTGCGGCCTGGGCGTGACGATGAATGCGCAGGACATCCTGGAAGGGCGGATGAATGTCGAGATCGGCATGGCGGTGGTGCGGCCGGCCGAATTCATCATCCTGAAGTTCTCCCACAAGCTGCAAACCAGCTGACCCGAACCCTGACGCGAAAGGACATTCACCATGGCTGCACAATCCAAATATCCGCTGCCGGTCTTCCACTTCCGTGTCGAGTGGGGCGGCATCCGTATCGGTTTCTCCGAGGTCACCGGCCTGACGCAGGAAATCCAGGCCATCGAATACCGCGATGGCAGTTTTCCGGAATATTCGTCGATCAAGATGCCCGGCCTGCGCAAGTACAGCAACATCACGCTGAAGCGCGGCGTGGTCAAGTCCGACAACGACTTCTTCAACTGGCTGTCGACGGTCAAGCTGAACACCATCGAACGCCGCGACCTGACCATCAGCCTGCTCGACGAGAATCATGAGCCGGTGATGACCTGGAAGATACAGTCCGCCTTCCCGGTCAAGGTCGAGGGGCCGCAGCTCAAGGCGGCGGGCAACGAAGTGGCGATCGAGTCCATCGAACTGGCCCACGAAGGGCTGGCAGTCGAGAACAAGTAGCAAGGCGACTGGAGCAGCAGGCCATGGCCCTTTACTACCCGCCGGTCGGCTTTCACTTCTCGGTGAGCTTCGTCGGCTTCTCCGATCAGGCCGACACGCGTTTTACCGAGGTTGGCGGCTTGTCGGTCGAGATGGGTAGCGAGGAAGTGCCGGAGGGTGGCGAAAACCGCTTCGTGCAGAAGTACCCGACCCGGGCCAAATATCCGGAACTGGTGCTCAAGCGCGGCTTGCTGAAAAGCTCGGCGGTCTGGAACTGGGTTCGCGACTGCATCGTCGATTACAAGATCGAGCTGCGCAACGTCGACATCATGCTGCTCGACGAGACGCACTCGGCGCTGATGACCTGGCATGTCATCGGTGCCTGGCCAACGAAATGGGTGGTCGGCGACCTCAACGCCAGCAACAACACCTACGCCGTCGAGTCGATGCAGCTGGCCTACCAGTACTTCACGGTCGACAAGAGTTAGGAGGCAAAACGAAATGCCCATCATCGTCGATGAAGTGGTGATTTCCGTCGAAGTCGGCAACAGCGAGGCTGGCGGCAGCGCAGCGACTGGCTCGGGCGCTGCGTCGGCCGAAGACAAGCAGGCGCTGGTCGAGGAGTGCGTCGCCCGCGTGCTGGAAATCCTGCGCGAGCGCGAGGAGCCGTGAGATGAGCTTCGGGCCCGCATCAGGCATGGGAGCCGGGTCGGTGATCGGTGGTGCCGGCATGGGCCAGATCGACATCGGCGGCACGCCGAACGGGACGCTGGAAAAGCTGACCATCCTGGCGCACGCCCAGCCGGACTACAGCGACCAGTCGATTGCCCACTTTGCTGCCTACGTCAATCCGGCCGAAATCACGCAGTCCTACGAAATCGAGTACGACGCCGCGCAAGGTTCCGGGACGACCAGTAGCCGCATGGAGTTCAAGAAGGTCAAGCCGGGCGACCTGACGCTGACCTTCTTCATCGACGGCACCGGCGCCAATGGCGTCAAGGCTGAGGTGCAGGCCGAAGTCGAGCAGTTCCAGACGGTGACCGGCTACAACGGCGACATCCACCGTCCGAATTACCTGAAAGTCGTCTGGGGCACGCTGCAGGTCAAGCGCTGCGTGCTGAAGAGCGCCTCGATTGCCTACAAGCTGTTCCGGGCCGATGGCGTGCCGCTGCGCGCCGTGATCACGGCGGTATTCACCGACAATTCCGACGACCAGACGCGTGTTGCGACCGCGCAGGATCAGTCGCCGGACCTGACGCACCGCCGCATCTTCAAGGCCGGCGACCGGCTGCCGGCGCTGTGCAATGCCATTTACGGCGACCCGCGGCTCTACCTGCGTGTCGCCGAAGCCAACGGGCTCGATGATTTCCGGCACATCGAGCCGGGCACCGAGCTCTTCTTTCCGCCACTGGAGAAATAGACCGTGCCGGAAACCCGCGCCCTGCCCATCGCCGCCGAACATCGCGAATTCACCATCAAGGCCGGTGGCCAGGCGGTGCCGCGCGAGCACCAGCTACTCTCGGTCAGCGTCACGGTTTCGGCCAACCGCATCGCCTCGGCCCGGCTGGTCTATGTCGATGGCGCCGCGTCGACCGGGCAGTTCCCGCTCAGCGATGGCGACCTGTTTACGCCGGGGCAAAGCATCGAAATCCTGGCCGGGGCCGGGCGCGACAGTACCTCGGTGTTCGTCGGCACGGTGGTTCGCCAGGGTGCGCGGGTGCGTGAAGCGGCGGCCTCGCAACTGGTGGTTGATTGCCGGCATGCCGCCATGAAGCTGGCCGTCACTGAGCGCTCGACCGATTATTTCGACAAAACCGACAGCGACATCATCGAAGCCGTGCTCAGCGCGGCCGGTGTGGGCGCAGATGTCGAAGCAAGCTCGCTGTCGCACAAGCAGGTGCTGCAGTATCAGAGTACGGACTGGGATTTCATCCTTGCCCGGGCGCGGGCCAACGGCCAGCTGGTCTGGTGCGAGAGCGACAAGGTCGTGGTTCGCAAACCGGCGCTGACTGGCGCCACGCTCTGCACACTGCAGTACGGTGCGACGCTGCTCGAATTCGAAGGCGAAATCGACGCCCGTCTGCAGCACGCCGAAGTCAAGGGAACGAGCTGGGATGCGGCGAGCCAGGAAGCCGTTGAGGTTCAGGCGGGAACGCCATCCTTCACGCCACCCGGCAACCTGAGCAGCGACGATCTGGCCGGTGTCGCCGATCAGGCCTTCGATGTGCGCCACCCTGCGTTGCCGGAAGCCGAAACGCAGGCCTGGGTCGATGGCATCGCACTGTATCGCCGGGTCGATCAGGTTTCCGGCCGCGGCAAGTGCGAGGGCATTGCCACGGTCAAACCCGGCGTGGTGGTCGAACTGGCCGGTCTTGGCCGACGCTTCAACGGCAAGGTGCTGGTCACCGGCGTGCGCCATGAGTTCAGTCTGGTCCAGGGCTGGAAAACGCATGTGCAGTTCGGTGGCGTCGATCTTGAGACGCCCGGAAAATCGAAGGCCGATGCCCTGCTGCCCGGCGTATCGGGCCTGCAGATTGGCGTCGTTACCAGCAACGAAGACCCGGATGGCGAACATCGCGTCCGCGTAAAACTGCCGCTCCTCGGTCTGGCCAGCGACGGCCTGTGGGCGCGGGTGGCCAGCCTCGATGCCGGCGACGACCGTGGCTTCTTCTTCCGCCCCGAAATCGGTGACGAGGTGACGGTCGGTTTTCTGGCCGACGATCCGCGCCATCCGGTCATCCTCGGCATGCTGCACAGCAGCGCCAAGCCGGCGCCACTTGAAGGCAGCGACGACAACCACGAAAAGATGCTGAAGACCCGTTCCGGCATGACCGTGCATTTCGACGACGACAAGATCGTCATGACCTTGTCGACGCCGGCCGGCAATTCGATTGTGCTCAACGAGGACGAACAGTCGCTGACGCTGGCCGACCAGAACGGCAACAAGATCACGATGGACAGCGACGGCATCCATTTCGAGAGCGCCAAGGCGGTCGAAATGAAGGCCGGGACGGAAACCAAGATGGAAGCGACGGCCGGTTTCGAAATCAAGGCCGGCAGCGAACTGAAACTTGAGGGCAGCGCCAGCGCTGAGCTCAAGGGTGGCGGCATGGCCAAGTTGTCCGGCGCCATGGTTCAGATTAATTAGTACTCATCCTGGCACCTAGTACCTCACTCACCACGATAGAAAGGAAGGTCAAAATGAAATGTCTTAGATTCCGGATTGGTTTTCTTGCTGTTGTGATGCTCTGCGCCGTTTTCTCGAATACATCTACGGCACAACTTGCAAAATATGGAGAGCCCGCGTGTGACTCTTGTAGGTCAGGAGAGTATCTACAAACTGTCTTCGACTCGGTTCCTCCAGGAACATATGTCTACGTTGATGATCCTCCATGCTTGGACGGAACAGGCACCGCCTCTGGCGTTAGTGCGAAGATAAGCTCCTCGAATAAATCGGATTCGGAAAAGGCCGCTGGCGCGGCTCTTCCGGTCGCAAACGCACTTGGTATTGGAGGCGATGTTAAGAAGATACTAATGGACTTTGCTGGAGCAAATGAACAGCAGCGTGCCAGGTGTTCTGCTGTCTGTGGGGCTATGCCAAAGGGCGCAACCTTAACGGCAATTCGTCTATACGTAGAGTCGTGGAATGCCCCAGGACAACTAAACCAATGTCAGCCTGGCTCGCAATGTTCTGGCTCTGGATTCTCTCGCGCATTTCCGCACACCGTGAGCGACCAAGCAGTCTGTGTGGTTGTAAGCAACTGGAGCCACGACCTCACACGCAAAGTGAAACTGCAGTATTGGTTCAAGAGCGATATTCAGCCAGTGGAGTACCGTTAATGATCCGGCCCGATGAAGTACAAACCTACCGTTATATCGGCGAAAGCCGATGTCCAGTACAGGCTGGCCCTGAACTTCTGGCTCTCGGCCTTCGCCGGGGTGGCGAGTACGAACATCTGCGGGCCGGATCAATAGCGAGTGTCTTGGGTTGGTTAACACAGTTTCAGGAGAACTAACCCATGCCCGCAGCAGCCCGCGTCGGAGACCTCAGCAACCACGGTGGAACGATCACCGGGCCGGGCGTGCCGACCGTGCTGATTGGCGGCATGCCGGCGGCAGTGGTGGGCGACATGCATGTCTGCCCGATCCCGCCACCCGGCCATGTGCCGACGGTCAGTCCGTTTCCCATGGGCAGCACGACGGTGATGATCGCCGGCCGGCCGGCCCTGCGCGTTGGCGACACCTGCCTGTGCGGCGCCTCGGCTGCGGTGGGCAGCCCGACGGTGATGATCGGATGAGGCGCGCGATGACAAGCTATTTTTGGTCGAAGGAGCAGGGGCATGAGTGACGCCAGCGACCGCTACGAATCCTTCCTCGGCACCGGCTGGAGTTTTCCGCCGCGCTTTTCGCGCAGCGGCGCGGTGATGGTTTCCAACGAGGCCGACATCCATGAAAGCCTGGTCATCCTGTTTGGCACCGTGGCCGGCGAGCGGCTGTTCGAGCCGAAGTACGGCCTCGACATGCACGAAATGATGTTCGAACCGATGAGCACGACGATGCGTACCTTGCTGCTCGACCGCGTGCGCACGGCCATCCTGATCCACGAACCGCGCATCAAGGTGATCACGCTGAGCGTGGACAGCCCCGACCCCAATACCGGCCAGTTGAACATCCAGCTCGACTACGAAGTGCGCGCCACCAACTCGCGCTTCAACCTCGTTTTCCCGTTCTACAAAACCGACAGCAACGAGCTGCGCGCGGCGATGGTACCGGGCGGAGGGCGCTAGGAAACCATGGCCAGCGACCGCATCCTGCAAAACGAAATTGCCCGGCTCGGGCAGAGCCAGGAAGACCGCTCGCCGGTCGCGCTCGACCCCGGTTTTGCCCCGGTCGATGGCCGCAGCCCGGCCGAGCGCATCGCCGAAGCACGTCGGCTGGCCGCCCAGCTGCGCTACTACGGTTTCGATCCGGCGCAGGCCGATGGCGACTGGCAAGGCCACTTCCCGGCCGATGCGGAGCAAATGCTCACTCGCGACGACGGCAGCGTGCCGCCGCATCTTGGCCTGTTCGGTGCCTTCCTCGACATGCTGGCGCCGGCCAAGGATGCGCTGAACGACCTGACCGCCCGCCACCTCGATTTCCAGTATCGCCGGGTGCTCGGTTTCGAGCCGCTGCCGGCCGAACCCGAACACGCCCATCTGACGCTGGAACTGAAGAAAGGCACGGCGCCCTTTGCCATCACACCGGCCCATCGTTTCACGGCCGGCAAGGGCGCCGATGGCAGCGAACGCCTCTACGCCCCGTTGCGCGAAACCCTGATCGGCCAAGGCAAGATCACCGCGCTGCACAGTGTCTATCGCGATGCCGGCGGTGTGCGTTTCGCCCCGGTGGCCAATTCGGCCGATGGTCTCGGCACGCCGCTAGATCCGGCCAAGCCGCACTGGTCGGCTTTCGGCCACGCCGGGCTGGCTGCGGCGCCGCTCGGCTTTGCGCTGGCCTCGTCGCTGCTGCGGCTGCGCGAAGGGCGCCGCGAGGTGACTGCAACGCTGGATGTCGCCTTTGCCGATAGCGTCGGGTTGGCCGGGCAGGCCATCGCCGACCGCCTGCAGGCTTTTGTCAGTGGCGAAAAAGGCTGGCTCGGGCCGTATTCGTTGACCGGTACGCTGGCCGCCGGCCATTTGAAGCTGGCCTTTACCGTGCCCGATGGCGAACCGGCCGTGGTCGATTACGACGCCGCACTGCACGGTTCGGCCTTCGCCACCGCGCTGCCGGTCGTCCAGCTCTTGCTCCGGCCGGAAGCCGCTGCCGCCTATGCCGGGCTGTCGCAACTGCGCCTCGACAAGGCCCGCCTCAGTGTCACGGTCGATGGCATGAAAACGCTGGATCTCGAGAACGATTTCGGCACCCTCAACCCGAAAAAAGCCTTCCAGCCCTTCGGCCCGCAACCGGTCAAGGGGTCGCGTTTCATGGTCGGTTGCCCCGAGGCATTGAGCAAACCGCTGACCGACCTGAAGATTCGACTGCGCTGGCAGGGTGCGCCCGGCGACTTCGCCGGCTGGTATGCCAGCTACAAGAACGTCGCCGCCGTCAGCAACGGGATCGCCGCCCGGCTGGTCTATCAGGATGCCGGCGGCAGCGAGACCTCGCGCGAGCTGAACCTGATGAACCGCGTCGATGGCGTCAGCACGCTGAGCCCGAATGCGCCGGCGACCGTCTTCATGCCACTCTACGTCGGGCAGAATTTCGTCTATTCGATGCTCAGCGGCGGCAGTCTGATCAGCCGTCTGTTTGGCAAGCGCTTCATGAAGGCGCAGCCGGTCTATCAGCAGGAAAACGTGCCGCCACCGGCCGTGCGCAGCGGCTTCGTCACCGTCGCGCTGATCGAGGATTTCCTGCACGCTGACTTCCGCCGCGAAACGATGGAGGAGGCGCGCAAGACGCGCGACCCCAAGGTGCTGAACGAGCCCTATACGCCGGTGGTGCAGGAAATCACGCTGGCCTATGCCGCACAATCGCCGGTTGTCGACCTGACGCTTGACGATCAGGACAGCTTCGCCGCCTCGCTCGACCTGCAGTTCTTCCATGTCGGTGCCTTCGGCCCGCGCCGCGAGCACCCCTTCCTGCGCCGCCAGCTCGGCTGGGTCAGCGAAAAGAAAATCAGCCTGCTGCCGGCCTATCCCGACGAAGGCGAATTGATCGTCGGCGTTGCTGGCGTCGGGGCCGGCGACAGCATTCACCTGCTGCTGCAGGTTGCCGAGGGCAGCGCCGATCCCGAACTGCAGGCGCAGCCGGTCAAATGGTCGGTGTTGTGCGACAACCACTGGCGCCCCGCGGCGCCGGAGGAAATCGCCCTCGACACCAGTCGTGGATTGCGCGCCAGCGGCCTCGTCGGCCTGGTGCTGTCGCGTTCGACGACGACCGACAACAGCTGGCTGCCGGCCGGGCCCGTCTGGCTCAAGGCGGCGGTGAACAAGGACAGTGCGGCGGCCTGCAAGCTGCTCGCCGTGCACGCCAACGGCGTTGAAGTGGTGCGTGACTGGTCGGCCGCCGCGGCTCCGGCCGTTGAAACGCTGGCCCCGGGCAGCATCGCCAAACTGCTGGCACCGCCCGCCGCGCTCAAGCAGGTGGCCCAGCCCTACGCCAGCTTTGGCGGGAGGGCCGGCGAAAACGCCGCCATGCTCAACCGCCGGGCGGCCGAGCGCCTGCGCCATCGCCAGCGCTGCATCACGCCCTGGGATTACGAGCGCCTGCTGCTCGAAAACTTCCCCGGCGTGCATCGCGTCAAGTGCATTCCGCACGCCAGCGAAACCTCATGGATGGCGCCCGGCCACCTGCTGATCGTCGCCATTCCCGACCTGCGCAACCGCAACCTGCCCGACCTGCTGCAACCCAAGGTCGATCTCGACACCCTGACGCAAATGACTGAACTGGCCCAGGCGCATGCCTCGCCGCAGGTCACGGTGCGCGTTCGCAATCCGGCTTACCAGGCCATCCGGCTCGATTTCAAGGTGCGTTTCCGGGCCGGATATCCCTTCGACTACACCCGCCGGCAACTGCACGAAGCCATCGTCCAGGCGCTGTCAC
Organism: Ferribacterium limneticum; assembly: GCF_020510625.1. Lineage (NCBI taxonomy): Bacteria > Pseudomonadati > Pseudomonadota > Betaproteobacteria > Rhodocyclales > Azonexaceae > Ferribacterium > Ferribacterium limneticum. The sequence continues at coordinate 3,542,012 of NZ_CP075191.1, read as the reverse complement.
CATGGGCTTTCACGGCGGGCCGGCAGCTCGATTTCGGCGGCCGCATCTACCGTTCGGTGCTGCTCGATTTCATCGAGGAACTGCCCTACGTCGATTTCGTCACCGACTTCCGCTGCGGTCTGGCCGGCAGCGGCGACCTGTTGCTCAACGATGTCGCCGAGATCGTCGCCGAACGGCCCGACACCATCCTCGTTTCGGCGGCCCGGCACGTGATTGCCGAAGCCACCGACTGACGCGAGAAACGCCATGCTGCTGCAACCCAAAATCTCGCCCCTGCCCCCCGCCGATCCGGCGCTCGACCAGCGCCAGTTGGCCGGCATCGGCCTCGACAGCGTGCGCCGTCTGTCGCGCCGCCAGTGGACCGACCACAATACGCACGACCCCGGCATCACGACGCTGGAGCTGCTCGCCTACGCGCTGACCGATCTCGCCTATCGGGCCCGTTTCCCGATCGAAGACCTGCTCGCCGCATCGGAAGACAACGCCGTCGAAATGGCCAAATTGTTCGACAGCGCAGGCAGCATCCTGCCCGGCATGCCGGTCACCGAGGCCGACTACCGCAAGCTGCTGATCGACCTGCCCGGCGTCAAGAACGCCTGGTTGCATCCGGTGCCGAAGACGCTCTACGCCGACCCGGCCGAAGGCACGCTGGCCGCCAAACCGACCGGCAGCAAGACCGAGCGCCCGATAGCCGTGCGCGGCCGCTACCGTGTTCTACTCGACTACATGGACGACAAGGACACTGCCGAATTGCGGCAGGGCGTCGATCGCGACGTGCTGGCCACCCTGCATGCCAATCGCGCCTTGTGCACCGATTTCGTTGGTGTCGACCGGGTCGGGCAGCAGCTGTTCAGCCTGTGCGCCGAAATTGACCTGCAGCCGGATGCTGATGCCGACCGCGTTGCTGCCGACATCGCCTTTGCCGTTGATCGCTTCCTGGCGCCGCCGGTGCTCAACTACACGCTGGACGAAATGCGCGCCCGCCACCGCGCCGATGGCTCGCTGTGGAGCATCCCGGAAATCTTCGAAGGCCCGAAGCTGGTCAATGGCTTCATCGACGACGAGGAGCTCGCCGCCGCCAGTCTGCGCAGCGAAGTCCGGCTCTCCGACGTGATCAGCGTGATCATGGACATTCCGGGCGTCGTCGCCATCCGCGACATCCTGCTCAATGCGCTGGATAGCGCCGGCAAGGCCGTCGAGCCAGCTGACAAGTGGCGTCTGCCGGTCCCGGCCGGGATGCAGCCGCGGCTTTCGGCAACGCGTGGCCGACTGGTTTTCTACAAGAAGAACCTGCCGATTCCGCCGAATGCCGAGCGCGTTGCCCACCTGCTCGGCGATCTGCGGCTGGCCGAACGCCTCAAGCTGGAAGACGGCCGACTCGAAGACCTGCCGATTCCACTCGGCCGCTATCGCAACCCGGAAAACTACCGTTCCTTCCAGACGCATTTCCCGGCGACTTACGGCATCTCCGAATTCGGTCTGCCGCCCGGCGCCTCACCGCAGCGCGCGGCACAGGCGCTGCAGTTCAAGGCCTGGCTGCTCTTCTTCGACCAGATGATGGCCAATTACCAGTCGCAACTGGCCCATGCCCGCGACCTGTTTTCGACCCGGCCCGAACTGGCGCAGAGCTATTTCAGCCAGCTGGTCGACAGCTTCCCGGATTGGGAAAAGGTCTACGGCGCCGGCTTCGATGCCGGCAAGCTGGGCGAAGTCGTCGAACCAGCCGGTAGCGGGCTGGTGCGCCGCAACCGCTTCCTCGATCATCTGCTGGCGCGTTACGCCGAAGATTTCCAGGAATACACCGCCGTGATGCAAGCCCGCTTCGGCATGGGGCCGGCCCAGGCGGCCAGTGCCAAATGCGTCTTCCTCGACGAATATCCGCGTCTCGGCGGCCAGCGCGGGCAGGCCTACAACGCGGCGCTGAAGGGCGACGCCGACCTGTGGAACAGCGACAACGTCTCCGGCTTCGAACGCCGCATCGCCCGCTTGCTCGACATCGGCAACTGGCAGCGGCGCAACCTGTCCGAGGTGGCCTACGACACCTATGCCGAGGTCGATGCGACGCCGAACGACGAATTCCGCTTCCGCGTCCGCCATCCGGTCAGCGCCAAGATTTTGTTGTCGAGCAGTACCAACTACACGACCAAGGCCAAGGCGCGCAACGAAATGGAACAGGCCATCGCCCGCGCCCAGCGCCCCGAGGGCTATTCACGCAAGACGACGAGCGATGGTCGCCATTACTTCAACATCGTCGATGCCGGCGGCGAAGTGATCGCCCGGCGCATCGAGTATTTCGCCAGCGCCGAGGCGATGGAGCTGGCCATCGCCAGCCTGATCGCTCATCTCCGCAACTACTACAGCGGCGAGGGCCTGTACGTCATCGAGCATCTGCTGCTCCTGCCCGAGCAGAGCGGCGACCCGTTCATGGACATCTGCGTCGATTCCGGCTGCACCGACTGTGCCGATCTCGATCCCTACAGCGACCGCATCACCATCGTCCTGCCCGCCTTTACCGGGCGCTTCCGCGATTTCGATTTCCGCAACTTTGTCGAGGAAACCCTGCGCCAGGAAACGCCGGCCCACATATTGCCGCGCATCTGCTGGGTGAACAGCGACGACCTGGCCGAGATCGAGAAGGCCTATCGCGACTGGCTGGCCATCCGGGCCGGCACCGCCACGGCTGACCGGGCCGTGAAGATCAAGGCGCTGACCGACGCGCTGACCCGCGCCAAGAACGTTTACCCCTCCAGCGGCCTGCACCCCTGCGGCCAGATGGAGCCGCCACCTTTCGTCCTCGGTCGCACTGCATTGGGCAGTGCCGACGAGGCCCCTGTTTAGTAGTCCGGGAGCACGACCATGGCCGAACCGCTCAAGATCATCCGCCGCCTCAACGAAGTCACCACCGATTACGCCGTGTTCGAGCGCGATCAGGTGCTGACCGAGACGCAACTGAACAGTGTGGTCGAATACCTCGACGACCAGAGTCGCCTGACGCGCACGCAACTGCTCGGCATCGGCATTGTCGGCGGCCTGTGGCCGTCGCTTGGCAAGGAGCAACTGGTTGTCAGCAAGGGCGTTGGCGTCACCAGCGATGGTGACCTGATCGGCCTGTCCGCCGACACGGTTTTCGACCGCTGGCTGACCTACGACGAAAGCGCCCCGGCCTACGATTTGTTCTACGACGGCGAGAAGATGTTGCCGCTGATTGAATTGCTGGCTGCCGACGACAAGCGTGAGGGCAAGCCGCTGGCCGAAATGCCCGAATCGCTGGAAAAAATGGTGGCTGTCGCTTTCATGGAAAGCTACGAAAACGACCCCGACCTGTGCACCGGTGGTGATTGTGACAACCGTGGCCGCACCGCCCGCAACACCCAGCGTCTGCTGCTGATCAATCGCGAAATTGCCGGAAAAATCGGGTTGGCTGCAAGATTCAGCACTGGCGCCGAGCTGGCTCAGGCGTTGCCGCGGGTCCGCGCCAGCCGTGTCGACCTCGGCACCGGCAGCGATGCCAAGGTCGATGTCACCTCGGCCGAACTGTTCGCCGCCCGTTATCGCACGGCCGCGAACAGCAGCTTCAAGGCACTGTACGGGGCAGTAAAGCAACTGATCGACCGGATCGGCGATGGTGCCGCCCTCGGCTTGCCCAGCCCGGTTGGCTGGGCGGCTGGCCTGGACAAGCGTCTGCAGGCCTTGCCCGGCACGGTCGGCGGCATCCAGTATTTCCACGACCATGCCAAGGATCTGGTGGCGGTCTGGAACGACCTGCGCGCCGCCCTGTTCGCCGACGACGGTGTGCTATGCCCGGCCAGCGAGGCCTTTTCCAAGCATCTGCTGCTCGGTGCGCTGGCCGATCCGGCGGTCGATCGTACTGGCTGCTACCCGGCGCCGTGGCTGGCCGGCGGCATGGTCGAACGGCAGCGCGTGATCCTGCTGATGCGAAAGTTTTCCCTGTTGCTCGAAGCCTTCGAACTGCCCAAGGCGCAGATCCCCAAGATCATCCCTAGCCGGCGCGAGAGTACGGCGCTCGACGAACGGGCCATCCCGGTCTATTACAAGGCCGACGCCAGCCTGCGCGAACTGTGGAACGATACCCGCCGGCAACGCGGCGAGAGCGAGGACAACACCGGCTACCACTGGACGCAGGCCACAGACCTGAAGCCCTTCCTGCCCGAGCCGCCAGCGGCCGAAAAGCAGTTGCCCGATCCCTTCCAGACCGATCAGGGCAGCAACGATTTCTATCGCATCGAGGGCTTCCTTGGCCTCAAGGCCGACGTCGCCGAACCTGCCATCGAAAAACTGGTTCGCCAGCGCAACCTGCCAATTTCGGTGATCAGTGCGCTGACCCACAACCAGCGGCAATGGATCATCCGTGGCCCGAAGTTCAAGAAAACCAGCCTGCACAGCCTGCACTACCTGCTGCGCCAGGACCTGACCAGCCACCTCAAGGACAACATTGCCTACAGCGGCCGGTTGGTGGCCGATGTCAAAACAGCCCAGATCAACTGGGCGCGCGACGAGGATCTCAAGGTCAAGGCGGGTGGGGCATTCACGCCGCAGCCGGCGCTCAATATCGACTATGCGAAACCGCTCGAAAACGCCAAGGCCCAGCTCGAACTGGCCGATCAGGATCTGGTCGGCAGTGCCACGCAGCCGGGGCCGCTGGCGGCGCGCAGCTACAAGGCCTTTGTCGCGCAGGCCAGCCCCTTGCGCGAGCGCCTGAGCAGTGTCGTGGTCAGCGCTGCCGGCGCCAAGGCCAATATCGGCCCGGTCACGCGCAACGACATCATCTCGCCGCTTGACGCCTTTGCCGGCTCGAAGAGCCACCTGTGGGTGGACTGGCTGGGCGACATCCTGAAAAAACGCGAGGACGACCAGAAGGACAAGCTGCTGCTGACCAACATGCTCAACGAGCATCCGGGTCTCGAGCATGCTGGCGGCGTCGTGCCCGGCGGTACCTTCGTGCTGGTCTACAACGATGCCGGCGTGGTCATCGGCGACCTGATGCTGCCCTACTGGATCGACGACAACGACGAGAGCGATTTCGACGAGCCGCTACTGACGCTGCCCGACATCAACCTGCGTCTGCCCAAGGATCTGGTGCCGATCAAGTTCATCAAGCCGCTCGACCTCAGCTTCGATGACTTCAAGGTGACCAAGATCGCACCCGAGATCAAGATTCAGGAAAACTACAGCAAGTTCTTCCAGACCTCGCTCGGCAGCCTCGGCGAGGTGCTGAAGACCTCCAAGGCCACCGTGGCAAACGATGGCGTCAAGGCAGCGACCGGCGACAAGTACATGGAACAGATGCTGGCCATCGTCAAGTCTCAGCAGGAGCAGATCAAGGGTCTGCGCGAAGTGGCCGGCGACGACCGGATGACGCCGGCAACGCGCGAAAAGGCACTCGAACAGGCCAAGGTGGTCGAGGCCCAATTGGCTGTTTCGGTCGGCACGACGGTCGAATACTTTGCCGTTGCCGCACCGGAAACCGTGCGCTTCGAAGCCGACAAGGCGGCGGTTTACGAGACGGTCGGTTCGGCCGTCAATCTGGTCACCGACAAGGATGCCAGCGCCAGGCTGCAGACCAACCTCAAGGAAACGGCCATCGCCGCCAACAAGGTGCCGACCGGCAGTTCGGCCATGGTCGCCGAGCAGATGATGAACAAGGTTGGCATCCGTATCGGCTGAACGAGGCACCCTCATGAGCGCAACGCACCGCATCCGTCGCCAGCGCTGGCAGGTTCGCACTGCCAGCCCGGCCGATGCCTTTGCAGTGCGCACGGCCCTGCGGCAGGAGAACGAACTCAGCCTGTTGCCGGCGCTGGAAAGCGCCTTTGCCGCGCTCGACAACGGCGAGCGGGAAATCCATTTGCCGCGTCTCGAACTGGCTATCCGCATTTCATCGCCCGAGCGGCTGGCCGAAGAGTTGCCGGCCAGGCTGGCCGAGGCGGCCCGTCAGGCGCTGGCCGAGGCCGTCGAAGCATCGCCGTCAGGGCCGGCTGCCATACCGCGCAGCCTGACGCCCGGCGACCGATTGCGCCGCTACCTGGGCAGCGGCCAGGTCGACTGGTTCGATGCCGATCGCGAGCAGTCCGAACTGCAGCAGCAACTGGCCGAAGAAGCCCGCCAGTGGAGCGCCTCACCGGCCGCCGCCTGGCCCTGTCTGATGGCCGATCTGCCAGCCGGCGGAGAAGCGCGGGCCGATGCCTTCTTCCGCTTTCTGCAACTACTCGATGTCGCCGACCGCCTGCGCTGGTGGGATTTCGCCGCCCGTCTGGCCGAAGCCCACGACGGCGAATCGCCGGCCCGGCTGGGCATGCTGCGCCAGATGGCGGCGACGCGCCCGGCCGACCATGCGCTGCGTCTGCAGGCGCTCGGCTTGCTGGCCCTGTCGGCCGACTCGGCGCGTTCTTCCGGCCATCGCAGCGAGTGTTTGCGGGTCGCCCAGACCTGCGCCGGGCAGCTGGAAACGTTTGCCGTGGTCGACCGGAAAAACTGGCTGAAAATCGAAAGCTGGCTCGGCGGCGAGAGCGGGTTGCCAACGCTTGATCCGGACACTAGCGGCCGGAGCACGGCAACAAACGAGCTTAGCCAGCCGGCACCGGATGCGGGGAGATTCGAAAAATCGGCGAATTTTTCAGTCGACCGTGAGCAGGCCCTTGGCCTGCCGCTCCGCTCGGCCGGCCTGATCCTGCTCCATCCCTACCTGCCGCGCCTTTTTGCCGCACTCGGCTGGATCAGCGCCAGCCATCCGCCGGGCGAGCCTTTTCCTTGGGCCAGGTTGCCGCATGCCGCCGCCTTGCTCAACTGGCTGGCCACCGGCCGCGACGAGCCTTTCGAATTCGAACTCGGCACCGCCAAGCTGCTGCTCGGCCTGCCGCCGGACACCCCGCTGCCGGTAGCCGCCGGCCTGATCGGCGATGCCGAGCGGGAAGAGGGCGAGGCCCTGCTCGGCGCCGTCGTCCAGCACTGGTCGGCACTCGGCCAGACCAGCATCGATGGCCTGCGCGTCGCCTTCCTGCAACGCGGTGGCCTGCTTTATCCGGCGCCTGACGGCTGGCTGTTGCGGCCGCAAGGCGAAACCTTCGACCTCCTGCTCGACCGCCTGCCCTGGGGCTTGTCCATCATTCGCCTGCCCTGGATGCCTGGCTGTCTCCACACCGAATGGCTGAGCACCTGAACGCCACCGCCCGCGATGTCGAAGCCGACCTGGCCTGGCTGGCGGCCTTGTTGCAGTATCGCCTCGATACCTACTTTGCCGAAAAGCCGGCCTGCCCGGCCCTGCCCGGCGAGCGTCCGCCGCCGCTGCTCGATGACAGCCCTTCGCCCTATGCCGAGTTCCTGCGCCGCCACGCCTTGACGGCCGACGAGCGGGCGGTGCTGCTGCTTGCCCTGGCACCGTCGCTCCGGCCGCAACTGCTCGACGTGCTGTGGGCGCGCAATCCCGCCAACCAGCGCGGCTACAGCGAATTCGGCGGCGTGCAGGGGGCTTCATCCGGGCATTTCATCCCGACCGGCGAGACGGCCTGTTTCCTGCTGGCCGGTGATCACCTGGCGGAGCGTCTGCGTGTCATCCACCTGCTCGCTGAGCGCGAAAGCCTGCTCTCCGGCGATGTGTTGCTGCCCCTGGCCCCGCCTCCCGGTGAAGGCATGCTCGCCGCCCGCCTGCAACCGGCGCCCGCATTGCTCGCCCTGTTCGGTCTCGATGCGCCAGGCGGCGAGGCCGATGCCCTGCCGGCGCAACGGGTGACGACCGGCCTGGCCTGGGCCGATCTCGTGCTGCCGCCGGCAACCCTGGCCCAGCTCGAAGAAGTGCGCGACTGGCTGGCTCACGGCGACACCCTGTTGCACACGCTGGGCATGGCTGCCCGCATGCGCCCCGGTTACACCTGCCTGTTCTACGGCCCGCCGGGCACCGGCAAGACCCTGTCGGCCTGCCTGCTCGGCAAGCTGTGCGAGCGCGAGGTGCATCGCGTCGACCTGTCGATGGTCGTTTCCAAGTACATCGGCGAGACCGAAAAGAACCTCGCCCGTGTCTTTGATCTAGCCGAACAGCGGGGCTGGATCCTGTTCTTCGACGAAGCCGACGCCCTGTTCGGCCAGCGCACCCGCGTCGATAGCGCCCACGACCGCTACGCCAACCAGGAGGTCAGCTACCTGCTGCAACGCATCGAGGATTTCCCCGGCGTCGTCATTCTGTCGTCCAACCTGCGCGGCAATATCGACGATGCCTTTACCCGGCGCTTCCAGTCGGTGGTCGCCTTCCCGATGCCGGCCGTCGAGGAGCGCTACCGGTTGTGGACCGAGTCGATACCGGCCCTGCTGGAACGTGATGGCGATCTCGACTTCGTCCGGCTGGCCGAAAAGTACGAGGTTTCCGGCGGCACCATCATCAACGTCATCCGCTACGCCGCGCTGCGTTCGCTGGTCCGTGGCGACCGCCGGCTAGCGACCGACGACATCGACGATGGCCTGCGTCGCGAATTGCTCAAGGAGGGCCGGGGTTTCTGAGCCCGGACAGGACATGCGCCACCTGCCTGCCTTCACTGCCTTGACCGCGCCCACGCCCGCTCCCGACTAAGCCGAACGCCATGGAAGCCGCCGCCCGCCTCGTCAATCGCCCGTCGCCACCGATGCCGGCGGCTGCGGTCAAGGTGGCCGAGCCGGTGGTTTTGCAGTCCACGCCGACCCGCGTCCAGTGCCAGAGCCTGCGCGTTTCTACACCCGGCGATGCGGCCGAGGTCGAGGCCCGGCACGTCGCGCGCAGCATCGTCAGCATGCCGGCGACTGCGGCAGCGCGGCCGGCCAGCGTGGTCAGTCCGCCGACGCTGCATCGGGCCAATCCGGTGCGCGGGCCGGCGGTTGCCGCGCCCACCCGGCCGCAGCAAACGGCCGCCAAACCAACGTCCAGCGGTGGCGAGCCGCTGCCCGAGGCGGTTCGCCAGGACATGGAGTTGCGCTTTGGCGCCGATTTCAGCGCCGTGCGCATCCATCGCGATGCCCGCGCCGCGCAGGCCAGCAGTGCCCTCAACGCGGCGGCCTTCACGGTCGGCAACCAGATCCATTTCGGCGCCGGCCAGTTCAACCCGGGTAGCGGCGAAGGCCGCGAGCTGATCGCTCACGAACTGACCCACACCATCCAGCAGGGCGCCGCACCGCAAGCTCAAAGGCAGATCCAGCGCAGCCCGGCCCCGCGGGTCGTCGAGCGCAGCGCCCCGGCCGTGCAGCGGCTTGGCCTCGGCGACGCACTCAATTACTTTGCCGAGCACGCCAATTTCATCCCCGGCTTCCGGATGTTCACGCTGGTGCTCGGCGTCAATCCGATCAACATGCGGGCCGTCGACCGCTCGCCGGGCAACCTGTTGCGCGCTGTCGTCGAGCTGATGCCGGGCGGCGCGCTGATCACCCGGGCGCTGGATGGCTACGGCATCATCGACCGCGTTGCCGGCTGGGTGCAGCAGCAGATGAACAGCCTCGGGCTGGTCGCCAGCAGTATCCGGCAGGCCGTCGACCGCTTCCTCGACTCGCTGAGCTGGACCGATATTTTCGACCTCGGCGGCGTCTGGGAACGCGCCAAGCGCATCGTTACCGAACCAATCGCGCGCATCACCAGCTTTGTCGGCAACCTGGTCTCCGGCATCCTCCAGTTCATCCGCGATGCCGTGCTGCGGCCGCTGGCCGGTCTGGCGCAAGGGACGCGCGGCTGGGATCTGCTCTGCGCCGTACTCGGTCGCAACCCGATCACCGGCGACGCGGTGCCACGCACGGCGGAAACGCTGATCGGCGGTTTCATGCGCCTGATCGGTCAGGAAGAGGTCTGGCGCAATTTGCAGGAAAGCCGTGCCGTGCCGCGGGCGATGGCCTGGTTCCAGGGCGCGCTGGCCGGCCTGATGGGCTTCGTCACTGCCTTGCCCGGGCTGTTCATGGATACCCTGCGCAGCCTCGGTATCAACGACCTGCTGACACCGGTCCAGACTTTCGGGCGCATCGTCCGCGTCTTCGGCGATTTCGCCGGGCGCTTCGTCGGCTGGGCCGGTGCGCAGGTGATGAGCCTGCTCGAAATCATCTTCGATGTCGTGGCCCCGGCCGTGATGCCCTACATCCGCCGGGCCGCCGGGGCCTTCCGGACCATCGTCGCCAACCCGGTCAATTTTGTCCGCAATCTGGTCCGCGCCGCCATTCAGGGCTTCCGCCAGTTCGCCAGCAACATCCTGACCCACCTGCGCGCGGCGCTGATCGGCTGGCTGACCGGGGCGATGGGCGGCGCCAATATCTACATTCCGCAGGCGCTGACCTTGCAGGAGATCATCAAGTTCGTGCTCAGCGTGCTCGGACTGACCTGGCAGAACATTCGCAGCAAGCTGGTCCGTGCCGTCGGCGAAACAGCGGTCAATGCCATGGAAACCGGTTTCGATATCGTCGTCACGCTGGTTCGCGATGGGCCGGCCGCCGCCTGGGAGCGCATCCGCGAAAGCCTCTCCAACCTGCGCGAAATGGTCATGGAGCAGATCATGGCCTTCGTCCAGAACAACATCGTGATGGCCGCCGTGACCCGGCTGGTCAGCATGCTGAATCCGGCCGGCGCCTTCATTCAGGCCATCATCGCCATCTATAACACGGTGATGTTCTTCGTCGAACGCCTGCGCCAGATCGCCCTGGTGGCGGCCGCCTTCATCGATTCGATTGCCGCCATTGCCGGCGGCGTCATCGCGGCCGCCGCCAACCGCGTCGAGCAGACCATGGCCGGTCTGCTGACGCTTGTCATCAGCTTCCTTGCCCGTCTGGTCGGCCTTGGCCGGGTCAGCGATGCGGTGACCAATATCATCAACCGCATCCGCGCGCCCATTGATCGGGCGCTGGACCGCGTGGTGGCATGGATCGTCAATCTTGGCCGGCGTTTCATGACCGCCGCCCGCAGCGCGGCCGGGCGCGTCGCCGAATGGTGGCGGCAGCGCAAACCCTTCCGCACCGCCGGCGGCGAAAGCCACGAGGTTTATTTTGTCGGCGATGAACGGAATCCGCGCCCGATGGTCGCCAGCCGCGATCCGCAGCCAGTCGAAACACGCCTCGACCGTTTTCTTGCTGCGGCCAACATCGCCAATGCTCCGGCCCGCAAGCGCAACGCCATCCCGCTGATCGGCACCACCCGAACAGCCCTGCGCGCCAATGCCGACGACCCCATCGTCGTTACCAACCTGCGCACCCTGTTCGGCATCTTCGACGATCCCTCGACGCCGCGCGTCACCCGCTACCAGCCGCGCACCCGATCGCTCGGCGGCGATACGGTTGGCGTCGGCATGACCATCGACTGGCTGAACCATGCCTGGCGCGAAAGCCACCCCGGCAGTCCGCCACGCTCTGGCGCGCAACGCACGCTGATGAGCAAGCTCGAAACCGATCCCGGCGAATCCAGCCCCGATAAATACATCCGTGGCCACCTGCTTAACGAGCACATCGGCGGCGTCGGCGACGCCACCAACCTGTTCCCGATCACCGGCAACGCCAACAGCCGCCACCTGCACTCGACCGAAAGCCGCGTCAAACGCTGGGTCGATGTGCCGGCCAACTGGGTGTTCTACGAGGTGACAGTGGATGGCATCAGCTCGAGACTAAATTCCAGCGACGTCACCCAGAACTACGTCAACGCCACCTTCAACTGCCGCGCCGTGCTCAAGGACGACGACGGCACCGAGCGCGAAAACTACATGACCGCCATCACCTCGACCTATCGGGTGCGTAACGATGCGCGGGTGTTCCAGGTGCGCTGATTCGAGCTGGTTGGCGAGCTATTGGGGGCCAGTCGAAGCGAACCGTTCGCGCAGCTTGTCCAGCGTTTCCGGTTCGCCACGCAGATGGAAGACAGCCCCAGCCTCATCGGCGCGCTCGTCCAGCACCTCGCAACTGGCGTAGATATCCTTGCGCAGTTGCTGAGCTGACCACGGCAGCAACAGTTCGGTTTCGACCAGGCCTTGCTGGAAGAAGGCGATGATCGCCAGGCGCAGTTTGGCCACGTCGTCCGGACGGCGGGCGCTCATCACGACGCAATCCGGGTAGTTTGCCCGCAGGGCGGCTTCGCATTCGGCCTGCGCCGTCTCGTCACCCACGTGGTCGATCTTGTTGAAGATGCGCAGGCGCGGCAAGGTGTCGGCGCCGATCTCTTCCAGCACCTTGTCGGTGACTTCCAGTTGACGTTCGAAGCCATGATCGCTGGCGTCGATTACATGCAGCAGCAGGCCGGCATCGAGCGCTTCGTCGAGCGTTGATTTGAATGAGGCGACCAGGCCGTGCGGCAGGTTCTTGATGAAACCGACGGTATCGCTGACCAGCACGCGCGGCATGCTTTCCGGGTGCAGAGTGCGTACCGTGGTGTCGAGCGTCGCGAACAGTTTGTTGGCGACCAGCACCTCGCTGCCGGTCAGGGCGCGCATCAGCGTCGATTTGCCGGCATTGGTGTAGCCGACCAGCGCGACGCTGGCCAGTCCCTGGCGTTCATGCCGGCGGGCGCGTTGGGTCTGGCGCTCGGCATCCATGGCAACGATTTCGAGTTGCAGTTCGGCGATGCGGTCGCGAATCTTGCGACGATCCAGTTCGGTGTGCGATTCGCCGGCACCCCGGCCGCCGACGCCGCTGCGCTGGCGGCCCTGCGGCCCGGCCAGCTTGGCGGCTTCGCGCAGGCGTGGCGCCATGTAGCCGAGGCGGGCGATTTCCACCTGCGCCTTGGCCGCGCGCGAGCGGGCGTTGTTGTGGAAGATTTCGAGGATGACCATGGTGCGGTCCATCACCCCGCAGCCGGTTTCCTTTTCGAGATTACGCGCCTGCGATGGCGAAATTTCGTGGTCGACGAGGATGGCCTCGATTTCGCACTCGGCTTCGTGGTTAACGTAGTGCTCGATTTCCTGCCGCTTGCCGATGCCCAGGTAGCCCGTCGCGTCAAAGCCGGCCCGTTTCTGGATGAAGGTGTGGATGACCGTGAAGCCCAGTGTCTTGGCCAGTTCGCGCAACTCGGCCAGTGAGGCCTCGAATTCGAGATCGCTGACGTGCGGCAACTGGACGGCCGCCGCCACGGCGTAGATGGGTTTTTCTTTGACTTCGCTTCGCATTGCTGAACGGCTTCTCGACTTTTTGGCAAAAGCGGATAGTAACCGGCAATCGGTTCGTGAAGCATTTAACATCGTGAAACCGGCAATCCGGATACTCTGCTAAAGCGTTGTGTAGCAATGCTTCGGGAATTATTTTGGCTCGTTTCGAGCCAGCTCTGGTTGGACGATTTAAATGAATAGCGAACTGCGAAAAGCCATCGAGCAAGGGAGCCTGTCGGCTGTCATGTTGGCGCTTGATGCCGGTGCAGAAATTGAACATGCGGATGTGCACGGCGACCGCGGTCTGCCGCTTCGCTTGGCCTGTTTCAAGGGAAATGCCGATATCGTGGTCGAGTTGTTGCGACGCGGCGCCGACATTCGGTCACCCAACGCCCACGGTGCCGGCGCGCCGATTCGGATGGCGGCCAGGGCCAGGCACGACGGGATTGTCCGCCTGCTGATCGAACACGGTGCCGAGCTGCCGCAGGACATGAAAAAGGAGTTCACCGACACCGGCGAGCGGCGCAAGCGGGGTGAGCGACGGAAGCACAGCTACGGCCCGCCCAAGGGGCTCAAGGAGAGGCGCCGGATGCTGGATCGGCGGGTCACCTACGTTCGGGAAGTCGAACTGTCCGAATTCCAGTGGGAAACCTATTTTTCCCAGTCGCTGACCAAAATGGATGCTGAGCCGCAGCCCGATCACCATGCCGAGAAGGCATCGCTGGTCTTCGAGCGTATCCGCGATTAAATAGGGTGCCTTCAAAGCAAAAAGGCCGCATGACGCGGCCTTTTTTGTGGCTGAGTGCAGGGCTCAGCGAACGATCTGGTTCAGTTCGCCCTTGGCGTAACGTTCGGCCATCTTGTCGAGGCCGATGGCCTTGATCTTGCTGGCGTTGCCGGCGGTGCCAAAGGCTTCGAAACGGGCTAGGCAGATCTTCTTGGCAGCTTCGCGGGCCGGCTTGAGGTAGTCGCGCGGATCGAACTTGTCCGGATGCTCGGCCAAGTAACGGCGGATGGCGCCGGTCATGGCGAGGCGGATGTCGGTGTCGATATTGACCTTGCGCACGCCGTGCTTGATGCCCTTGACGATTTCCTCGACCGGCACGCCGTAGGTTTCCTTCATGTCGCCGCCGAATTCGCGGATTTCGGCCAGCAGTTCCTGCGGCACGGAAGAGGAACCGTGCATGACGAGGTGGGTGTTCGGGATGCGGGCGTGAATTTCAGCGATGCGGTCGATGGCGAGGATGTCACCGGTCGGCTTCTTGGTGAACTTGTAGGCGCCGTGGCTGGTACCGATGGCGATGGCCAGCGCGTCGCAGTTGGTCTGCTTGACGAAGTCGGCGGCCTGCTCGACGTCGGTCAGCAGGTCTTCACGGGTCATGTGGCCTTCGGCGCCGTGGCCGTCTTCCTTGTCGGCCTTCATGGTTTCCAGCGAGCCGAGCACACCGAGCTCGCCTTCGACGGAAACGCCGATGGCGTGGGCGAATTCGGTCACCTTGCGGGTCACTTCGACGTTGTATTCGTAGCTGGCGACGCTCTTGCCATCAGCCAGCAGCGAGCCGTCCATCATCACCGACGAGAAGCCGGAGCGGATGGCGCCCATGCAGACGGACGGGCTCTGGCCGTGGTCCTGGTGCATGACGATGGGGATGTTGGGGTAGGCTTCGAGGGCGGCCAGGATCTGGTGGCGCAGGAAGGGCTCGCCGGCGTATTTGCGGGCGCCGGCCGAGGCCTGCATGATGACCGGAGCGTCGACCTGGGCGGCCGCTTCCATGATGGCCCAGACCTGTTCCATGTTGTTGACGTTGAAGGCGGGCAGACCGTAGCCGTTTTCGGCGGCGTGGTCGAGCAGTTGGCGCATGGATACGAGCGGCATGGTGACTCCTGTTCGTTAACGTGTTTAGCTGATTGGTCTATTTTACTCGCCTAGTCGAGCTGATGCTCACCGACCCGGACGATCTTCAGGGTGTTGGTGCCGCCGGTGGTGCCGATCGGCTCACCGATGGTCAGGGCGATCAGGTCGCCCTTTTCGACGACGCCGCGATCGATCAAAAGTTGCTCGGCTTCAGCCAGCAGGCGGTCGCGGTCGGTGTGCTGCTGCTTCATCGGCAGCGGGGAAACGCCGCGATAAAGCACCATGCGGCCGACCGATTCGGCATCGGGGGTCAGCGCGTAGATTGGTACGCCGCAGTTCATCCGGCTCATCCACAGCGCCGTCGAGCCGGACTGGGTCAGGGCGGCGATGGCCTTGACCTTGAGGTGATGCGCCGTCCAGATCGCCGCCATGGCGATCGACTGGTCGATGCGTGTGAAGATGCGGTCGAGGAATTCGCGGTCGAGCGTGACTTCGGCCGAGCGCTCGGCTTCAACGCAGATGCGGGCCATCGATTCGACGGTTTCGACCGGGTACTTGCCGCTCGCCGTTTCGGCCGACAGCATCACCGCATCGGTGCCGTCGAGTACGGCGTTGGCGACGTCGGAAACTTCGGCGCGGGTCGGCACAGGTGAGGAGATCATCGACTCCATCATCTGTGTCGCAGTGATGGTCAGCTTGTTCTTGTCCCGCGCCATGCGGATCATCTTTTTCTGCAGCGCGGGGACGGAGGCGTCGCCGACTTCGACCGCCAGATCGCCGCGGGCGACCATGACGCCATCGGAAGCATCGAGGATTTCCTCGAGATTGGTGATGGCTTCGACGCGCTCGATCTTGGCGATCAGCACGGCCGTGCTGCCCGCGGCGCGCAGCAACTGGCGGGCCATGTACATGTCGGCGGCACTCTTCGGGAAGGAGACGGCCACAAAATCGACGCCGATGTCGGCTGCGGTCTTGATGTCGTCCATGTCCTTGCCGGTCAGCGCCGGCGCGGTCAGGCCGCCACCCTGGCGATTGATGCCCTTGTTGTTCGATAGTTCG
This sequence comes from Ferribacterium limneticum, assembly GCF_020510625.1. Taxonomy (NCBI): domain Bacteria; kingdom Pseudomonadati; phylum Pseudomonadota; class Betaproteobacteria; order Rhodocyclales; family Azonexaceae; genus Ferribacterium; species Ferribacterium limneticum. The sequence goes on along the minus strand of NZ_CP075191.1, from coordinate 3,526,022 downwards.
CCACCGACGATGACGCGGGTATGAATCTCGTGGGCACGCACACCGGTCACTTCGAGCTTCAGGCGGCCGTCGTCGAGGAGCAGGATGTCGCCATTGACAACGTCTTTCGGCAGATCCTTGTAGTCGAGGCCGGCACGTTCCTGATTGCCCATCGTGCACTGGGCGTCAAGAATGAATTTCTCGCCGGGAACGAGCGTGATCTTGCCTGCCTCGAACTTGCCGACGCGAATCTTCGGGCCTTGCAGATCGCCAAGAATGCCAACGGTACGCCCGTGTCTTGCCGCCGCCGCGCGAATGCCCTCGGCCCGCGCCCTGTGGTCATCGGCGGTGCCGTGCGAAAAATTCATCCGGACGACGTCAATGCCGGCCAGGACCATGCGGTCGAGAACTTCCGGCGTCGAAGAGGCGGGGCCCAGCGTGGCAACGATCTTGGTATGGCGTGACATGTCTTCTCTATCCCTGATTGTTATTTGAATTCTTGGCCGATTTTCCGGGTTGGCCGTGACAGTTGTTAGGTCAACCCGGAATTTTTCCTTACCCTGCCGCCCGTTCTTCGAGGATGGCAATCGCCGGCAGGGTCTTGCCTTCGAGGAATTCCAGGAAGGCGCCGCCGCCGGTCGAGATGTAGCCAACCTGTGGGGCAATGTCGAACTTGGCGATGGCGGCCAGGGTGTCACCGCCGCCGGCGATCGAGAAGGCCTCGGAGTGGGCGATGGCGGAGGCCAGCATCTTGGTGCCGCCGGCAAACTGCGGCAGTTCAAAGACGCCGACCGGGCCGTTCCAGACGATGGTGCCGGCGTTGGCGATGATTTCGCCGAGCTTGGCTGCGCTCTTCGGGCCGATGTCGAGAATGCGGTCGTTGGCGTGCACGTCCTCGACGGCAATCTTGTTGGCGCGGGCCAGGGCGGAGACTTCGTCGGCAACGACGACGTCGGTCGGCAGCGGCACTTCGGCGCCGCGCTCTTTCATGATGTCCATGATGGCGTGGGCTTCCTTGACGAGATCCGGCTCGGCCAGCGAGTGGCCGATGCGCTTGCCGTCGGCGAGCAGGAAGGTGTTGGCGATGCCGCCGCCAACGATCAGCTGGTCGACCTTGCTGGCCAGCGACTTGAGGATGGTCAGCTTGGAGGAGACCTTGGAGCCGCCGACGATAGCGACCAGCGGGCGTTTCGGCTCGTGCAGGGCCTTGGAGAGGGCATCGATTTCGGCGCCCATCAGCATGCCGGCACAGGCGACCGGGGCGTATTTGGCGATGCCATGGGTGGTGGCTTCGGCGCGGTGGGCCGTGCCGAAAGCGTCATTGACGTAGATGTCGCACAGCTTGGCCATCTTCTGGGCCAGTTCGTCATTGTTCTTCTTTTCACCCTTGTTGACGCGGCAGTTTTCGAGCAGGACGACTTCGCCCGGCTTGACCGTGAAATTGCCCTCGACCCAGTCGGTGATCAGGCGCACCGGCTGCTTGAGCATCTGGCCAAGGCGGATGGCAACCGGGGTCAGGCTGTCTTCGGCGTTCAGTTCGCCTTCGGTCGGCCGGCCGAGGTGGGAGGTAACCATCACGGCAGCGCCCTTTTCCAGGCAATACTTGATCGACGGCAGCGAGGCACGGATGCGGGTGTCTTCGGTGATGTTGCCGGCTTCGTCCTGTGGCACATTCAAGTCGGCGCGGATGAAAACGCGCTTGCCGGAAACGTCGAGGTCGGTGAGTTTGATAACGTTCATGTCTATCTCCTTGGTTTTGATTAAATGCGATTCTGTGGCCAGCGGCGCGCCCAGTGGTCGGCGACCTCGAGCATGCGGTTGGCGAAGCCCCATTCGTTGTCGAACCAGACGAACAGATTGACCAGGTGCGTGCCGCTGGTCCGTGTTTGGCTGCCATCGACGATGGCCGAATGCGGGTCGTGGTTGAAATCGATCGAGGCGTGCGCAGCCTCGGAATAGGCGATCAGTTTCTGCAGCGGTCCCCGCGCGGCGTTGGCCAGCAGGGCGTTGATGCTGTGGGCGGAAACCGGGCGCTGAGTGCTGATCGTCAGGTCGATGGCCGAGACATTGGTCGTCGGCACACGGATGGCCTTGGCCTGGACGCGGCCGGCCAGTTGCGGCAGCAGGCGCTCGACGCCGCGGGCCAGGCCGGTCGAGACCGGGATGATCGATTGCATGGCCGAGCGGGTGCGGCGCAGGTCATCGTGGTGATAGCCGTCGATCAGCGGCTGGTCGTTCATGACCGAATGCAGCGTGGTCAGCATGGCCTGTTCGATACCGACTTCGCGGTCGAGCAGGTCGAGCAGCGGCACGATGGCATTGGTCGTGCACGAAGCCGCGGAAACCAGGCGCTCGTCGCCGCTCAGCGTGTTCTGGTTGATGCCGGCAACGATAGTCGCATCGACATCTTCGGCACTGGAGCCGGGGTGCGACAACAGCAGACGCGAGCAGCCCGCATCGAGGAAACGGCTAAGTTCCGGACGGCGACCATAGATACCTGAGCATTCCACGACCAGATCGATCCCGGTCCAGTCGGCGTCTTCCGGTGTCCGGGCATGGCTGACGCGAACGGGCCGGTCATCGATCAGCAGCTTGTTGCCGGCGACTTCGACGTTGCCGGGAAAGCGGCCGTGCGTCGAGTCGAAACGTGTCAGGTAGGCCATGCTCTCCAGATTGGCCGGCTCGTTGATGGCGACGACCTGGAGATTGTGCGCGACCGGGGATTCCAGCAGCGCCCGCAGGAAACAGCGACCGATACGGCCATAGCCGTTGATGGCAAGATGCAGGGGCATGGGGTGTCGGTCGTTGTTCGTGGCTGGTTATTTCGGGGCTTCGCCGGTCGCTTCCGGGTTGTACTCGATATAGATGAGGCTGGTTGGCGTGCTGCCCTTGCAGATACGGAAGGGGAACATCGTCACGCCGGCATTGAAATCAAGTTTGCCCATGCCCTTGAATTGGGCTTCGGCCCGCCCTTTATCGTCGCCGAAGTAGAACGGAATGTGCTGCTTGCCGGTACACCAGCTCGATTCGCTGGTCGGCTTGCCGACAATGGCGAGGACTTCTTCGTAACTCATGCCGATCTTCAGCTTGCCGAACGGATGGTCGGCCGGCGGGTTGCCGACGATGGCCGGAGCGGCGGCTTCATCGGTCTTTGCCGCCTCGTCGGCCGCAAGGCAGGTGCCGGTCATGGCCAGCGCCATGCTCAGGGTGGTGAAGGCAATACGGGGTGCGTTGTTCGGCATCTTGATTCCTCCTGAAGTCGGTCGGGGTGAAACAAAAGGGGCCTTGCGGCCCCTTTTTAATACCAGGCCAATTACTTGGCGTTCATCCAGGCACGAGCGGCATCGAGCATGCGGCAGGAGTAACCCCACTCGTTGTCGTACCAGGCCAGGACCTTGACCAGCGTGCTGCCGTCTTCACCCTGAATGACACGGGTTTGGGTCGCGTCGAAGGTGGAGGAAACGGTGGTGTGGTTGAAGTCGGACGAGACCAGCGGGTCGTTGTTGACGTCGAGCACACCCTTCAGCGGGCCGTTGGCGGCAGCGGTCATCAGGGCGTTGATTTCGTCCTTGGTGGTGTTGCGGCCGGCGGTGAAGGTCAGGTCGACCAGCGAGACGTTGATGGTCGGCACGCGCAGGGCGAAACCATCGACCTTGCCCTTCAGTTGCGGCAGCACCAGTCCGACGGCAGCGGCAGCGCCGGTTTTGGTCGGGATGATGTTGGCAGCAGCGGCACGGGCGCGGCGCAGGTCCTTGTGGCGGACGTCGACGGTGACCTGGTCGTTGGTGTAGGCGTGGATGGTGGTCATCAGGCCTTGCTTGATGCCGATGCTGTCGGACAGGATCTTGGCGACCGGGGCCAGGCAGTTGGTCGTGCACGATGCGTTGGAGACAACGGTCATGTCGGACTTGAGCAGGCCTTCGTTGACACCGTAAACGATGGTCGCATCGACGTCGTCGCCGCCCGGAGCGGAGATCAGCACGCGCTTGGCGCCTTGCTCGAGCAGGGCCAGAGCCTTGGCCTTGGTGGTGTAGGCGCCGGTGCACTCGAGCAGCATTTCAACGCCGTGGTCGGCCCAGTTGATGTCCTTCGGGTTCTTGGTCGAGTAGAAGGCAATGCGCTTGCCGTCGACGATGATGCAGTTCTCGCCGTCGGTCTCGACCGAGGTGCGGAAGCGACCGTGCGTGGTGTCGTACTTCAGCAGATGGGCATTGGTCTTCAGGTCGCCGGCCGCATTGATGGCAACCACTTCAAACTCATTCTGCAAACCCTGCTCGTAAATGGCGCGCAGCGTGCAGCGACCGATACGACCGAAACCGTTGATTGCAACCTTGATAGCCATGAACTTCTCCTCTTTAGATAATCAGGACAACAGTGCCTTGGCCGTCTTGACGACGTTGGCGACGGTGAAACCGAACAGGTCGAACAGCTGGCCGGCCGGTGCCGACTCGCCGAAGCGGTCGATACCAATCACGGCGCCATGCAGGCCGACGTACTTGCGCCAGAAGTCCGGGTGAGCGGCTTCGATGGCAATGCGTTTCTTGCAGCTGCCGAGCACGGCGGCTTTGTAGTCGGCGCTCTGGCGGTCGAAAACATTGGTGCATGGCATCGAGACGACGCGGGTCTTGATGCCTTCGCCGGCCAGCGCAGCCTGGGCGTCGAGCGCCAGCTTGATTTCGGAGCCGGTGGCAATGAAGGTGATCTGCGCTTCGCCATCGGCTTCGGCCAGCACGTAGCCACCCTTGGCGATATCGGCGTCGGCCACCTTCTGCGTCACGGTCGGCAGGTTCTGGCGCGACAGGGCGAGAATGCTCGGGCCATCCTTGCGCTCGATCGCAGCGGTCCAGGCGATGGCCGTTTCGGTGGCATCGGCCGGGCGCCAGACATCCAGGTTCGGGATGATGCGCATCGACGGGATGTGCTCGACCGGCTGGTGCGTCGGGCCGTCTTCGCCAAGGCCGATGGAGTCATGGGTATAGACCATGATCTGGCGCTGCTTCATCAGCGCGGCCATGCGGATAGCGTTGCGCGCGTAGTCGGAAAAAACCAGGAAAGTCGCGGTGTAGGGCACCAAACCACCGTGTAGCGCGATGCCGTTGGCGATGGCGGTCATGCCGAATTCACGGACGCCGTAGTAGCAGTAGTTGCCGCCCTCGGTACGGGTGACGCCCTTGCTGCCCTTGACGAAGGTCAGGTTGGAGCCGGCCAGGTCGGCCGAGCCGCCGAAGATTTCCGGGACGGCCGGAACCAGCGCGGCGATGGCGTTCTGCGAAGCCTTGCGGGTGGCGATGTTCTCGGCCTTGTCGCGGCAGGTGGCGATGTAGGCGGACTTGGTGGCTGCCCAGTTGGCCGGCAGTTCGTTCTTCATCACACGGCGCTCGAACTCGGCAGCTTCGGCCGGGAAGGCCGCGCGGTAGGCGGCGAAACGGTTGCTCCAGTTTTCCTCGAAGGCGGCACCGGCCGGCTTGCGATTCCAGGCGGCGTAAATGTCGGCCGGGATTTCGAAGGCCGGGTGGTTCCAGCCGATGTATTCGCGGGCAGCGGCGATTTCGTCCTTGCCGAGCGGGGCGCCGTGGCAATCGTGCGAACCCTGCTTGTTCGGCGAACCGGCGCCGATGGTCGTTTTGCAGCAGATCAGGCTGGGCTTGTCGGTGACCGCCTTGGCGGCGAGCAGGGCGCGTTCGATGGCATCGGAATCGTGACCATCGACGGCCGGAATGACGTGCCAGCCATAGGATTCGAAACGCTTCGGAGTGTCGTCGGTGAACCAGCCTTCGACGTGGCCGTCGATGGAAATGCCGTTGTCGTCCCAGAAGGCAATCAGCTTGCCGAGGCCGAGGGTGCCGGCCAGCGAGCAGGCTTCGTGCGACACGCCTTCCATCAGGCAACCGTCGCCGAGGAAGGTGTAGGTGTGGTGATTGACGATTTCGTGGCCGGGTTTGTTGAACTCGGCGGCCAGCACCTTTTCGGCCAGCGCGAAGCCGACGGCGTTGGTGATGCCCTGGCCGAGCGGGCCGGTGGTCGTTTCAATGCCGGGGGTGTAGCCGTATTCCGGGTGGCCCGGGGTCTTGGCGTGCAACTGGCGGAAATTCTTCAGATCGTCGATTGACAGGTCGTAGCCGGTCAGGTGCAGCAGAGCGTAGAGCAGCATCGAGCCGTGGCCGTTCGACAGCACGAAGTGGTCGCGGTCGGCCCAGTGCGGGTTGGCCGGGTTGTGACGCAGGTGGCGACGCCAGAGGACTTCGGCGATTTCAGCCATGCCCATCGGTGCACCGGGGTGCCCGGAATTGGCCTGCTGGACTGCGTCCATGGCGAGGGCGCGGATGGCGCCAGTCAGGGGAGAAAACTTGGGGAGATTGCTGACGCTCATGATCCGGAAATCCAGCCTGCTGAAAAGCCTAAATTATCCGGTAAATGCCCTCTCTTGGGTAGGGCAATATGGCAAAACGGCAGGCCAGGGTGGCCTGCCGTCTGCGTGTCTGGCAATGCTTACTGAATTTTTGGGTCGTAGTTGATCATCATCAGGATGCCCTGGCCGCCACCGAAGCTGCCGCCGGTGTAGGCGACGCTGCCCTGGCCGGCATAGACCGCTTCGTAACGATGGCTGTCGCCGCCGAAATAAAAGGGAATCCAGGCCTTGGCCGTGACGTAGGCGCGAATGTTCGACGTGACACCGAGGATGCGCTCGACTTCGGACTGGTGCATGCCGATCTGCAGCCTGGACCACTTGCTGCCCGGCGGAATGGTGCCATACACCTCGCCCTCGAAAGTGCCGTCCTTCGACTTCATGGCGCAGGGATTGCAGGCCTTGCCGGCGGTGCTGCCAGCGACGGCCGCGGCGGCGGGTTCGGGCTTGGCTGGCTCGGCGGCCTTGGTGCTGGTGGTGGCCTTGGGCTTGGCCGGCTCGCAGTCGGCGGGCGGCGTGTCGGCCTTTTTCGCTGTCTTCGACTTGCTGGTGGTCTTCTTCTTTGCGGTCGGCTCCGGCGGGCAAACGGGTTTGGCGGCGGGGGCGGGCTCCGGTGCGGCAGCTGCGGTCGGTGCCGGGGCAGTTTCTTCAGGCTTGGTTTCGTTGCTCTTGCAGCCGGCAATCAGGGCGCCGGCAGCGAAGAGCAGTGCGAGGGTGATCTTGGGCATCACGGTCGTCCTATGGCAATGTTGAATGGGTAAATGTAGCAGGTCAGGCGCTGTGATAGCCAGTGACGCGCTCGACTTCGTTTTTCGAACCAAGGATGACCGGCACGCGCTGGTGCAGTTTTTCCGGCGCGATGTCGAGAATGCGCTGGCGACCGGTCGTCGCGGCGCCGCCGGCCTGCTCGATCAGCATGGCCATCGGGTTGGCTTCGTACATCAGGCGCAGCTTGCCGCCCTGGCCCTTGAGCTTGCTGTCCACCGGGTACATGAAAATGCCGCCGCGGGTCATGATGCGATGCACGTCGGCCACCATCGAAGCGACCCAGCGCATGTTGTAGTCCTTGCCGAGCGGGCCTTCCTTGCCGGCCTGCATTTCGGCGACGTAGCGCTGGACCGGGGCTTCCCAGAAACGCTGGTTGGCCATGTTGATGGCGAATTCCTTGGTATCGGCCGGGATCTGCACGTTTTCCTGGGTCAGGATGAACTGGCCCTGCTCGCGGTCGAGGGTGAACACGACGACGCCGTCGCCGACCGTCAGGACGAGCAGCGTGGTCGGGCCATAGACGGCATAGCCGGCGGCCACCTGCGCGGTACCCGGTTGCAGGAAGGCTTGTTCGGCGGCTTCCGGCGTGCTCAGGTCGGCGCCTTCCGGGCACTTGAGCACCGAGAAGATGGTGCCGATCGAGACGTTGACGTCGATGTTGGATGAGCCGTCGAGCGGATCGAAAGTGAGCAGGTATTCGCCCTTGGGGAAGCGGTGCGGCACCAGGTGCGGCAGGTCCATTTCCTCGGAGGCCATGGCAGCGAGGTGGCCGCCCCATTCGTTGGCGTCGAGCAGGATGTCGTTGGACAGCACGTCGAGTTTCTTTTGGGCTTCGCCCTGCACGTTGTCGCTGCCGGCTTCGCCCAGAACGCCACCCAGGCCGCCCTTGCCGATGGCGATGGAAATGGCCTGGCAGGCGCGGGAAACGACTTCGATCAGCAGCTTGAGGTCGCCGGTGATGACGCCCTTGTTGCGTTGTTCTTCGGTGAGATAGCGAGCCAGCGTGCGCTGTGCCATGGTGACTCCTGCATCAATGACAAAAGCAGGATTTTACTCTGCCGCGTCGCAGGCGTGCAGGAAGGCGAAGGCGGCGGCGCCGGTCAGCGGCTTGCTGAACAGGAAACCCTGGACTTCGTCGCAGCCATTGGCGCGCAGCAGTTGGTGCTGATCCTCGGTTTCGACGCCTTCGGCGATGACGTTCAGGCCGAGGGAGTGAGCCAGGGCGATGGTGCCGAAGGCGATGGCGCGGTCGTTGAGATCGTGCTCGATGTCGGCGACGAAGGAGCGGTCGATTTTCAGATGGTCGATCGGGAACAGCTTCAGATAGGCCAGCGACGAATAGCCCGTGCCGAAGTCGTCGATGGCCAGCGTGACGCCCATGTGGCCGAGGCGTTCGAGGATGTGGATGGCTTCCTGCGGATTTTCCATCACCGAGCTTTCGGTGATTTCCAGTTCCAGCAACTCTGCCGGCAAGCCGGAGGTGGTCAGCGCATTGGCGACGGTTTCGCAAAAATCGCGGCGGCGCAACTGGCGGGCCGAGACGTTGACGGCAATACGGATGGGTTTCAGGCCGGCGTTGATCCAGCGCGCCATCTCGTGGCAGGCGGTCGACAAAACCCAGTCGCCGATTTCGACGATCATGCCGGTTTCCTCTGCGACCGGAATGAAGCGGGCCGGAGAGATCATGCCGTCGGTCGGGTGGTGCCAGCGGACCAAGGCTTCGACGCCGGTCGGGGTGGTGTCCTTGGCGCAGAACTGGGGCTGAAAGACCAGGCTCAATTCGTTGCGGGCGATGGCGTGGCGCAGCTTGCGCTCGATGTTCAGGCGCTCGGCCGCCGTGCGGTTCATGTCCGCGGCAAAGAATTGGTAGTTGTTACGGCCGGCCGCCTTGGCGTGGTACATCGCGGTGTCGGCATTCTTGACGATGACGTCACCGTCGGGCCCGTCGTCCGGAAAGATACTGATGCCGATCGACGGGCTGGTATGCAGTTCGTGGCCTTCGGCTTCGATTGCCGTGGACAGCGCCGAGATGATCTTGCCGGCGATGATGGCCGCGTCGGCCGGCGAGGTGATGCCGGGCAGAATGATGACGAACTCGTCCCCCCCCAGGCGGGCGACAAAATCGGTTTCCCGGATCAGGTTCGACAGGCGGCAGGCGACTTCGCGTAGCAGTTCATCGCCCACCTGATGGCCCAGCGTGTCGTTGATGACCTTGAAGCGGTCGAGGTCGATGAACATGATCGCCACCATCCAGCCGTGCCGGCGCGCTTCCGGCAACAGTTGGGCGAGGCGCATGAGCAGCGCCAGGCGATTCGGCAGGCCGGTCAGTGCATCGTGCTGGGCGATATGCCGCATGCGGTCTTCTGCCTGCTTGCGCTCGGTAATGTCGGCCAGAATCCAGACGTAGTGGGCTGGCTGGCCGCTCTGCGGGTCATCGACACGGTTGATTCGTGCCCCGGCCGGGAAGTTGCTGCCGTTTTTCTGGGTGACTTCGAGTTCGCCACTCCATGAGCCGCGCAGGGATATTTGCGCCTGAAACTCTTTCTGCGTTAGCTCTTCGCTCAGGCTGATCAGCCCGAATACGCTCTGGCCGTTCAGTTCGAAAGGCTCGTAGCCGGTCATCTGGGTGGTGGCCGGATTGATCGACAGGATGCGGTGCTCTTCGTCGGTGAAAATGATGCCGGCTGGGGTGTGGCTGTAGACCTTCTGCGCCAGTTGCTCGCGTTCGGCGCTGGTGCGCCGTTCGGTGATGTCGGTATAAACAGTGACAAATCCGCCTTCGGCCAGGGGTACGCCGCGGACTTCGAGCGTTTTTCCGTTTGGTCGGGTGCGTTCGAACGAGTGCGGGCTCAGATTTCGAGCTCGTTCCATCATGGTGGCCACGATTTTTTCCGGGTCACCGGGGCCGTATTCCCCGCGCATTGCGTTGAAGCGGAACATCGCTTCTATGGATACACCAGGCTTGGTTAGCTCGGCCGGCAGGTCCAGCAGGTACGGAAACTGGGTGTTGAAGAGAACGAGATTTCCGTCGCTATCAAACAGGCTGACGGCACTGGGAATGCTCTCAATAACCGTCTGCAACTGGTTGTGCTGCGTCCGGAGCGCTGTTTCAGCCGCTTTGCGCTCGGTAATGTCGGTGTAGGTGGTAATGAAGCCAACCAGTTGCTGATCAACGAACAGCGGTTCGCCCTGGACTAGATGGGTGTGCCCATTCGGGCGAGTCCGCTCGAAACAATGTGCCTCGAATTTGTTGGCCAGCGCCGTGATGCGCTCGACATGCATTTCAATATCGCCGGGGCCGTATTCCCCGCGCCGGGCCGGGATACGAATCAACTCGGAAAAGTGAACGCCCTCGTAAACGGCCTCGGCCGGCAGGTTCAATACCTTGATGAACCCCTGATTCCAGACGCGCAGCCGCAACTGCTCGTCAAAGACGCTGATGCCCTGCGGCATGTTCGAAACCACCGCCTGCAGGTAGGCTAACTGGCGACCGATGTCGCCCGAAGGCAGCGAGGATGCGTCTGGTGATGTCAATGGGATGGTGGGTCGATCTTGTGATGTTTAATGATAGCTCAGGCCCCAAAGAGAGGCTATTGGTTCAGTTGGATTTTTCAATTCTGTTGAATATTTGTTATAAATTCCATTTAATCGAGCAGCCGATCGAGGCGGTTTGCTGGCTTGGCCCCTGGCCGCATCGGGCAATGTCGCACATGGCCTCGAACAACTCCCGGCGGGCATCGGGCGGCGCGGGGTTGCGCCCGGAGGCATCGAGCCGGCCACGGTATTCCAGTTGAAGCTGGTTGTTGTAACCGAAAAAGTCCGGCGTGCACACGGCACCATAAGCGCGGGCGACCGACTGGGTTTCGTCGTAAAGGTAGGGGAAAGGGAAGTCAAGTTCCTCGGCCCAGCACTTCATGTTTTCCGGCGCGTCGTCCGGATAGGCGGTGATGTCATTGCTCATGATCGCGACGCAACCGATGCCGTGGATGGCGAGTTCGCGGCAGTCGCGGATCAGGCGGTCGATGATCGCCTTGACGTAGGGGCAGTGGTTGCAGATGAACATGACCAGCAAGCCGTTCGGGCCTCGGCAAGTGGCGAGCGTGTGGCGACGACCATCGGTGCCCGGCAGATCGAAATCGATGGCTGCCTGGCCGAAATCGCACACGGGAGGGTTCAAGGCGACCATGTTTCTCCACTCCAAAAGGCATTTCGCCCATAATAGCACCGATGAATTCACCCCGTTTTTACTGCCGAGAAGCCCTCTCTCCGGGGGCGCATGTTGAACTTCCCGAACCGGTGGCGCGCCATGCGGTGCGTGTATTGCGCCTGCCGCCCGGGGCGCCGATGGTGCTCTTTGACGGACGCGGCGGCGAGTATCCGGCGCATATCGAACGCATCGAACGCGACCGGGTGTTTGCCGTGCTCGGCGCCTGGCGCGAAATCGAGCGGGAATCGCCATTGTCGATCACGCTGGTGCAAGCCTTGCAGGCTGGCGACAAGATGGATTTCACCATCCAGAAGGCGGTCGAGCTCGGTGTGCGCGACATCGTGCCGGTCGAAAGCCGGCGCAGCGTCATCCGTCTGGCCGGTGATCGGGCCGCCAAGCGCGTGGCGCATTGGCAAGGCGTCGCCGCTTCGGCTTGCGAGCAGTGCGGGCGGAATCAGGTGCCCTTGGTGGCGCCGCTGGAAAAACTGGAAAACTGGCTGGCCAGGCCGGCCAATGGCGTGTTGCGACTGATGCTCGCGCCGGATGCCGAGGCGTCGTTTGCCTCGATCCAGCCGGTTGGTCAGGTACAACTGTTGATCGGGGCCGAAGGGGGGCTCGATCCGCAGGAGGTATTGGCGGCAAAGCAGGCGGGTTTTCAGGCGGTCCGCATGGGGCCGCGTGTTTTGCGCACGGAAACGGCGGGCCTGGCTGCATTGGCAGCGATGCAGGCCTTGTGGGGTGATTTCAGGGAGGGGTAGGCGATGTTTGAATCTGCAGAACTGGGCCACAAGGTCGACAAGAAAACTTTCAAGGCCGAAGTGCCGAAATTGCGCGCCGAGTTGCTCGACGTCCAGTACGACATGCTGCAAAAGAAGGAATTTCCGGTCGTCATCCTGATAAGCGGGGTCGACGGCAGCGGCAAGGGCGAAACCATCAACCTGCTCTATTCGTGGATGGACCCGCGCCACATTTCGACGCTGGCCTTTTCGGCGCCGAGCGACGAAGAGGTGTCGCGCCCCTACATGTGGCGCTACTGGCGCGCCCTGCCGCCCAAGGGCAAGGTCGGCATCTTCGCCGGCTCGTGGTATTCGCAGCCGATCACCGACCGCATCAATGGCGATATACGCCGTTCCGATCTCGATGAGCGTCTCGACGACATCAACCGCTTCGAGACCATGCTGGTAAACGAAGGGGCGCTGGTCCTGAAATTCTGGTTCCATCTCTCGAAGGATGGCCAGAAGACTCGCCTCAAGGCCTTGGAGAATGATCCACGCACGGCCTGGCGGGTGACCAAGGAAAGCTACGATCGCCTGAAGACTTATGGCCGCCTGCAGCAGGTGGCCGGCCATGTGCTGCGCGTGACCAACACGGCGCATGCGCCGTGGATCATCGTTGAAGGCACCGACGACGAATACCGCTCGCTGACCGTCGGCCGCATCGTGCTCGACGCGATGAAACGCCGCCTGAATCAGGAAGGCCTGCAGCGGGTGCCGGTGGCGCCGCCCATCGTCCATCCGATCGACGAGAAGAATGTCCTGAGCGAACTCGATCTGACGCAGAAACTGGAGAAGAAAGATTACGAGACGCAGCTGGCCAAGTATCAGGCCAGGCTTTCCGAGCTGGTGCGCGATCCGCGTTTTGTCGGCAAGCGTTCGCTGGTGCTGGTCTTCGAGGGCGCCGATGCGGCCGGCAAGGGTGGCAGCATCCGGCGAGTCGGGGCATCGATGGATGCCCGGCAGTACCAGATCATCCCGATTGCCGCCCCGACCGAGGAAGAGCGCGCCCAGCCTTACCTGTGGCGCTTCTGGCGACATATGCCGCGGACCGGCCGGGCGGCGATTTTCGACCGTTCGTGGTATGGCCGCGTACTGGTCGAGCGGGTCGAGGGCTTCTGCGCCGAGGCTGACTGGCTGCGCGCTTATGCCGAGATCAACGATTTCGAGCACCAGCTGGTCGATTCCGGTGCCATCGTCGTCAAGTTCTGGCTGCAGATCAGCGCCGACGAGCAGTTGCGGCGCTTCAAGGAGCGTCAGGATACCGAATTCAAGCGCTTCAAGATTACCGAGGAAGACTGGCGCAACCGCGACAAATGGGACGACTACGTGTCGGCCGTCTGCGACATGGTTGATCGCACCTCGACCGGCCTGGCGCCGTGGACGCTGGTCGAAGCCAACGACAAGAACTTCGCCCGGGTTAAAGTGCTGAAAACCCTGTGCGAGCGCATCGAAACAGCCCTGAAAGACGAAGGAAAATACACCGAAAAATGAGCGATACCCCTTACGACGAGCATTTCGTTTCCTGGTTCCGGGCAGTCACGCCCTACATCAATGCCTTTCGCGGCCGGACCTTCGTCATTGCCTTCGGTGGCAAGGCGGTGGCCAGCGAATTTGCCAAGACGCTGGCCTATGACGTGAATCTGCTGGTCAGCTTGGGCATTCGCCTGGTGCTGGTGCATGGCGCCCGACCGCAGATCGAGGAGGAGCTCGCCGAGAAAAACCTCGAGTCGAAGTACCACCGCGGCTACCGGGTCACCGATGCGGCGGCGCTCGATTGCGTGCTCGATGCGGTCGGCAGTGTCTATCTTGAAATCGAGGCGATGCTGTCGCAGGGGCTACCGAATACACCGATGGCCAACAGCCGCATCCGGGTGATCGGCGGCAACTTCATCACCGGCCAGCCGATCGGCGTGCTCGACGGCATCGACATGCATTACGCCGGCAAGGTGCGCAAGGTGGACGCCGATGGCATCAATGCCCAGCTCGGGCTGGGCAATATCGTGCTGCTCAATTGCGAAGGGCCGTCGCCAACCGGTGAAATCTTCAACCTGCAGATGGAAGAGGCGGCCGAAGCCGTGGCGACGGCAATCAAGGCCGACAAGCTGGTTTACCTGACGGACAGTACCGGGGTCACCGACAAGAACGGCGAAATGCTGGACGCGATGACGGCTGACGAAGCCTCGCAGTTGCTGCGCGATGCAGACTGGCTGACGACCGACATCAAGCGCTACCTGCCCTGCGCGGTGCGGGCCAGCCGGACCGGCGTCGGGCGCGTCCATCTGATCGGCTTCGAGCAGGATGGCGCCCTGTTGCGCGAACTCTTCACGCACGACGGCGTTGGAACGGTGGTCACCCGCGAATCGCTGGAAAACATCCGCGAAGCCAAGCCGGACGATATTGCGGCGCTGATCGCCCTGATCGAGCCGATGGAGCAGGAAGGCATTCTGGTGCACCGGCCACGCGAACTACTCGAACGCGAAATCGATCGTTTTTCGATCATGCTGCACGATGGCATCATCGTCGGCTGCGCGGCGCTCTACATGCATTCCGAAGACGAGGCCGAACTGGCTTGTCTGGCTGTCAGTACGGAGCACCGCGAGTGGGGCTACGGTGAACAACTGATGATCCGCATCGAGCAGCGGGCCCGCAAGGCCGGCATCAAGCGGCTGTTCGTGCTGACCACGCGCACCGAGCACTGGTTCGTCGAACGCGGCTTCAAGCTCGGCACGGTAGACGACCTGCCGGCCAACAAGCGCGACATGTACAACTATCAACGGCGCTCCAAGGTGCTTTTCAAAACCTTATAATTTCCCCAAACCTAATTTCACGGAGTTTCAAATGGCACGTACCGTCAATTGCATCAAGCTCGGCCGCGAGGCTGAAGGTCTCGACCACCCACCCTATCCGGGCCCGCTGGGGCAGCGCATCTTTGAACAAGTTTCCAAGGAAGCCTGGCAGCAGTGGATCAAGATGCAGACCATGCTCATCAACGAGAATCGTCTGAATCTGGTCGATGCCAAACATCGCAAATACCTGGCCGAACAGGTCGAGAAGCATTTCTTCGGTGAAGGTGCCGATCAGATCCAGGGCTACGTTCCACCGGCCGCCTGATTTTTCCCGGCTCATGAAAACCCCGCTGCGGCGGGGTTTTTTTTCGCCGAGGTTTGGTAAGAAGCCTGAAACAATGTGTAGATAAACTGTTTTTACTTTTGATGATTTCGGTATATTTACACATGAAAATGCTTGATTCGCTATCGATTCGTAGTCGCCTGTTGCTGATGGTTGGTGTCAGTGCCGGTTTTGGGCTGCTCTTGCTGCTGACCGCCCTGATCTCTTTCAGCGGGTTTCGCGGCGATGTTCGACAGGTCTCTGGCGATGTCGCCGATGCCACGAAGGCCTTGACCCTGGTCAGTGGTGTTCAGAGTTCGCTGCAGGCGCAGCAGCGAGGCCTGAACAATATGTTGCTGCGCAATTTCATGGCGGCAGAATTCGACAAGGGGCGGGCCGAATTTCTGGCCGGCCGCAGCGCTTTCTGGCAGCAACTGGAAGCGCTGGAGGCCATCCAGAAGACCAGCCCGCTCAAGGCCGGCGAAAAGGTCGGCGATATCCGCAAGCTGGCTGGCGAATTGAATCAGCTCTATGACCAGGTGCTGGCCGAGAACGAACCCGGC
This sequence comes from Ferribacterium limneticum, assembly GCF_020510625.1. Lineage (NCBI taxonomy): Bacteria > Pseudomonadati > Pseudomonadota > Betaproteobacteria > Rhodocyclales > Azonexaceae > Ferribacterium > Ferribacterium limneticum. The sequence continues at coordinate 3,510,215 of NZ_CP075191.1, read as the reverse complement.
ATGCCCAAATACACGGTGATGGTCGATGCCGCGTTGCGCGATGCCGATACGCCGCTGGTCACCGCGCTGGCCGAAACATTCGCTGCCATCAGCGAGGCAACGACGCAAACGGTCGGTGAGGCCGCCGTGGTGGCCGATCGGCGGTTTGAAGAAAACGTCCTGCTGGTGCTGGTGGTTGGCATTGCCGGAGCGCTTATTTCCCTGTCGCTGGCGGCTTACCTCTCCCGGCACATCCTGCGCCGACTTGGCGGCGAGCTGGAGCCGGTGGTGCTGGCCACCAGCCGGGTGGCCGCGGGCGATCTGACGCAAAGCCTGCACACCGGAAAAGCGGCAGCCAACTCGCTGGTGGTTTCCATTGAAAGAATGCAAAGCCGGCTGCGCACGCTGATCGGCGATGTCAAACTCGGCGCCGAGCAAACTTCCAGCAACGCGCTGGCGCTGCGCCATTCAGCGCTTGAAGTCGCCAACGCGACCGGCCTGCAGAGCGATGCGGCGGCGATGATCACGGCGGCCATCGAAGAGCTGACCACGGCGATTTCGGTGATGGCCGAAAGTGCCGGCAGCGCAGCCGATGCGGCGAAAGTGACTCGCCAGACCGCCAACGAAAGCAGCCGGGTCATTCATCAGACCATCAGCGAAATTGCTGCCATCTCCGATCAGGCCAATGCCTCGTCGAATTCGATGCTCGATCTGAAAACGCATACCCTGGAGATTTCCCGGTTTGCCCAGGAGATCAAGGAAATCTCCGAGCAGACCAACCTGCTGTCCCTGAATGCCGCCATCGAGGCGGCGCGGGCCGGGGAGGCGGGACGCGGCTTTGCCGTGGTTGCCGACGAAGTGCGCAAACTGGCCAATCACACCTCGGAAACCACCCACAAGATAGAAAATCTGGTGACCAAGCTCAGCGAAGCAGCCGATCAGACGACGCAAGTCGTCGCAGCGACTGCGGCGCGGGCTCAGCGCGGCACCAAGCTGGCTTCGGAGGCCGAACTCGCCACCCAGAAGATCGAGCAGTTCTGTGAGCGTTCGGCCATAGCGGCCAGCGAGATTGTCGATGTGCTTGGCGAGCAGCGACTGGCAGCCGAACAGATCGCCCAGAATACCGAACGCATGGCACAGATGATCGAACGAGGCGCCAAGGCCGCTGCCGAATCTTCGGCCTCGGCCCATGAGGTGGCGACGCTGGCTGACCGGCTCCGCGCATCCACGTTGCAGTTCAGCGTTTAGCCGGGGCTGGGTTGTAGTCATCCCTCTGTAACATCAGCCGGCTAGTGTGCCGGCCAACTGATTCGTGACGGCGGAATTAAATTGCACCTACTTATGCGCAGGGCCGGGCCGGCAATCTCTGTTGTTCTTCTCGCGCTGCAGCTCGGTGCCTGTTCGCCGCGCCAGATGATTGTCGGCAGCCTGGCCGACGAATTGGCTGCGCAGGGGCAAGGCAGCGAGACCGATCTCGATTTGCTGCGCGATGCCGCACCCTTTCACCTGAAGCTTTCGGAATCCATCCTGCGCCAGGACCCGGGGCACCGCGGGCTGGCCGAGTCGGTGGCGGCGGGCTTTACCCAGTATTCCTACGCCTTCGTTGCCTTCGAGGCCGAGCAGGTTGAGGCCAAAGATGCCAAGGCCGCCGAGCGCCTGCGCCAGCGTGCCGCCAGACTTTACGAACGGGCGCATCGCCATGCCATGCGCGGTCTGGAAGCCGCCTCGCCGGGATTTGCCAAGGCCTTGGCCGGTGCGCAGGCAAAGGACTGGCCGGCCATCCGGCCGGAGCAGGTGGGGCTCGCCTACTGGGCTGCTGCCTCCTGGGGCGGCTGGATTTCGCTGTCGAAGGATGATCCGGGCGTCGTCGCCGATCTGCCTTTGGCCGTGCGTCTGGCCCAGCGTGCCTGGGCGGTCGATCCGGATTGGGGGCAAGGGACGTTGACCGGCCTGCTTGGCACTTTCGAGGCGGCGCGACCGGGCGGCAGCCAGCAGCAGGCGCTGGCCTATTTCGACCAGTCCATTGCGCAATCCGCTGGCAAGAGCGCCGGGGCGCTGCTCGCCAAGGCCGAGGGCCACGCCCAGCCGGCCGGCGATCGTGAACAGTTTGAAAGCCTGCTCAGGCAGGCGCTGGCCATCAAGGATGAAGCTGGCAGCCCGCAGGCCCTGCAAAACGAAGTGATGCGCCGCCGGGCGCGCTGGCTGCTGGACAAGGCCGACGACCTGTTCTGAGCCACGGACCAAGACAAGGGAGAGAATGATGAAGAGACTGGGCAAACTGGCCGCGCTGCTTCTTGGCGGCGTGCTGGCATTGAACGTATTGGCCGCCGACAAGCAACTGCGCATCGGCACGCTGGCCACCAAGAATTCGCTCTACCACCGCCAGTTGATGGAACTGGGCGAAGCCTGGCGCACGGCGCAGGGCGGCAACGCCAAGTATCTCGTCTATCCCGATGGCAGCCAGGGCGGCGAAACCGACATGGTGCGCCGCATGCGCATCGGCCAGTTGCAGGGCGGCCTCTTGTCGGTGGTCGGCCTGCGCGAAATCGAACCGTCGATTGCCGCCTTGCAGAACATGCCGCTGATGTTCAAGAGTTGGGAAGAGGTCGATTACGTGCGCGAGAAGATGCGCCCGGCCATGGAGAAAAAGTTTCTCGACAAGGGCTTCGTGGTTTTGGCCTGGGGCGACGCCGGTTGGGTGCGCTTCTTCTCGAAGGAGCCGGCCGTGCGCCCGGACGACTTCAAGAAGATGAAGTTCTTCGCCTGGGGCAGCGAGGTCGAGCAGCAGGAGATCATGAAGAGCCTGGGCTACACCCCGGTGCCGCTGGAGACCGGCGACATCCTGCCGTCGATCCAGACCGGCATGATCAACGCCGTGCCGTCGACGCCGTATTTCGCGCTGGCGACGCAGATCTACACCACGGCCAGCAACATGCTGGAGCTGAACTGGGCACCCATCGTCGGTGCGCTGATCATCACCAAGAAGGCCTGGGACGACCTGACGCCGGAAGGGCAGGCCGCCGTGCGCGAGGCTGGCGCCAAGGCCGGCGTGCAACTGCGCGCCAAGGCCCGGCAGGAGGTGGACGACGCGGTCGACGCCATGAAGAAGCGCGGCCTCAAGGTCAACAAGCCGAATGCCGAGCAGATGCAGGAGTGGAATACGCTGGCCGACAACCTCTACCCGCGCATCCGCGGCAAGATGGTGCCGGCCGACACCTTCGACGAGGTCGTTGGCCATCTGAAGGCCTACCGCGCCGGCAAGAAGTAAGCGATGGCTGCGCTGCGCCGGCTGGGCGCGATGATTGGTCAGTTAGATGCGCTGACCGCCGGCGGGGCACTGGCCCTGATGCTGCTCATCCCGCTGCTCGAAATCGGGCTGCGGCCGCTGTTCGGGCGGGGTATCGAGAATGCCCCGGTGCTCGTTCAGCATCTCGGGCTGGTGCTGGCGATGTTCGGGGCGCTGGTCGCCGAGCGCGGCCAGCATCTCAGTTCGCTCGGTGCCGGCTTTGCCGCTGCCCGCAATCCGCTGGTCCGCGCCATCGCCCAGACCTTCGCCCGCGCCAGTGCCGCCGTGCTGTGCGGCATGCTGACCCAGACCAGTTGGACCTTCGTGGCCAGCGAGATGGAGGCGCCGCGCGACATCGCCTACGGTATCGCCGGCTGGATGGTCGAGATTGCCATGCCCATCGGTTTTGCGCTGCTTGGCTTCAAGCTCGCTGGGCGGATCACGGGCCATCTGGCCGGGCGGATCGCGCTCGGTCTGCTGTTGCCGGCGGCCGGGTTCCTGTTCGCCAGTCATTTTGACGGCAGTACGCTGCCCTTCTGGCCGTTTGCTCTCTGGTTGTCCGCCGTGCTGCTCTGCGGGGCGCCGATCTTCGCCGTGCTCGGCGGGCTGGCGCTGGCCCTGTTCTGGAGTGAAGGCCAGCCGCTCGCCTCGGTGCCGCTCAGTCATTACCAAATTACCGTCAATCCCTCGCTGCCCGCCCTGCCGCTATTCACGCTGGCCGGCCTGCTCTTTGCCCGGACCGGCGCCGCAGCGCGGCTGGGGGCGCTGTTCACCGCCCTGTTCGGCAATGGCGTCAGTGGCACGGCCATTGCTGCAGCGGTGCTCTGCTCCTTCTTTACCGCCTTCACCGGCGGTAGCGGTGTGACGATCCTGGCCCTCGGCGGCCTGCTGCTGCCCTTGCTGACCAAGGCCGGCTTTCCCGAGCAGCGCGGCATCAGTCTGGTGACCAGCGCCAGCGCCTTGGGTGTGCTGCTGGCACCGTCGGTGCCGCTGATCATGTACGCCATCATCGCCCGTGTCCCGATCAACACCATGTTCCTCGCTGGCGTGCTGCCGGCGGTGGTCATGGTCGTCTTTCTGCTGCTGGTTGGCGGCTATCTGCGCCGCGGCGCAACGGCCGCGACCATCGCTGCCGAACCACACAATTTCAGCGCCGTCCGCCCGGCCCTCTGGGCGGCCAAGTGGGAACTGCTGGCACCAGTGGTCGCTATCGGCTCGCTGGTCAGCGGCATCGCCACACCCACCGAAAGCGCCGCGCTGACGGCGGCCTATGCCTTGCTGACGCAGGCGCTGGCCCATCGCGAACTGGACTGGCCGCACATCCGCCGGGCCCTGGCCGATTGCGCTGAAGTGATCGGCGGCATCATGGTCATCCTTGGCATGGCGCTCGGCCTGACCAACTACCTCGTCGATGCCGGCATTCCCGATGCGGCCATCGAATGGGTGCAATCGGTCCTGCCCAACAAGTTCGCCTTCCTGATCGCCCTCAACCTCTTCCTGCTGCTGGCCGGGGCGCTGATGGAAATCTACGCCGCCATCGTCGTGCTGGTGCCGCTGCTGCTACCGGTGGCGATAGCCTACGGCATCGATCCGGTGCACTTCGGGGTTATCTTCCTGGCCAATATCGAAATGGGCTTCCTCTGCCCACCGGCCGGCATGAACATCTATTTCGCCTCGGCGATGTTCGGCAAGTCGATCCGCTACGTGGCCGTTTCGGTGCTGCCGGCCGTGCTCGCCATGCTGCTCGGTGCCCTGACGATTTCGGCGCTGCCTTTCCTGGCGACCTGGCTGCCGGGATTGTTCGGGTTGGGGGCGGGTTGAGCGGCTCTGCAATATTCGTCATCCCCGCGCCGGCGGGAATCCGTATTATCGGGGGGCGACTTCAACCTGCTGAGTGTGTCAATCGCTTGCGGACTTAGGGTTATCGGGTGGACGAGCGATCGTTACGAGCGGCGTTGCTATAACGCACAATTGCATCGTCATTAAAAATGCGTCGATGCTGTAGGTCGGGGTTCGGCCAGGAGCGGATGTGGCGCCCCGGGAAAATAGAGCAGATTAAACGGAAGGTAACTCATCAGGTACCTGCCGCTTGGCCTGTGCTAGGGCGGCCCGCCGAGTGTCATTTTTATTTCCAATGTCATGCTTTTGAAATGCTTTTTGCATTTAATGCTTGAACATCACTCCAATTGGGAAGAGGAAATGGCTCGACTACTTTCAGCCTCAGGTCTTGAGGTTCAGCAATCGGAAAGTTGCCGGCCAACACTTGCTCAGTACAAACCTGCGGTGGATATTGCCCAGAAAATTTTGGTCGTACTTCTTCTGTTGGCTAGCATCGATTGTCATGCTGCCGACCGCGCGCCCAGTCGTTTTTGGGAGAATTGCGCAAACGTACCGGGTCTCTATCAATCGGGGCAAGAGGTCTGTGACGCGAGATCCAAGTTAATTAATTATCCGCCTTCGACTTACGAGCCTGTTAAAGAAGGGCCTTTCGGATATGGTGCCTGTTGGATTCCGGAAGCAACTGCAAACGGTGGGAGATATGCAATCTCCTGGCCGCGGCAACGGAGTTTTTGTCCATCTGGTTTCACAGGAATTGGCTCCCTTGGAGACAACGATAGTTGCTTTGGGTTAAGCGCGTATTACGCTGGCGGCTACACAGGTGACAGCGTAGTCTGCCGTCGCACTGACACGCAGCCGGATTTTGAGAAGAACCAAGGGCCGCTGATTTGCGTTGGCAACCCGATCAATCCGGGTTTTCAGAACAAATATGAAAGCCAGACGGATTATGAGCATGGCGGCGGTAGCCTAGCTTTCAAACGCACCTACAACAGCCGAGCGGTCGCCATGGAGACGAGCCTGAGCTCATACAACGGCGCCTATGGCTTATTGCGCAGGGCGGGAAGCATCGGCATCAATTGGCGACGCAATCATTTTTTATTCCTGAAGATAGATCAAAGTGGCACCCTGTCCACTGTCACGATAGCGCGCCCCGACGGCAGAGCCGTATTTTTTAACCTTGCAGGCAACGCTTGGCTTCCCGAAGCCGATGTGGCCGACCGCCTCATTGAACTCAAAGACGTGGCAGGAGTTCGTTCTGGCTGGCGTTACCTCGTCGCTGCGGATAGCTCGGTCGAAACCTATAGTGCTACCGGCAAGCTTCTCAGCATTACAGATAGCTCCGGGCGTGTACAGAGCCTCATTTACGACCTGCCAGCGGCAAACGGCGGCGATGCCGATGCCGAAACTCTCGACGCAGTAAGTGATGCCTACGGTCGCCAGCTGATTCTGAAACACGACGCACAGAACCGCATATCCGCCGTGATCACACCCAGTGGCGAATTAATTTCATACGTGTATGACGCGGTAGGCAATCTCGCATCGGTGACTTACCCGGATGGCAAGACCAGGATCTACCACTACAACGAATCCCAATATACCGGCGGAGCCAACCTCCCGAACGCCCTGACAGGCATTACGGACGAGAATGGGACCCGGTACGCCATCTTCCAGTACAACGCGCAGGGTGGAGCAATTTCCACCAGCCATGCCAACGGGGCCGATCAATATTCTCTGACTTACGGCACCAATAACGCGACCATCACTGATCCTCTGGGCACGCAGCGAACCATGACGTTCACCACGATTCTGGGTGTAACAAAGAGTGCCGGCCAGAGTCAGCCGGGCGGTTCTGGCTGCGGAGCCGCGAGCAGCGCCCTCACCTACGACGCCAACGGCAACGTCGCCACGCGCACCGACTTCAACGGCAATACCACCGCCTACACCTACGACCTGACCCGCAATCTCGAAACCCAGCGGATCGAAGCCGCCGGCAAACCCGAAGCGCGGACCATTTCCACCCAGTGGCACGCCACCTGGCGCCAGCCCGCCCAGCGCGCCGAACCCAAGAAACGCACCACCTGGGTCTATAACGGTGACGGCGGCGCCTACTGCGCCCCGACCACGGCCACCGTCCCCAGCCTCAATGGCGGCACCCAGCCCATCGGCGTCGTCTGTTCCAAGACCGAACAAGCCACCACCGATGAAACCGGCACATCCGGTCTTGCTGCCACGACTACCGGTGCGCCCCGCACCTGGCGCTACACCTACAACGCCTTTGGCCAAGTCCTCACCGCCAACGGCCCGCGCACCGACGTGGCCGATGTCACCACCACCACGTACTACGCCGCCGACGACCCCGACCTCGGCAAACGCGGCAACATCGCCACCGTCACCAACCCCCTCGGTCATCTCACCCGCTACACCGCCTACGACCTCAACGGCCGGCCGCTGTCGATCACCGACCCCAATGGCACCGTCACCACGCTGAGCTACACCCCGCGCGGCTGGCTCAAGACGCGCAGCGTGGCCGGCCAGACCACCACCTACGACTACACCCCCTGGGGCGGCCTTGCCCAAGTCAGCTACCCCGACGGCAGCGGCATCAGCTACACCCACGACGCCGCCCACCGTCTCACCGCGATCGTCGACAGCGCCGGGCGGGGCGTGCACTACACCCTCGACCCCGCCGGCCACCGCCTCCAGGAAGACTACCGCAACGCCGACGGCTCACCGGCCCGGCAAGTCAGCCGCATCTTCGACGCCCTCGGTCGCCTGAAAGACGAAATCGAAGGCAACAGTCCGCCGCACACCCTCGGCTACACCGCCAACGGCGAACCGCGCTACCGCATCACCGCCAAGGGCGACACCACCACCGACGACATCGACCCGCTGGGCCGCCCGGTCAAGCGCACCGACCCCGAGAACGGCAGCGCCAAACCGACCCTGATGGCCTACGACCGCCTCGACCAACTCACCCGCCTCACCGCCCCGAACGGCGCCGTCACCGCCTTTGACATCGACGGCCTGGGCAACACCCTGAAAGAAAGCTCAGCCGACCGCGGCAGTGTGGACAGCACCTTCGATGCCGCCGGCAATGTGCTAACCAGAAAGGATGCCCGAGGGCTGACCGTCACCACCACTTATGACGCTCTCAACCGGCCGACCCAAATCACCACCAGTAGCGGCAAGACCCAGAGCCTGAGTTGGGACACCAGCTGCGCCAACGGCATCGGCCGGCTGTGCCAGAAAACCGACGGGGCGGGCAGCACGACCTATTCGTATGACACACGAGGCAATCTGACCAGCGAAACGCGCAGCGAAGGCGGGCGCAGCTTCACCACCACTTACGCCCACAACACCGCCGACCGCCCCACCGACGTCATCGCCCCGACCGGCGAAACCCTTATCCCGACGCTCGACCCCGGCGGCAAGACCCAAGCCCTGAGCGCCACCGGAGCAGGCACGACCACGGCTATCGCCAGCGCCATCGCCTACAGCGCCACCGGGCAAATCACCGCCCAGCAACTCGGCCTGACCTGGCTGACGGTGAACTATGACAGCGCAGGGCGGGTGGACAGCGAAACCGCCACCATCCAGGCCGAAGCCTCATCCAACGGCGATGTCCCCTTGCCCGGCTGGGCCCTGGCCGTCCTCGGCGCCACCCTGTTCGGCCTCACCCGGCCCCGGCCGGCCGGGGCAACGCTTTCCCTGTTCGCCGCGTGCATTCTGACGCTCTTCCTGGCCGTGCCGCCCGCCCAAGCCGCCGACCTCGATCTCGACTACGACGCCAACGGCAACGTCATCAGCAAGACCACCGCCAGCGGCACAACGGCCTACACCTACGACAAACTCGACCGCCTCGACACCGAGGCCGGCCCACCCGGCAACCGTGACCACGCCTACGACCCCAACGGCAATCGGACGAGTGACGGGGCCGGCACCACGGCGACCTTTACCCCCAACACCGACCGGGTGGCGACCATCAACGGGGTCAGCGTCACGTTGGACGCGGCCGGCAACCTGACCGCTGACGGCACGTACAAATATGTCTGGGACGACTTCGGTGATCTGACTGAACTACGCAAGGCCGACAACACGCTGATCGCTACCTACTACTACGATGACCGCCACCGACGCACGCGCAAGGTGACCACTGTCGCCGCGCCGCAAGGGGCCGGTACCACTTTCTACATTTACGACAAATGGGATCACCTGCTGGCCGAAATGGGCAGCTCGGGCGAAGCTTTGATGACCTACGTCTGGAACGGCGACATCCTGACCGGGATCATCGTCCATCAACCCCAACGCACGGTCTATACCGTGCAGGTCGATCATCTGGGTACGCCCTACCAGGTCAGAACGCTGGATGGCAAGATCGTCTGGCGCTGGGAGCCGGATGGGTATGGGCGGACACAGCCGAACGAAGACCCAGATGGGGACGGGAAGAAGCTGACGCTGAACGTCCGGTTCCCGGGCCAATACTTTGACCGGGAATCAGGGCTGCATTACAACTGGCATCGGTATTACAGTCCGAAGATCGGGTATATCTCGCCGGATCCGATTGGGTTGGCGGGGGGACCAAACCCTTACACCTACGCGAATCAGAATCCGTTGAATCGGACGGATCCCAAGGGGCTTCTTGCAGGGTGCCCAGCTGGGCAGGTGCCAAATCAGTCGGGGAGGTGTGAGCCGATGGTTTGTGCGTACGGCGCTTGTGAGCCTCCAACGTACGATGAGTGTGCTACCTTTTTCAAGGCGTTTGATAAGGGCATGTGTTTTGCTGCCACGCGTGAAATTAGGCCGCTATCCAGGCTTTGCAACAGGTACATGGAAAAAGCATCAAACAATTTCTGCGAGTCGATATGCACCGAGAGAACAAACCAATGAAATGCCCGGAATGTAACGCTTCAATTCCGTTTCGGTTGTTGGGAGAAGAGGGGCAATGTAAAAAGTGCGGATGTCGGTATCGCGATAACCAGCAGACACTCTGGTTGGTTGCTTCGGTGCTATCACTTGTTATTTGGCCGATTGGTAGTTTCTTGGATTCCGAAAGCGATATTGTTAATGCAATCATCGACGCGGTCTTGCTTGGGGCTCTTGGTTTTCTCTTGTTTCGATACTGGTACCAAGTTGAATCGATCTCCAAGGGCGGTCGAGGGGGAGTTGTTAGCGATGATGGCGACGCAACGTAAACGGCGGACGCACCACGCTTAGCCGTTTGACCCACATGAAACGAGGCCAAGCCTGCCATCCGATACTAGCGGATGAGCAACGTTCTTCGATTTCAGTCATTTTTCCCGGTCGACCGTAACAATTGCCTTCTCACCACGGTCAACCGCAAAAATCCCAAAAAAAAGAAATGCCCTCGGCCACCTGACGCAATACACCGCCTACGACCCGAACGGCCGCCCGCTGTCGATCACCGACCCCAACGGCACCATCACCACGCTGAGCAAGACCTTAAATTAGCTTTTCACCTTCTTCGTGAATTCAAGGAAGGGAAACTTACGGAAGGGCGGATGCTGTCGGAAGAAGAGTTACGGTTAGTGCAGGTTCTCTCGGCGGATTTATTACCAAGCACTGAATTTGACGAGGACAATTTCCACGAGCTCATTTATCTGCTTGCCAGCGAAGATACAAAATGGAATCACGCACTTGGGGAGGCATTGGATAGGTTCTATCGTGAAGTTGAGGCAGGAAAAACGGATGATGGCGTGATTGCGTTGAAGATGTTTATAAGTGTTTGCCCTTCGCGTTGGTATCGTAGCCTTGCTGAAATCGAAGTTGAAAATTTGCGTGGAAAACCGGGATCGACCACGAAATAGCCCAGCTATAGCCCTCAGTTCAATCCGGAGGAGCGCCTCAACGCTGATCTGAAGTAAGAGGTGGGAAAGCGTGTCCCTGTTCGTGCCAAAGCAAAACTACGTGACGCAGCCAGCGCTCACATGATGATGTTGGAGCAAAACCCTGAGCGCGTCATGAGTTACTTCCAAGACCGCCGCGTCAAGTATGCTGCTTAAGACTTCATCGGGCCGGAGCAATAGCGATGATGGCGACGCAACGTAAACGGCGGACGCACCGCGCTTGGGCGATCAACAGGCTCCGTTCACCTGAAAATCCGGATATCTGATTTTCTGGATGCCGTCGGTGCGGCGATGACTGGCGGCCTTAGCGGTTCTCGACTGGTGCGGCCTGCGGGGGCGGGGTGCGGGCGCCGAGGAGGGCGTTGTCGATGCGGCGGGTTTCTTCTTCCGGGATGATTTCGAGCACATTGACCACCTTGCGCACGCCGTCGGTGGTGCGGGCGATGGCGACGGCGACTTTGGCTTCGCGCTCGTTGATCAGGCCCATCAGGAACAGCGTGCCGTTTTCGGTGATCGGCTTGATGTGGTTGGCTGACAATTGGTTTGAGTCGATCAGGCGGGCCTTGAACTTGGACGAGACAAAGGCATCGTTGCTTCGCGATGAGAAGGAGGCCGGCGGGGCGATGACCAGTTCATTGTGGACCTGGCGCACGCCCTCGATCTTTTCGGCCATCGCACCGATGGCCTGCTTGGCTTCTTCGCTCGGCACTTCGCCGGTCACCAGCATATTCCGGTTGAAGGCCGTGAAATTGACGTGAGAGCGATCCCGGTACTCGGCCGGCAGGCGGTTGCTGCCTTTCCATTCCGAGGTTTCGTCATCGGCCTGATTGCCGGTTGAACGGCGATCATGGAAGCTGATCATGGTGGCCGCGGTGCCGGTGACGAGCAGGGCCGGGACGCAGGCATTGAGGGCTGGCATCAGCGCCAGAATCAGCAGCGTCGCGCGAAAGGAGATGGGGGCTTGCATGCTCGACCTTTGCGGCAGGAAGGTCTTCAGGCGACCCGGTTGAGCAGCCAGGCGATCAGCATGCCGCAAGGCAGGGCAATCATGGCGACGATGGCGCTGGTCTTCTTGATGCCCCGGGCTTGTTCTTCGATGAATTGCTCCATGCCGTCGAACAATTCCGGGAAGGTGGCGATGTCGTTGCGATCCTGTTTTTCCATGTGAAACTCCGTGGGCTGTTCCTGTGAGGCTCAGACGTCACTATCGCCAGTCATTGTTGCAGGGGCGTTAAAGTATTTCGCATGCTGCCGTCCTGTGCCGGCTCGCCAGAAATGATTGGCCGGTTTTCAGAAACGGCGCAGCAGCAAGTGCCGGCCATCGAGGTTGCTGTTGCGTACTTCGACGAAACCGAAATCGCGAAAACGCCGGGTCTTGGTGGCCGAAACCAGAATCCGGCCGGCTTTGAAGTTCTTTTCCAGCCATTCGATACGTGCCTTGATCAAAGCGCGGCCGATGCCCTTGCCGCGCCGTTCATGGGCCACGGCGGAGAGGTAGAGGATATGCGTCTTCGAAGACCAGTCGGCCGCCTTGACGCCGCCGACGGCGATCACCTCGCCGGCGTCCATGGCGACGAAGAATTGACGGTAGAACACCGGATCGCTGGTCAGCAGCTCCTGGGTGACCCGTTTGGCGCTGTAGCGCTCAGGGTCGCCAAAAGCATTGACGATCAGCGTGACGCTCGCGTCGACCAGCACTGCGCTGCTGACATCCAGCGTGTCGATGCGAATCCTGGGCATGGCGACTCAGGTGACGAGGGCGAGCGCCCGGCGCAGCTGGGCTGTATTTTCGGCGGCCCGTTGCGCTTCCTGGCGATTGATTTCGGTTTGCTGCCGACCGAAATTGTCGCGCTCGCGCCGGCTGCGGAAAGCCGCTTCGATGCTGCGCACGCAGCGCCAGCGGTAGCCTTGTCGGGTGGGGAAGAGGCGCATCTGGTCCTTCTGGTGATGCACCCGGCAGCAGTAGCAGAACAGTGTTTCCGTCATCACGACCTCGCAGAAAAATTCGGCTCTGCGGGCAGAATGCGGGCGCTGTGTTACCGCAGCGTGACGGCCGGCTCAGTTCTTCGGGATGAGCTGGACCAGGAGGCTGGCTTCATAGCCGTGCCAGAGCAGCGGAATGGCGTAGGGACGGTGGCCGGAGGCTGTTTCGATACTCGCCGAAGCGGGATCGGCCAGGCGGGGCGGCGAAATTTCCAGGCCTTCGCCGAAGTGCCGGCGGGCCCGGCCGGACAGGGTATTGGCGATTTCGCCGACGATGTCGCCATGCTTTTCATCGGTGAAAACCGATTCGCCCATCTTGAGCAGAACATGGGAGAGCAGGGCGCGCGGCGCGGAAAAGCAGATCTGGCCGACATAGTCGCCACTGACTTCGATCTGGCCGATGTAATCGTTCCACTGCACCGGGGTGTCGGCTTCGACCAGGTAGGCCGAACGGACCTGGGCGGCCTCGCCGGTGTAGACGTTGAAAAAGTGGGTAATGGCTTCGGAGAAGACTTCAATGTCTTCGCTGCGGAGATTGTTGCGCATGTTCAGTCGATCAGTTCAAGCAGGGAGTCAAGCAGGTCTTCATCGGAAAACGGCTTGTGCAGAAAACCGTGGGCGCCTTTCTTGATGGCACGCAGGGCGGTGGCTTTGTCCGAGAGGGCGGAGACGACGAGGATGCGGGTGTCGGGCAGGAGTTCGGCGATCTGCTCGATGCAGGCCTCGCCATCCAGCTGCGGCATGGTCAGGTCCATGGTGATCAGGCTGGGCCGCGTTTCGCGGGCCAGTTCGATCGCCATGATGCCATTGGCGGCGAGCCCGGCAATGTTGATGTGCGGCAGGCGCGGGCTGGCGATCAGGCGGCTGATGCGATTGCGGATGGTCATCGAGTCATCGACGATCAGCATGCTGTGGAATCTGTTGGTTATGGTCATGCGGTCTTGAACTGAAGGATGAAACGGGTATGGGAGTTCGGGCGGGAGCTGATGCGCAGGCGGCCGCCCAGTTCGCGCAGGGCTTCCTTGACGACGAACAAGCCGTCGCCGCGCCCGGCGTGCTCGTGCGCAGCATCCAGCGAGCTGAAGCCGGGTTCGAACAGTGTGGCGATGATCTGGTCGTCGCTCATGGCGGCGATCTGTTCGGCCGGGTAGCGCTGGCGGGCGCTCAGCACCTGGCGCAAGTATTGCGGCGACAGGCCGCAGCCGTCGTCATGGACCGCCACGGTCAGCGCGCCATCTGCTTCGCTGGAAACTTCGACACGGATCAGCCCGCTCTCCGGCTTGCCGAGCTTGCGCCTTTGCTCTGGTGCCTCGATACCGTGCACGACGGCGTTGCGGATCAACTGGGGAACGATTTCGCCGAGCAGGCGGGACAGTGACGGCGGGATCTCGTCGATCTCGCTGAGCCCTTCAAAACGCACCTGCTTGTTGAGGTCTTCGGCGATCTTCAGGGCAAACTGTTCGATCCGCTGCAGGCTCTCGCCGAGCGAACCGCCCGGCGGCTCATCGCGACGATCGTTGGCAAATTTCTGGATGCGCTTGATCACCGCCTCCACCTTGGCGATTTCGCCCAGCAGGCGACTCAGCGCGACCGCCACCGGAATCAGGTCATCGCCGGCCAGGTCGGTACGCTGCCGCATCGGCTGCAGCTCATCCTCGAATTCGTGGGCGACCCGGCTGATACTGGCGCAACCCAGTGTCCCGGCTTCGCCCTTGATGCCATGCACGGTACGGGCGATGCGGTTGACCAGTTGCGGGTAGGCCTGACGGGAGGGCTGGATGTTCTGCAACTCGCCGTTGATCAATTGCAGGGTGTCTTTGGCCCGATGGAGGAAGGCCGCCACTTCGTTCGGGTTGTGGTCGAGGACGCCGAGCAGCAGCGCCATTTCGCTATCGGCCCGGGCTTCGGCGCCGGCCAGTTCGCGCTCCAGCCTGAGCTTCTGGGAAACGTCGAAAACGCTGACCAGCAGGGCAACGACCTGGCCGTTTTCGCGGATCTGATCGAACTCGAAACTGAGGTGGGTCGGCCCCTGTTTTGCCCCCGCCTTGCCCAGCAATTCGATCTCCTGCAGCGGATTCAGCTGCTTCAGGAGGCTCTGCTTCATTTTCGGATTGAACAGCAGGTCGATGTAATCCTCGGCCGCTGTCGAGTTCTCCGTCGAGGTGATGAGCGCCAGAAAATCGTTGAACGGGGTGCCGGGCAGCAGCGGCTTGTCGAACAGGCGCTCGAGCGAGGCTGAGCGCTGGTGGCCGACCGTCCGCTCAGCGGTGAGCAGGAACAGACCTTCGTGAACTGCGCCGAGGATGCGTTCCGACTCCTCGCGGGCCCGGGTGATCTGGCGGTCGCTGGCGAGAAGTCGGCCAATAAAGGTGAAGACAATGAAGCCGAAGTTGAGGAAAGCCAGCGAAATGGCGACGGCCTGAATGACACGAACGGTCGAGGTTTTCTGGCGGGCAATATCCTCGAGGCTATGACTCAGGTCATCTGCCTGCTGGGTCAGGCGATTGTTGCGGGTGACCGCCTTTTGTACGGCGCGGGCGGTGGTTTCGCTATCCGGTGCCGCGTTGACGATCAGCGGGCCGACTTCACGTTCGATCGGCTCCCAGGTGTGAACGACCTGCTTGAGCTTCTCCAGCGCCTCCTCGCGCAGGGTGGCTGGTTCGATCAGGGTCAGGGCGGGCGGTTTGGACAGTTCGCTCAGCAGCGCCTGGCGTGCGTCGTCGAAGCCGAGCCGGGCTTCGGAGATTTCAGCCAGGCTGGACTGGGTCAGCGCCTCGTTGCGCAGATCCATGTCCAGGGTCAGCAGGCCCTTGGTCAGTTGTTGCGAGTAAGTGCGCAGCAGGCCGGCGGTGTTGATCAGCCGGGTATCGGTTTCGATCTGGCGCGAGGTGTAGATGTTGATGGCCGAGACGCCGGCATCGATGACCAGGAAGAGGCCGATGGCCAGGACAAGGTCACGATATTTTCCAAAGAGCGGGGCAAGCAGCGTTTTCATGACAACCTGACGCGAAGCGGGGCGGCTATCTTGCTGCAGGACTGTTACAGGTTTGTGAATTGGTAAAATTGCGAAGGTCGACTTTCCTGTCACGGCTTTGCAATCTTCGCTTTCTAAACTGCACAGTCAGTTCTCAGGAAGCGTGCGCAATGATCGATGAAGCAGCGGAATTACAGCGAATCATGACCGAGGGGCTTTTGTTCCCGGTCTTTCAGCCCATTATGGACTTTCGCCTGCGCGCCATCCTTGGCTACGAAGCGTTGATGCGGGGACCGGAGGGGAGCCCGCTGCATCGGCCGGACCAGTTGTTCGGAGCCGCGGCGCGGCTTGGTTTGACCAATGATCTTGAGCACCTCTGCCGGCAGGCCAGCTTGCGGGCATTTGCCGCACAGCGCCTGGCTGGCCGGCTGTTTCTCAATGTCACCCCGGGGTGTCTGCTCGATCCACGCCTGATGAACGGCCACACCCGCGATCTGCTCAACGCGCTCGGCATCGCCCCGAACCGTATCGTGCTTGAATTGACCGAGAATCAGCAGATCACTGACATGCCCGGCATCCTGGAGGCACTGCAGCACTATCGCGGGCGCGGTTTCCAGATCGCCATCGACGACCTGGGCGAAGGCTTTGCCAACCTGCGCATGTGGTCGGAGTTGCGCCCGGAGTTCGTCAAGATCGACAAGCATTTCATTCACGGCATCGCCGAAGACCGGATCAAGTTTCATTTTGTCCGGGCCATGCAGGATCTGGCCGAAATCTGCAATGCCTCACTGGTCGCCGAGGGCATCGAGCGCAATCAGGATTTCGTCTGCCTGCGCGACATGGGCATCGCCTGCGGCCAGGGCTATTTCATCGCCCGGCCGGAAAGCCATCCGGTGAGGCAATTGCCGGGTCAGACGGTGATAGCGCTCGACCAGCAATCGCTGGCCCTGTCGCCGATGACCGGCGGCCCCGGCAAGTTGCCGACGGCGCGCAGCCTGCTCCGGACGATCCAGCCCGTGGCGCTGAATGCCACCAACGAGAAGGTGATTGCCCGTTTCGAAGCCGATCCCGATCTGGATGTGCTGCCTGTTGTTCAGGGCACGCAGCCGGTGGGCATGATCAACCGGCACAGCATGATCGACCGCTTCGCCCGGCCGTTTCGCAAGGAACTGTTCGGGCGCCGGACCTGCGATCTGTTCATGGATCACGCTCCGCTCATCGTCGACCAGCACGCCACCATCCAGGAACTGGCGATGATGCTGTCAATGGCGCCCAAGCATTACCTGTTCGATGGCTTCATCGTCACCGGCGAGGGCAAGTACCTCGGCGTCGGGACCAGCCATGACCTGATGGCAACCATTACCGAAATGCAGATCAGTGCCGCCCGTTACGCCAATCCGCTGACCCAGTTGCCGGGCAATGTACCGATCAACGAGCATGTCGACCGCATGCTGTCGTCCGGCGAGCAGTTCGTGGCCGCGTACATCGACATCGACGACTTCAAGCCCTACAACGACACCTATGGCTACCGGCGCGGCGATGACGTCATCCAGACGCTGGCCCGCCTGCTCTGCGAGGCCACCGACGAGCGCATGGACTTTGTCGGCCATATCGGCGGCGACGACTTTTTCGTGATCTTCCGCAGCCCCGACTGGGAAATGCGCTGCTGGCAAATCATCGCCAGCTTTGCCGAGGCGGTCGGCAACCTGCTGACGATCGACGAACGCCTGCAAGGCGGCTACATGGCTGAAAACCGGCGCGGTGAAGTGAGCTTCCAGGGCTTGCCGACCTTGTCCATCGGTGCCGTTCGCATTGGCCTGGGGGAGTGCGAATCGCATCGCGAAGTCGCCGCTGCCGCTTCGGCCGCCAAGAAGCAGGCCAAGAAAAAAGCCAAGGCGGCCGCCAATGAACCCCTGGGCGGCAGCCTGTTCATCGAGCGCCGCCGTTTGGGCGCCGGCGATGCCGTTTTGTCCGTGGCGCGGGCCTTGAACTGACGCCGCCGGCCTGCCGGGATTTCCTTGGCAGGCCCGGCAAGCCTGGCGCTGAAGCGAACGCGCCCCGTTTGTTCAGTCCCAGCGCTGCTGGTAAGAGAAGGTCGGGAGCTTCCAGCCAAAACGGAGCGCCAGCATGCGAAAGCCAAAGCCGGCGATAAAACACGCCAGCGTATTGAGGTCAGCGTCGATGTCGGTTGATTTCAAGACCAGGAAGAGGGCGCAGACAAAGAGCGACACGCTGGCGTAAAGCTCCCGGCAGAAAACCACGGGGACCTGGTTGCAAAGCACATCGCGCAGAATGCCCCCGCAGATGCCGGTCAGCATGCCGGCCATGATGACGACAACGACCGGGTAATTGAGTTGCAGGGCGACATTGCAGCCAATCAGGGAGAAGGCGACCAGACCCATCGCATCCAGCATCAGGAAGATGTTTTTCATGTGGTGCATGAAGCGGGCAAGCAAGGTTGTCGCCAGACCGGACAGGATGACGAGATAGACGTACTCGGGATGTTGCGTCCAGCCAATCGGGAAATTGCCAAGAATGACATCCCTGATCGTGCCGCCACCCAGGGCGGTGACGAAGGCAATCACGGCCACCCCGAAAATGTCCATGTTGCGACGCCCTGCCGCCAGCGCGCCAGACATGGCTTCGGCCGCGATGGCGACCAGATAGATGACCAGTAGCAGGTCGAATTGCTTGGTGGCGAGCGGCTGAAAAACGTGGATAAGAGTTTCTAACATCAGGACAGACTCCGTCAAAAATCGGAAGGCTCGAATTGAGTCTTCCGTGACGCCTCTCCCCCTGTCCTTTTACCTGAGAGTTTCAGCTCGCTGTGAGCCTGCCCCTTCGGTGAGTTGCCAGGCGCCAGGGCACCTGCAACTTCTCTCCAGCCGGCGAATCATTTCTGCGGTTCAATGTACCTGAGCGATTATGGGAGTTTGCGCCTTCGGCGGAGTTCGCAAATTTGGAACTCTCTCTCCCGCAGAAGGGCGGATTATCGTGATTCGGCGGATTGCTTGTCAATCAGTGACAGGCCAGCGCTTGAAACGCGGTGGCGAGCCTCATGCCAACGGCAAGATTCTTGCCGAGCACGAAGCAGCCTCGCGGATAGAGCGGCCCCTGCGCCGGTTTGGCTGCCGAGGCAGAGGCGACAAGGGTCAGTCGGAGCGAATGCCGTTCAGTTAAGCGTCATTCCCGCGCAGGCGGGAATCCAGTACTTTGAAATCCCTGGGTTCCCGCCCGCGCGGGAACGACTAATTCGAAGGGTTTTCCGCTTAACAGAACGGAGTTGCCGGGTCGAAGCCGTGGTGTGCCCGGTGTTGCCGGCTTACAGGCTACTCACCCGGCTGGCCGGAAATTTGGCGGTGAAGCAGCTGCCGACGCCCGGGGTGCTCTTGATATCGAGCTGCGCCTGGTGGCGGTTCAGCGAGTGCTTGACGATGGCCAGGCCGAGGCCGGTGCCGCCGGCATCGCGAGAGCGGCCACGGTCGACGCGGTAGAAGCGTTCGGTCAGGCGGGGGATATGCTTGGCCTCGATGCCGATGCCGGAATCCTGCACGGCGAATTCGCCGCCTTGCGGGGAAGCGCGCCAGCTGATCCGGATTTTGCCGCCGGCCGGCGTGTAGCGCACGGCATTGGCGACCAGGTTGCCGAAGGCGCTGACCAGTTCCGGCTCGGAGCCGCGCAGGTCATTATGGCCGTCGTTTTCGACAATGATCGTGTGGCGACCGGCGGACAGGCCATCGGCATCGCGATGCAGTTTGTCGAGCAGGCTGGCCATGTCCACCGGCTCGTTGTCCGGTGGCGGCGCCGATTCGATCGAGGACAGGGTCAGCAAGTCCTGAACGATAGACTGCATGCGCTTCGACTGGTCGGCCATCATCTCGAGATAGCGGTTTCTTTCCTCGCGGTCGACATCGAATTCCTGCAGCGTTTCGAGGAAGCCGGCAAGCACGGTCAGCGGTGTGCGCAACTCGTGCGACACGTTGGCGACGAAATCGCGGCGCATGCGGTCGAGGCGCTCGGTCTGCGTGACATCCTTGACCTGCATGAGGCGCCGGCTGCCAGCGTAGGGGATGATGTGGATCGAGAAGACGCGGTCCTCTTTGCGTTCGGTGCGCATGGTCAGCGGCCGGCTGAAATCGCTTTCTTCTAGATAGGCGACAAATTCCGGCTGGCGAACGATGTTGGCGACCGATTGCCCCCGGTCGGTGCGGATGACCAGCCCGAGCTGATCTTCGGCGGTACTGTTGCAGAACAGGATCTGGTTGTGCGTATCGAGCAGCACGACGCCATCAGTCAGGGCCTGTCCGGCTGCGAAGAGCATGGCAATTTGATGGTCACGCTCGGCGATCTGCTCGCGCAGGTCTTTCTCGTGCCGATAGAGGCGGCCAAAGATGCCATCCCAGGCGCCTTCGCCCTCCAGGCTGGGATCGACCACCGGGTTGTGCGACCAGCGGTCGAGGCGGGCGAAGTTGCGGAAGTGGAAGGCCATCTGCAGGGCCAGGCCCAGACAGAAAACCGTCCATCCCGCCCAGTGGGCAACAAAATAGCCGACGGGTAGTGCAATGACTGTTGATAGCAGTGCCAGCAACAGGGCCCGCATCAGTTGCGATGACACCTCGCTCAGGCTCCCCGGAAGCGGTAGCCGGTGCCGCGTACGGTTTCGACGCGCTCGTGGTTGCCGGAGGCTTCGAGGGCAGCGCGCAGGCGGCGGATGTGCACATCGACCGTGCGCTCCTCGATGAAGACATGGTCGCCCCACACTTCGTCGAGCAACTGGGCGCGGGTGTAAACGCGTTCGGCATGCGTCATGAAGAAGAAGAGCAGGCGGAACTCGGTCGGTCCCAGTTCGATCGGCTGGCCGCTGGCCAGCACGCGATGGGTCGCCGGGTTGAGTGCCAGCGTACCGATCTCGACCGCTTCGCCGGCCAGATGCGGGGCGCGGCGGCGCAGCACGGCGCGGACGCGGGCGACCATTTCCTTCGGCGAGAAGGGTTTGGTGATGTAGTCGTCGGCGCCGGCTTCGAGGCCCTGGACCTTGTCTTCTTCATGGACACGGGCGGTCAGCATGATGATCGGCAGTTCGCGCGTGCGCTCATCGGCGCGGATTTTCTTGGCCAGGGCGACGCCGGACTGGCCGGGCAGCATCCAGTCGAGAATCACCAGGTCGGGCAGGGCAGCGCGGATGGCCGACTCGGCCTCCTCGGCGCTGCTGGCGCGAACGACGAGAAAGCCGGCATGCTTGAGGTTGATCGTGACGAGTTCCTGGATAGCCGGTTCGTCTTCAACGACCAGTATCGTCGGTGTCACTGAGCCTTCTCCTTGGTATGACGGATGTCGCGGCCCTCGACGACGAAGACTACCTGCTCGGAGATGTTTTTCGCATGGTCGCCAATGCGCTCGATGGCGCGGGCGATCGAGATGATGTCGATCGAAGTGGTGATGGTGCGCGGGTCTTCCATCATGTGCGTGATCAGCTGGCGGATGATCGACTTGAATTCGGCGTCGACGTCACTGTCGGCGCGAATGACCTTGGCGGCCTGCGGCGTATCGAGGCGGGCAAAGGCGTCGAGTGCTTGACGGACCATGATCAGCGCGGCTTCGGCCAGATGGCGGATGCCGACACCGTACTGGCTGGGCAGGTGACCGTTTTCATAGATGCGGCGAACGCCCTTGGCGATCTTCTTGGCCTCGTCGCCGGCTCGCTCCAGATCGGTGACGATCTTGCTGATGCCGAGGATCAGGCGCAGGTCGGAGGCGGTGGGCTGGCGCTTGGCGATGACGTGGGCGCAGTCGTCGTCGATGGCCTTCTCGAGTTCATTGACCTTGCGGTCGGTCTCGACGATGGTCTTGACGCTGGCGATTTCACCGGTCGAGTAGGCGTCGATAGCCGCGGAAATCTGGGTTTCGACCAGGCCGCCCATCTGCAGCACGTGGGTGCGCAGACGGCTGAGTTCTTCGTCGAACTGGCTGGACAGGTGTTGGCTTTCGTTCATATCGTGTGTTCCCTCAGGGATGCGCTGATGAATTTGTCATCCCCGCGCAGGCGGGGATCCAGCTTGTCGAGCTTCCTGGGTTCCCGCCTGTGCGGGAACGACGAAATTGATTGGATGGCTGCTTCCTTAGCCCATGCGGCCGGTGATGTAGTCTTCGGTGCGCTTGTCCTGCGGCTTGATGAAGATCTCGTCGGTCTTGCCGAACTCGATCAACTCGCCCAGATACATGTAGGCAGTGTAGTCGGAGACGCGGGCGGCCTGCTGCATGTTGTGGGTCACGATCAGGATGGTGACGCGCTTCTTCAGTTCGTGCACCAGTTCCTCGATGGCGCCGGTGGCGATCGGGTCGAGGGCGGAAGTCGGCTCGTCGAAGAGCAGCAGTTCAGGGTCGGTGGCCAGGGCGCGGGCAATGCACAGACGTTGCTGCTGACCGCCGGAGAGGTTCGGCGCCATGTCCTGCAGGCGATCCTTCACTTCGTCCCAGATCGCGGCACCCTTCAGCGCGTGCTCGACCTTGTCGTCGAGGGCGCGCTTGTTGTTCTCGCCACGAACGCGCAGGCCGTAGGCGACGTTTTCGTAGATGGTCTTCGGGAAGGGGTTCGGCTTCTGGAAAACCATGCCGACGCGCATGCGGACTTCGATCGGATCGACTTCCGGCGCCAGCAGGTTGGTGTTGTCCGGGAAGAAACGGATTTCGCCCTCGTAACGGTTGCCCGGGTAGAGGTCGTGCATGCGGTTGAAGCTGCGCAGGTAGGTCGATTTGCCGCAACCGGAAGGACCGATCAGGGCGGTAACCTTCTTGTCGTAGATCGGCATGTTGATGCCCTTGAGTGCCTTGGCTTCACCGTAGTAAAAGTTCAGGTTGCGGGCTTCGGCCTTGAGGGTCGGTGTGTCGTGAATCTGCATTTGCGACTCCATTTCGAGTTTCGTTTTGGGTGATGGACCAGCGCTTGGCGCGGTCATTACCACTTGATGTTCTTGCGCATCTTGTAGCGCAGGTAGATGGCGATGCCGTTCATGGTCAGGACCATGGCCATCAGCACGAAGCCGGCGGCAGCAGCGTTCACTTCGAAGGCCGGGTCGGGACGCGAGGTCCAGTTGAAGATCTGGATCGGCATCACGGTGAAGGGCGACATGACCCAGTCGAACAGGCCGGCCGTCACGCCTTCGCTGACTTCGGTGTAGGGCACCGGCGGCAGGAAGGCGATGAAGGTCAGCGCGCCGATGGTGATGATCGGGGCCGTTTCACCGATGGCGCGGGCCAGGCCGATGATCACGCCAGTCAGGATGCCGGGCATGGCATACGGAATGATGTGGTAACGGCAGGTCTGCCAGCGCGTCGCACCGACCGCCATCGAGCCTTCTCGGATCATCGCCGGAATGGCGCGGATCGCTTCGCGGGTCGACACGATGATGATCGGCAGGATCAGCAGCGCCAGGGTCAGGCCGGCCGACAGGATGCTCTGGCCGAAACCGAACTGGTACACGAAGATGCCGAGGGCGAGCAGGCCATAGACGATGGACGGCACGGCAGCCAGGTTGGTGATGTTGATCTCGATGATCTCGGTGATCCAGTTGCGCTTGGCGTATTCCTCGAGATAGACACCGGCCGCGACACCGATCGGCACGGCGGCCAGCGCGGTCACGAACATGACCAGCAGCGAGCCGACCCAGGCTGACAGGATGCCGGCCTTGTTGGCATGCCGCGAGGCAAAGTTGGTGAAGAAATCGAGCGTGAAACGCTCCGAGCCCTTGATCACCATGTCGGAGATCAGCATCACGATGACGAGCAGGGCCAAAGCCAGGCAAGCAATGCCCATGGCCTTGAAGATGCTGTCCTTGAGCTTGCCCTTGGCGATCAGGGCGCGGATTTGTTCAGTGGTAAGGGAATTGGCTTGCATTAGTAATTCTCCCGGAATTTGCGGCGCAGCCACTGGCCGAGAATGTTGAACATCAGGGTGATCAGGATCAGGGTCAGGCCGGCCGCGAAGATGGTCTGGTAACCAATCGAGCCATGCGGCAAGTCGCCGAGCGCCACCTGAACGATGAAGGAGGTGATCGTGGCAGCCGGTTCGGCCGGGTTCCAGGTCAGGTTCGGCTGCATGCCGGCGGCGACGGCGAGAATCATCGTTTCACCGACCGCACGCGAAATGGCCAGGATGTAGGAAGCGGCGAGGCCGGAGAAAGCAGCCGGCACGACGACGTGCAGTGCCGTGTAGAGACGCGTGCCGCCCATGGCGTAGGAGCCTTCGCGCAGGCTCATCGGCACGGCGCGCATGGCATCCTCGGACAGCGAGGCGATGTAGGGCACGATCATGATGCCCATCACCAGGCCGGCGGAAAGCAGCGAGAAGCCCGGCAGTTCCGGAAAGATCTTCTGCAGCAGCGGGGTGACGATGAGCAGCGCGAAGTAGCCGAAAACGATGGTCGGGATGCCGCCAAGCAGTTCGAGAATCGGCTTGGCGATCTCGCGCACCTTGCCGTTGGCGAACTCGGACAGGTAGATGGCGATGATCGTTCCCATCGGAATGGCCACGGCCAGAGCGACCAGCGAGGAGACCACCGTACCGGAGACAAGCACCATGATGCCGAAGTGGGCATCATCGAACAGCGGCGTCCATTGGGTGTCGGTCAGAAAGTCGACGATGCTGACATTCTGGAAAAATTGGATGGACTCGGAAACGAGTACATAGACGATGCCGATGGTGGTCAGCACCGAAACAGCGGCAGCAGCGAAGAGCAGCGATTCGATCAGCCGTTCGCTGACATGGCGCATGGCGTTCTTCGAGAGGCGTTCGCTGACCACTGGCAGGTCGGAAGCGTTATTTGCAGTCATGGTTTGTGAATTCACGTGTGGAATTCCCTATGGTAAAAGCCCGACCCGGGAGGGATCGGGCTTTTTTTGCGACAGTAGCGAAAATCAGTTCTTGGCTTCGCGCTTCATCAGATCTTCGATGGTGATGCCGATTTCGTTGTGGCCACCGAACACCGTGCCGTACTTCTTCTTGTTCATGTGCTCGATATTGCCGGTGTAGGCAGAGGCCGGCAGCTGAACGTACTTCACTTCCTTGGTCAGCTTGGCGCCGTTCTTCATGTAGAACTCGATGAATTCCTTGACTTCCGGCTTGTCGAGGGACTTGGCCTTGACGTAGATGAAGATCGGACGCGACAGCGGCTGGTAGGTGGCCTTGATCACGGACTCTTCAGACGGCTCGACGGCGACGCCGGTCTTCGGATTGACGATCGGCAGGGCCTTCAGGCGGGCCTTGTTCTCGGCGTAGTAAGCGTAGCCGAAGTAGCCGATGGCATTGACGTCACGGGAAACGCCCTGGACCAGCACATTGTCGTCTTCGGAAGCGGTGTAGTCGCCGCGCGAGGACTTGGCCTTGCCGACGGTGGCTTCGGTGAAGTATTCGAAGGTGCCGGAGTCGGCGCCAGCGCCGAACAGCTTGATCGGGGCATCAGGCCAGGCCGGGTTGACCTGGTTCCACTTGGTGATCTTGCCCTGGGCGGCCGGTTCCCACATGGTCTTCAGCTCGGCGACGGTGGCCTGCTTGAGGAAGGAGTTCTTCGGGTTGATGACGACGGTCAGCGCGTCGAAGGCGACCGGCATTTCGATGTACTCGACGCCGGCGGCCTTGCACAGGTCCATTTCGCTCTTGGTGATCGGGCGCGAGGCGTTGGAGATATCGGTTTCGTCGCGGCAGAACTTCTTGAAACCACCGCCGGTACCGGAAATGCCGACCGTCACCTTGATGGCGTTCTTCTTGGCTTTCTGGAATTCTTCGGCGACGGCTTCGGTGATCGGATAAACGGTCGAAGAACCGTCGATCTTGATGACCTGGGCTTGGGCAGCCTGGGCGCCAAACAAGGCGACACCGGCGACTGCCAGAGCGGAAACGAGCTTGGAATGCTTGAACATTAAGTAACTCCTGCACAGGGTTGGGGATTAACACCATGCAGGTTACCGGCCGTTTATTACAGCGAGATGACAGGCTGTAATAAACGGGCAGGAATACTTACTTTTGGCCTATTTGGCGGGACGTCCGGTCTTGATGCGTTCGATGCGCGCCATGACGGCCTTGAGCTCGTCATCGTTGAGTACGGCCAGCAGGGCGATGCCGCCGCGCAGCAGTTCGCTCTTCTTGGCTTCGCTGCCGAGTGCGGCCATCCGCTTCTTCAGCTCGGCGATCTTTGCGTATTCAGCTTCCGGCATGGCGTAGCTGTCGCGTACCAGCTTGATTTTCTTCGCCTTGACCGGCTTGTCCGACTTTTTGGCCGGCGCGGCTTCCTGCTTCATGGTCTTCGGCTGGTCATACTTGATCGCCTGCGCCTTGATCAGTGCATCGGCCAACACCTTCTGGTGTCTGGCCACGGTTGCTTGGACCTGGGTCGGCTTGCGAACCGGCTGTCTTTTGGCGGCAGCGGTGCTTGCCGCCGGGGCTTTGCTTGCGGCAGGCGCAGCGGGGGCCGGTGCAGCAACGGCTGGCTTGGCTTCAGCAGTCAATCCCGCCTTGGGCGCGGTGCGCGGAATCAGTTTTTTTGGTGGCTTCGGTGAGGCAGGCTGCTTGGCTGCAGGGGTTGGTTTTTTTTGTTCGCTCATCTTGTTCTCCCGGAAAAACGGCATGACGAGTTTAGCGATTTATGATCGCTGCAAAGTTAAGCTTTTATGACCATTTGGGCAAAGGCGCCACGGGTTTAAAATGCGCTCCAAACCATTCAGGAGCATCATCATGACCCAGGACGAACTCAAGCAGGCCGTGGCCCAGGCCGCCGCCGACTACGTGGCGCAAACCGCGCCGGCCGGCAGCATCATCGGCGTTGGCACCGGCTCGACAGCCAATTTCTTCATCGACGCACTGGCCCCGCTCAAGGATAAATACAAGGGGGCCGTCGCCAGTTCCGAAGCCACCCGCAAGCGCCTCGAAGGGCACGGCATTCAGGTCTTCGACCTCAATGATGTCGAGGACATCCCGGTCTATGTCGATGGCGCCGATGAAATCGACGCCGGCCTCAACATGATCAAGGGCGGCGGCGGAGCGCTGACGCGCGAGAAGATCGTCGCGGCGGTGGCCCGCGAGTTCGTCTGCATCTGCGACGGTTCCAAGCTGGTCGACACGATGGGCAAGTTTCCGCTGCCGGTCGAAGTCATCCCGATGGCTCGCGCCCAGGTGGCTCGCGAACTGGCCAAACTGGGCGGTACGCCGGTGCTGCGCGAGGGTTTCGTCACCGACAACGGCAATATCATTCTCGACGTCAAAGGCCTGTCGATTACCGATCCGAAAGGCCTGGAGGCGCAGATCAACCAGATCACCGGCGTCGTCACCAACGGTCTGTTCGCCGTGCGTCCGGCCAACCTGCTCTTGCTCGGCACGGCCGAGGGCGTCAAAACCATCCGTTGATTCACCGTTTTGTCACGTCGGGGCGCTAAGCTGCCCCGATAATTCAGCCCGGAGACCCCATGTTTCTTTCTTCACAGGAAATTGCCCAGAGTCGCGAACGCGCCTTGAGCAACCTTCTCGGCTTGTCGGCCGCCTGCATCGAAGCCAGCCAGCGCCTGACAGAACTGCTTTCTTCCACCAGCCGTGATGCGCTTCACCATGGCAGCAAGCACCTGACCCTGGTCGGTGATGGCCAGGGCGAAGCCATGCCGCAATTGCCGGCCACTGCCTGGCTGGAAAACACGGTCCGGGCTCGTCGCTTGCTGGATAGTTCGCTGGAAATTCTCGGCGAAACCCAGAAGGCGATGATCCGCAGCGCCGAAGCGCAGATCCGGGTCTTCGATGAAATGGTTTTTGCCAGCATCAACCGGGCTTCCCGCTCCAGCCCGTGGGAGGCTGAAATTGCCCTGCGGACGATGAAAACCACGCTGCAGGGGGCTGAAGAAACCTTGCACACCATGAGTGCTGCCGCCATCCAGACCGTTGAGCTGGCCGAGCACGAAGCGCATCAGGCGGTTGAGGCACTGGCCGAAAGCGAGCCGGTGGTCAGCAAGGCCCCGGCGGTTCGCAAGCGCAGCAAGCAATCTTCCTAAGGAGGCGCTGATTAATTCGTCATCCCCGCGCAGGCGGGGATCCAGTGCGTTGATTTTTCTGGATTCCCGCCTGCGCACCCCAAGGGTACTTCCTGCGGGGCGCGGGAATGACATTTCCGAATAAATCAGCATTTCCCCAAACGAATAGACTTCGTTTTCGATGGATGCCCGGTTTCGAGCCGGGCTTTTTTTCGTCTATCCGGAAAACCCGGAGTATCAAAGCATTGTCTTGATCAGCAGGCCGGCCAGCGCGCAGGCGCCAATGACATGGATGACGTTTCGCTGGAAGCGGAAAAGTGCGATGGCCGCAGCCAGGGCGATGAGCGCTGAAATCCAGTCGAAGCTGCCGTTGAAGCCCTGCGGCCATAGCACGTGGTAACCGAAGAAGATCGCCAGGTTGAGGATGACGCCGACCACGGCGGCGGTAATCGCTGTCAGTGGCGCGGTGAATTTCAGGTCGTTGTGCGTGGTTTCGATCAGCGGGCCGCCGGTCAGGATGAAGATGAACGAGGGCAGGAAGGTGAACCAGGTAACCAGGCTGGCCGCCACGGCGCCGGCCAGGAACAGGCTTTCCGGACCGAATACGGCCTTGGCGTAAGCGCCGACAAAACCGACAAAGGCGACGACCATGATCAGCGGCCCCGGCGTGGTTTCGCCCAGGGCCAGGCCATCGATCATCTGCAGCGGCGTCAGCCATTGATAATGTTCAACGGCGCCCTGATAGACATAGGGCAGCACGGCATAGGCGCCGCCGAAGGTCAGCAGTGCCGCCTTGGTGAAGAACCAGCCCATCTGCGTCAGCGTGTGATCCCAGCCTTGGCTTGCGATGAGCAGGCCCATCGGGATGAGCCAGAGCAGGCTGCCCATGGCCGCCACCTGCAGCAGACGGCGCCACTTGAAGATGGCGTGTTCCGGGGTTGGTGTGTCGTCGTCGATCAAGGCCCGGCCAAATGTCTTGCCGGCCTTGCCATGCCCGCCGCCGGCCTTGAATTTGTCCGGCGCAATGCGGCCGCCGAGGTAACCGATCAGGGCGGCAGCGGCGATGATGGCCGGGAAGGGCACATTCAGCGCGAAGATGGCCACGAACGAAGCTGCCGCAATTGCCCACAGCAGGTTGTTCTTCAAGGCGCGGGAACCGATGCGGTGGGCTGCCTGAACCACGATGGCCGTCACCGCCGGTTTGATGCCGTAGAACAAGCCGGCGACCAGCGGCATTTCGCCGAAGGCAATGTAGATCCAGGACAGGGCGATCAGGATGAACAGCGAAGGCAGCACGAACAGGGCGCCGGCGACGATGCCGCCCCAGCTGCGGTGCATCAGCCAGCCGATATAGGTGGCCAGTTGCTGCGCTTCCGGCCCGGGCAGGACCATGCAGTAGTTCAGGGCGTGCAGGAAGCGCCGCTCCGAAATCCAGCGCCGGTTCTCGACCAGCTCTTGATGCATGATGGCGATTTGCCCGGCTGGCCCGCCAAAGCTGATGAAACCCAGCTTGAGCCAGAAAATGAAGGCTTCCCGGAAGCTGACCGCGGTCGGGGGCGTGTCCGGATTTGGATTGCTGGCGGAGGTAGGGGCGGTATTCATGGCCGAACTCTACCCAGACACCGGGCAAATCACAAACAAGGCAGCGGGGCGGGCGGCAGGCGTCGTCACCAAGCTGGTTTCGGGGGCTGCGCGATTTTTGCCATGCCCCGGCGGACCGGGTGGCGCCGAATTTCTTTGCTGCAACGCCGCGCAAGGATTGACGCCACGGGGCGCCATCGCCCAGACTCATCCAGTTGAATTGATAAGCGGACTTCCCACCATGCCCACCAGCAACTGGCATATCTACGATCACTATGGTTACGCCTTTCTCGCCGTGGCCGGCACCTTTGCTGCCGTGGCGGCTGTCCAGTGGGCGCTGAACCGACCGCGTTGGGCGGGCTGGATCGCTTCCCTGCAGGGCGTGGCGCCGCCTTTCATCAATATTATCGGGGTGCTGTTCGGCCTGACCCTGGCCTTTCTGGCCAATGACACGTGGAGCGCCCATGACCGGGCGATGAACGCCGTCTTCAAGGAAGCCGATTCGCTGCGCAGCATTCGTGTGCTGTCCGAACAACTCGCCGAGCCGCTCCGGGGCGAAGTGCGCCAGGCCGTCACCCGCTACGGCCAGGCCAGCGCCAACGAATGGCCGATGCTGGCCGCCCGGCAGTCGAGTCCCGAGGTGACCGCGCTGGCCGATGCGCTGCTGACCCTGCTGGCCAGCCAGAAAGTGGCCACCGGCGCCGGAGAGAATGTGCAGGCACTGATGCTGCGCAAGGCCGTCGAAATCCGCGATGAGCGCGATTTGCGCATCGGCCTCAGCCAGACCCACGTCAATCCGCTCAAGTGGCTGGGCATGGCTTTTCTTGGCTTCCTCACCCTGCTCTCCGTCTCGGTCGTGCATGTCGACAAGCCCCGGGCGGCGATGGTCGCGGTCATCCTCTTTGCCTTGGCGGCCGCTCCGACCGCTGCCATCGTGCTGATCCAGGGCAACCCCTTCCAGCAGCCTACTTCGGTCAATCCGGCGCCGATTATCGAGGCAGTCAGCGGCCAGCATTGAGGGGTGGCGTGAGCTTGTCGATAGGCCTGATTAAGCGCAAGGCAGGGTAGTCATTGACAAAAATGGCGTATTTGATATATTTTTCGGCGCCGACAGGCCGCAAAAATTTGGGAGGGATACGCGATGCAGACCCCGATGATTCAGCGACACGAAATGACCATTCTGGTCGTTGATGACACGCCCTTCAATTTGACACAGATGTCGGCCGTCCTCAAAAAGCACTACAACGTGAGGGAGGCCTTTTCCGGCCCGGAAGCCCTGGCGATGGTTCGCTCGGGGGACTTGCCCGACCTCATCCTGCTCGACATCATGATGCCCGGCATGGACGGCTACGAGGTCTGTCGCCAACTCAAGGCCGATCCCGCCACGGCCAATGTCCCGGTGATTTTTCTGACGGCAAACGTCTCCAGCGACGATGGAGAAAAAGGCTTCGAACTGGGGGCGGTCGATTACATCACCAAGCCGATCCGGCAGCGGGTGGTGCTGGCCCGGATCAAGACGCACCTTCAGCTCAAGGCGTCAGCGGATTTTCTGGAGGACAAGGCAGCTTTCCTCGAAAACGAGGTGGCCCGGCGTTCGAGGGAGATCGAGGCGATCCAGGATGTGACCATCCTCGCCATGGCTTCGATGGCCGAGACGCGGGATAACGAGACCGGCAATCACATTCGCCGAACGCAGTTTTACGTGCGCGCCCTGGCCGATAAGCTGAAAAAGCATCCACGGTTTTCGAATTTCCTGACTGAGCGGACCATCAACATGCTGTTCAAGTCGGCGCCGCTGCACGATATCGGCAAGGTCGGCATCCCCGATCACATCCTGCTCAAGCCCGGTCGCTTCACGCCGGCAGAGTTCGAGGTCATGAAGGCGCACACCACCCTGGGGCGCGACGCGATCATCAACGCCGAGCGCCGACTCGGGATCAGTGTCGATTTCCTGAATTACGCCAAGGAAATCGCCTACAGCCACCAGGAAAAATGGGACGGCAGCGGCTATCCGGAGGGGCTGGCCGGTGATGCGATTCCGGTTTCGGCCCGCATCATGACCGTGGCCGATGTCTATGACGCGCTGATCAGCCGTCGCCCGTACAAGAATCCGTTCCCGCACGACAAGGCGGTGCAGATGATCATCGACGGGCGAGGCAGCCACTTCGACCCCGATATGGTCGATGCCTTTGTCGAGCTTCAGGACGAGTTCTACGCCATCAGCCAGCGCTACGCCGACAGCGACGAGGATATCGAGGAAAAGACGCGTCAGATCGAACGGATGCGCAGCACCTGATCAGGGTGCTCCTGCCTGCAACGCCGGGCGGCAGCGCCGCCCACCCGATGTCCTATCTCACTCCTTGATCGGCCGAACCTTGCTCGCCGCCAGCTTGGCGCGTTCCCGGGCCTGATCGGTGTTGTCGCCATTGGCGACGGCAACGCCCATGCGCCGCTTGGTAAAGGATTCGGGCTTGCCGAATAGCCGCAGGTCGGTGCGCGGCACGGCCAGCGCCTGCTCCAGCCCTTCGAAGGCAATGCCCTTTTCTTCCATGCCGCCGTAGATGACGGCCGAAGCACCGGCTTCGCGCATGCCCGTATCGACGGGCAAGCCAAGGATGGCGCGGGCGTGCAATTCAAACTCCGAAAAGCGCTGCGAACAGAGCGTGACCAGCCCGGTATCGTGCGGCCGTGGGCTGACTTCCGAGAACCAGACCATGTCGCCCTTAACGAATAACTCGACACCGAACAAGCCACGACCGCCAAGGTTGCCAGTGACGGCTGCGGCGATTTCCTGCGCCCGGTGCAGGGCGGCCGGCGTCATCGCCTGCGGCTGCCAGGATTCGATATAGTCGCCGCCCACCTGCACGTGGCCGATCGGCTCGCAGAAGTGAGTGACTACTTCGCCGCTGGTATTCCGGGCGCGGACGGTGAGCAGGGTGATCTCGTAATCGAAGTCGATGAAGCCTTCGACGATGACCCGGCCCTGATTGACCCGGCCACCGCTGGCGGCGTAATTCCAGGCTTTCTGCACATCGTCCGGACCGCGCAGCAGCGACTGGCCTTTGCCTGAGGACGACATGGTTGGCTTGACGATGCAGGGGTAGCCGATGCCGGCGTCGATGGCGGCCTGAAGTTCCGCCAGCGAATCGGCAAACTGGTACGGCGAGGTCGGCAGGCCGAGTTCCTCGGCAGCCAGCCGGCGGATGCCTTCGCGGTTCATGGTCAGTTTGGTGGCGCGAGCGGTCGGGATGACTTCGGCCAGGCCGGCCGCTTCGATCTCGACCAGCATGTCGGTAGCGATGGCCTCGATTTCGGGCACGATCAGGTGCGGCTTTTCCTGTTCGACCAACTGGCGCAGTGCGGCACCATCGGTCATCGAAATGACGTGGGCGCGATGGGCGACCTGATGGCCGGGGGCGTTTTCGTAGCGGTCGACGGCGATCACTTCGACGCCCAGGCGCTGCAGCGCGATGATCACTTCCTTGCCGAGTTCGCCGGCACCGAGCAGCATGACGCGCAGGGCGGAGGGGGAAAGCGGGGTGCCGATTTTCATGGTTTGCCTCGAAGGTCGATGGAGAAAGTCGGGCGAATTTAGGCGCCGGCCGCAGCAACGTCAAGTCGCTGTAACCGTGCCGTAACGCCGGCGGTCGGGGAAGCCGGCTGCCCTGCCTTATAATGCCGCGATGCAAGCCAGACCACTCCTTCACGCCATCGAGCGCTTCCTGCTGTCGCCGTTCAGCCTGGTGCTGGCGATCGTCATTGCCTTCGTGCTCAATGCCTACAGCCTGCCGCTGACCGATGTCGACGAAGGGGCGTTTTCCGAAGCGACGCGCGAGATGATGGCGCGCGGTAACCTGATCTCGCCGACCCTGAACGATGCGCCGCGCCACGACAAACCGATCCTGATCTACTGGGCGCAGGCCGTGTCGGTCAGCGTGCTTGGCGTCAGCGAAATCGGTTTCCGCCTACCCTCGATCATCGCCAGCATCCTCTGGCTGGTCTTTCTCTACCGCTTCTGTCTGCGCCATGCCGACCGGCGAACCGCGCAGGTCGCCTCGCTGGTCATGGCCTTGTCGCTGGCGGTTGGCTTCATCGCCAAGGCGGCGATTTCGGATGCCCTGCTCAACCTGTTCATCGCCCTGTCGATGTTCGGCATCTACGACTTCTTCTGTGCCTGTCGGGATGGCAAGAGCCCGCAACAAATCCGCCGCCTCCTGTTCTTCGCCTATGCCATGCTCGGCCTCGGCTTCCTGACCAAGGGGCCGGTTGCCGTGATGTTCCCGCTGCTGATCAGCGGCATTTTCTTCGTCTCAGCCGGGGCCTGGCGCGACTGGCTGAAGGCCGCCTTTTTCTGGCCGGGCTGGCTGCTTTTCCTGGTCATCGTCGTGCCCTGGCATGTGCTGGTTTATCTCGATCAGGGCGACGCCTTCTTCCGCGGTTTTTACCTGAAGCACAACCTGAACCGCTACTCCAACACCTTCGAGGGGCATGGCGGCAAGTGGTATTACTACCTCGTTGTCCTGCCCTTCGTGCTGATGCCCTTCACCGGCTGGCTGCTCGCCATCGCCGGCAAGCTGCTCAAGAAGCTGCGCTCGGTGCCGCTTGGCGTTTCTAGTGGTGAAGGCCTAATGGAGCGTTACCTGATCCTGTGGTTCGTTGTCGTCTTCGGCTTCTTCTCCTTCTCCGGCACGCAACTGCCGCACTACCTGCTCTACGGCTGCACGCCGGTCTTCATCCTGCTTGCCTGCTATCGGCCGGAGTTCGAGCGGCGCTGGCTGGCCTATGTCCCGCTGATTGCCTTCGCCCTGCTGCTCGCCGCCTTGCCGGAAGTCCTGGTCTTTGCCGCCGCCAAGGCCGGCAAGCCTTACGAAAAGACGCTGCTCGATGGCTTGGTTGCCGCCTTCTCCGACGAGGCGCGCTGGCTGCTGCCCCTGCTGGCCGTGGCCGTCATCGCGCTGGCCCTGTGGCGCACCTTGCCGGTCTGGCAGGGGCTGGTCATCGCCGGGCTGCTGCAGGCACTGGTCGTCGCCGCGGTCATCGCGCCGCGCGTGATCGGAGTCACCCAAGGGCCGATCCGCGAGGCGGCCAAGGTCGCTCGGGACAACGGTGGAACGGTGGTGGCCTGGCGCATCATCATGCCCAGCTTCAGCGTCTATCGGCAATCTGCCACGCCGACCCGGATACCTGTCGAGGGTGAGCTGGTGCTGACCCGTACCGACCGCCAGCATGAAGTGCAGAAACTGATCGCCCCGAACCTGGTGCTGCGCGAGGTTTATCAACGTAGCTTCGTCACCTTGGCTCGCGTCGAACCCGGGAAGCCGTAATGAACGATCAGGCCCTGCACGCCCGGAATCCGCGTTTCGACGCCTCCATGCTCGGCCTGTGCCTGCTGTTTGCCTTGGGGCTGGCAGCGCTTGGCCTGAGCGGCGACTGGTACACCGGTTTCATTCCAGCCCAGGCAGTCAGCAAAGCCTTGCCGGCTGTTCTCTGGGAATCGCTGACCACGCTCGGTGATGGCCGCATCCAGCTGGCCTTGGTGCTGCCTTTCTGCCTGCGCTACCCACGGGTCTTCTGGGCGCTGTTTCTCGGCTCGATCATGGCCGCGCTGATCAGTCGCGGTTTCAAATTCTGGGTGCCCCTGCCGCGTCCGGCTGCCGTGCTCGATGCCAGCCAGATCACCATCATCGGCGCCCGTCTGACGGCACACAGTTTCCCCTCCGGCCATACCGTCTCGGCCTTCTCCTTCATTGTCGCGTGGCTGGCCCTGCTCGGCTGGTGGCGCGCCCTGCCCATCGTCGTGCTGGCGGCGCTGGCCGGCTTCTCGCGCATTGCCGTCGGCGCCCACTGGCCGGTCGACGTGCTGGCAGGGGCCTTGATCGGCATCGCAGGCGGCTGGGCCGGCTTGCGCCTGAGCCGCCATTTCCGCTGGGGGCTGGGCATTCGCGCCCACTGGTTCCTGATCGCCATCTCGGTGATTGCCGTAGCGACCCTGCCCTTCGATGGCCAAGGCTACCCAGGCTCCTTGCCCTGGCGCATCGTCGCCTGCCTGTGGGGACTCGGCGGTTTCGTACTCTTCTACCTGCTGCCCCTGCTGCGCGGTGGCTGGCAGGCGGTGAACCGGCCGCTGGCAGGGTTGGTGACGGAACGCTGATTGGTCTGAGTCTTAATTTCCCTGACTGGGATTAGGTAGCTGCTGATTTATTCGGAAATGTCATTCCCGCGTAGGCGGGAATCCAGAAAAATCAACGAACTGGATCCCCGCTTTCGCAGATACCGTGATCAACCTCACTTTGTAAGCGCCAATTTCGGGTCAAAGGGTCGCCCGGATTTGAGTACGCCAAACATCCAATGAATCATCTTTCGCATGACGGCGCCAATGACGACCTTGCCGGTTTTGCCGCTGGCCTTGAGGCGTTCTGCAATGGCCTTGGCGGCCGGGTTGTAGCGCATCGCACTCATCGCCGGGAAATACAGGATCTTGCGCAGCCGGGCGTGCCCCACCTTGCACAGGCGGGCTTTGCCTCGCACCGAGTCGCCAGATTGCCGATGACGCGGCGACAGCCCCACAAAGGCTACTGCCTGCCGGGCGTCGTCAAACCGTTCCGGACGCAACCAGGCCATGAAGTGGCTGCTGACCTGATCGCCGACGCCAGGAATGCTGGTCAGCAAGGCATGTTGCTCACTCAAATGCGGGTTCTGGTCAACGTGATCCCGAATCAGTTTCCTGAGCTTTTCCTCTTCCGCCTTCAGGTGAACCAGGGTTCGGCTGACCGATTCCAACGCCTCACCTTCGGCTTCATACGCCCGGTTCTGCTCTTGGACACTCATCTGCTGCACAGCTTGAAGCCTCGCCAGCAGGCGTTGCAATTCGCGTATCTCGCGCGGCGCCGGGTGCCACAGCGCCGGGGATTGTTGTTCAGCAAAGTGCGCGATCAATCTCGCATCGGCTCGGTCCGTCTTTTGCCGGCTCAGCCGGGACTCGCCAAAGGCTTTGATCTGCAGTGGATTAACCATGCTTACCCGCATCCCGGCGTCGTGCAGAAAAACGGCCAGCTTCTCGTAATACTGACTGGTCGCCTCCATGCAGGCATGCAGCTCTTCAATCTCGTAGCCACGCGCCGCAAGCCACGCCAGCAGCAACTCATGCCCGGTTACCGTGTTCTCGAAAACCTTGCTCCGTATCTTCCCGTTGTCGAGTACGGCAAGATCAAATTTCCGTTTTGCTATATCAATACCAAGCCATTTCATGTTGCCTCCTTATCGCCAAGTTCCGCTGGTACCTTGCTACATGCATCCTTATGTACACAGGCTCGAAGCCTCAGATACCGTTCGCATTCTTTCAGCAAGTTGAGGCAGGACGGCCCATCTGCGGATCAGGCTCGAAGCCTTGGGGATGACTCGGCCTGTCCTACCCCTCTTTCCCAAGCGTCCTTAGGAAATCATAAAACCTCTGTTGGGCGTATAGGGGATGACGAATATTTCAGTGTCTCCTTAGGTGTTGTGACTCAGGAGGGAGTCGGCCAGGAAGAGACCTACGATCATGGAAAATTTGGGTGCCGTGAACGGCCGGTAACGAATCGCTCACCAGCCGTTTGACTCAGATGAGCTTCGGCCCGAACTTCGTTTGGCTTACGCTGCAGTCAGTCAGAGTGAAATTCACGAGCGCTCGGCCAATGCATGAATCAGGTTCCGGAACGCTATAAAAATGATGCCGGGTTTTTGAGGTTGATACAATCGCCCCCAGCCAGCGCGGTGTTGCGCTTTGATGCCGATAGCCACTACGAAATGCGGAACAATTGAATGAATACAGAAACCCACCGCCAGCTTGCCAATGACATCTGGAGTATCTGCAACCTGCTGCGCGGACCATACAAGCGCAACGAATACCGCAAGGTCATCCTGCCACTCACAGTACTGCGTCGATTCGATTGCCTGCTGGCGCCCACCAAGGCGCAGGCGCTGATTACCTTCAACGAATTCAAGAGCAAACCCGAAAGCATCATCCGCAGCAAGATGCAGGCGGCCACGAGCTATCCGTTCTACAACCTGTCCAAGCTAGAGCTGCGCCCTTCAGGAAAGGACATTAACTCGTTGCTGGACGACCCCAGCAACCTCGCCCCCAATCTCAACAGCTACATTAACGGCTACTCGCCCAACATCCGCGCCATCTTCGAGCGCTTCAAGTTTGGCGAGCAGATCGAGCGCATGAGCGAGAAAAACCTGCTGTTCAAGGTCGTGCAGAAGTTCGCCACCTTCGATCTCAGCTTTGCCGGTTTGTCGGCCGACCAGGCCGCCATGCAGATGGGCTATGTATTTGAAGAGCTGATCCGGATCGGCGCGGAACAATCCAACGAAGAAGCCGGGGAGCACTTCACCCCGCGCGAAGTCATCAAGCTGATGGTCAACCTGCTGTTGTCGCCCGAGCAGGATTTGCGTCGTAGCCATGTCGTCAAAACCATCTACGACCCGGCCTGCGGCACCGGCGGTATGTTGTCCGTGGCCGAAAAGTACATTCGCGATCTCAATAGCGATGCCAAGCCGCATCTGTATGGGCAAGACTGGAACGACGAAGCCTGGGCCGTCTGCCGCTCCGACATGCTCATCAAGGGGGAGGACGCTGACAACATCGCCATGGGCGATACCTTCACCAAAGATTTTCACAGGTACGACGAGCAAGGCCAGAAGCGCAGCTTCGATTACATGCTGGCCAACCCGCCGTTTGGCGTGGAGTGGAAGCAGCAGCAACGCCACATCGAGAACGAGCGCGACAGCCTTGGCTATCAAGGCCGCTTTGGTGCCGGCACGCCGCGCATCAACGACGGGGCGCTGCTCTTCCTGCAGCACATGATCGACAAAATGCGCTGCGCCGAAGAAGGCGGCAGCCGCATCGGCATCGTATTCAATGGCTCGCCGCTGTTCACCGGCGATGCCGGCGGTGGCGAATCGGAAATCCGTCGCTGGATCATCGAAAACGATTGGCTCGAAGCCGTCGTCGCGCTGCCCGAGCAGTTGTTCTACAACACTGGCATCAGCACCTACATCTGGGTGCTCACCAACCGCAAGGAGTCGCACCGCAAGGGCAAGGTGCAGCTCATCGATGCCCGCAACCACTGGGTGCCGATGGAAAAAAGCCTGGGCAACAAGCGACGTCGCATTGGGGACCCGTCGGACAAACCCAAAGACCCGGACTACATCGGCGACATTACCGGCCTGCACGGCCAGTTTCAGGAAGGTGCCAGCCGCTGGGTGCTGTTCGACAAGGATGGCAAGGTGGTCACCGTCGCCGCCAGAGCGCCCACGGGCGATGCCCCGGAAGGCCAGCAGTGGAAGCAACTAGCGGTCAGCAAGGTCTTCGACAACGAGGATTTCGGCTACCACAAGATCACCGTTGAGCGCCCCTTGCGCCTGAACTTCCACGCCACGCCAGAACGCCTGGCCCGGCTGGAAGACGAAACCGCCTTCAGGAACCTGGCCAGCAGCGCCAAGAAGGACGAAGCCGCGCGCCTCATCGACATCGCCGCCGGTGAACAACGCCAGCAGCAGATCCGCGACCTGCTGGCCGAGTTTGCCAAACGCCACCCCGAGCAGATCAACGACCGCAAAGCGTTTCTCGACAGCCTCAAGCCGGTTGACCGCGAATTGAGCGCGCGCCTGTCCGCCCCAGAGCTCAAGGCGGTGGTCAATGCATTGGGCGAGCGCGACGAAAAAGCCGAAATCTGCCGCAACCGCGATGGCGAAGCCGAGCCGGATGCCGAACTGCGCGACACCGAAAACGTGCCGTTGAAAGAAAGCATTCAGGCCTACTTCGAGCGCGAAGTGCTGCCCCACGTGCCCGATGCCTGGATCGACCACAGCAAGACCAAGGTCGGTTACGAAATCCCGCTCAACCGCCACTTCTACCGCTACGAGCCACCGCGTGAGCTGTCGATCATCGAGGGTGAAATCAAGGCACTGGAAGCCGACATCGTGCGCCTGCTGGGCGAGGTGACGGCATGAAACCGGGCAAGCCTGTCACGGCGACCACCGGGCCTGACGGACAAGCACCTGTGGATAACCTGCTGACGGACATCCGCGCGGTCATCGAGCGCGCCCGCCAGCAAGCCTTCACGGCGGTGAACGCCAGTCAAACCTACATGTATTGGCGAATCGGCCAGCGCATTCATACCGAGTTGCTTGGCGGTGAGCGTGCTGCTTATGGCGCCCAGATTGTCGCGACGCTGTCGCGACAATTGGTGCAGGAGTACGGGCGCGGCTTTGCCGAGAAAAACTTGCGGCGCATGGTGCAGTTTGCGCAAGCCTTCCCCGACGAGCAGATTGTCGCCACGTTGTGGCGACAATTGAGCTGGTCGCATTTTCGGGAGCTTTTGCCGCTAGACAAACCCTTTCAGCGCGACTTCTATGCCGAGATGTGCCGTCTCGAAGGCTGGAGCGTGCGCACCTTGCGGGAACGCATCGACGCCATGCTCTACGAGCGCACCGCGCTTTCAAAACAGCCCGATGCCCTGATTCAGCAAGAGCTGACTACCCTGCGCAGCAAAGGCGAAATCGCCCCGAAGCTGGTGCTGAAAGATCCTTACCTGCTCGATTTTCTCGGCCTGACCGACCGCTTTCTTGAGCGCGACCTCGAAGACGCCATCCTGCGCGAGCTGGAAAACTTTCTGCTGGAACTCGGTGCCGGGTTTTCGTTTGTCGCCCGGCAAAAGCGCATCCAGCTCGATGGCGACGATTTCTACATCGACCTGCTGTTTTACAACCGCAAGCTCAAACGTCTGGTCGTCGTTGAACTCAAGCAAGGCAATTTCAAGCCCGAATACAAAGGCCAGATGGAGCTGTATCTGCGCTGGCTGGCCAAGTTTGAGACCGAAGCCGACGAAAACCCGCCGCTCGGCATCATCCTGTGCGCCGGCAAGAACAACGAACAGATTGAACTGCTGGAGTTGGATGCGTCGGGCATCCACGTCGCCGAATACCTGACCGTATTGCCACCGCCAGACG
This sequence comes from Ferribacterium limneticum, assembly GCF_020510625.1. Taxonomy (NCBI): domain Bacteria; kingdom Pseudomonadati; phylum Pseudomonadota; class Betaproteobacteria; order Rhodocyclales; family Azonexaceae; genus Ferribacterium; species Ferribacterium limneticum. The sequence continues at coordinate 3,469,708 of NZ_CP075191.1, read as the reverse complement.
TGCTGCACCGCAAGCTGCATGAAGCGATTGAAACGGCACGGGCGCGGATAGAAGCCAAAGAGGGTGATGCCGGGCAGGAGACGACGGCATGAAATACGCCGTACAAGAAGGAAATTTTACGCCTCAGAACTGGCTTGGCGAGTTGCCCAATGGTTGGGCCACCAAACGTCTGAAATACGTTAGCACGATCAACGACGAGACTTTGCCAGAGGCCACAGATCCAGACTACGAAATGCTCTACGTAGACATTGGAAGCGTGGATGCTACAGAAGGGATACAAAAGAAAGAGCCGATGATTTTCGAGACAGCTCCGTCCCGAGCGCGGCGCATCGTTCAACATGGCGACACCATTCTTTCAACGGTACGCACCTATCTGCGGGCGGTTGCGCCTATTCAAAATCCGGAAAAAAACTTGATCGTTTCAACCGGTTTTGCCGTCATTCGGCCTAAGGGCATTGACCCACACTACCTCGCCTACAGTCTGCGCTCGTCGTACTTCATTGAAACCGTTGTTTCACGATCAGTGGGTGTGAGCTATCCCGCCACAAACCCGACCGACGTTTCGTGCATCGAGTTACCGCTACCGCCACTCAACGAACAACAAACCATCGCCCGCTTTCTCGATGCCAAGACCGCGCAGATCGATGCGCTGCTGGCGCAGAAGTGGCAGCTCATCGCCAAACTCAAGGAAAAGCGCAGCGCCCTGATCGCCCGTACCGTCACCCGTGGCCTGCCGCCCGAAGCCGCCAAGGCAGCGGGGCTGGAACCGAATCCGGAGATGAAGGATTCGGGAGTAGGTTGGCTGGCGGCAATTCCTGCTCATTGGGCAACACCGCCTTTGTACGCACGATATTCAGTCGAGCTTGGAAAAATGCTGAGCGAGGCAAAAATTACCGGCGAATATTTAATCCCATACTTGAGAAATGTTGATGTTCAGTGGAACGTCATCAACTATCAAGACTTGCCGGAAATGGATATTCCACCGGCAGAATATCCGCGCTACACAATCCGCACAGGCGACCTACTGGTTTGCGAAGGTGGCGAAGTTGGTCGCGCCGCGATTGTTGGTAAGTTTGATGGCGTGATCGGCTATCAAAAGGCTCTGCATAAGTTGCGTGCTTTACGCGGTGATGAAGATCAACGCTTCATGTGCTTCATCTTGGAATGGGCGGCTCAAACAGGAGTATTCAATGCAGGGGGCATGTCAACAATTGCCCACCTAACCGGAGAACAGCTCAGGAAGTATCGGTTCCCGAAACCGCCGAAAAACGAACAACAAGCAATAGTGCAATACCTGCAATGTGAGACAGATAAGATCGCTCACTTGCAGCGCGAGGTTGAGACGGCTATCGCCCGCCTCACAGAATACCGCCAAGCCATCATCACCTCCGCCGTCACCGGCAAGATCGACGTGCGCGACTGGCAATCTGAATTGGAGGCCGCATGACCGTAGACCGCAATCAGGATTGTTGGGCAGGCTTGGTCCGCAACATGCCAAGTACTTGCCGTTTTGGGGTTGATGCTTCTTATTTGACGGCTATTTGACTGAATCCCCTGCCGAGAGGCGAGATAATGAAAAAAATCCATACAAATCAAAGAGGCGAATCACCACTGGAACTCGCTCTCTATTTGATTCTGTGGCCTACTCCATGAGCACAACCAACGAAAAAGCCTTCGAGAGCTACCTCGAACAGATGCTCACCGAAGGCGGCTGGCAGCCCGGCACCAACGCCGAGTGGGACAAGGCGCGGGCGCTGTTTCCGGCACGGGTGTTCGCTTTCATCGAAGCCACCCAGCCCAAATTATGGGCAGAGATGGCCGCGCAGCACGGCGGCAACTTGCAGGCCATGTTGCTCGATGCGCTGGGCAAGGAGCTGGAGATCAAGGGTAGTCTGCACGTGCTGCGCCACGGCTTCAAGTTTTACGGCAAGCTGTTCCGGCTGGCCTATTTCAAGCCGGCGCACGCGCTGTCGCCGGATGTTTTGGCGCTGTACGCACAAAACCAGCTCACCGTGACGCGGCAGGTGCCTTGCCACCCCGGCGACCACAGCACGGTGGACATGTTGCTGGCAGTCAACGGCTTGCCGGTGGCCACCATCGAGCTGAAGAACCCGGGCACGCACCAGACCTGGCGGCACGCGGTGAAGCAATACCAGAGCGACCGCGATCCGCGCGTGCCGCTGTTCGATTTCAAGAAGCGTGCGTTGGTGCACTTCGCCGCCGACCCGGATGAAGTGTGGATGACCACTCGGCTGGCCAAGGAAAAGACCTTCTTCCTGCCCTTCAACCGGGGCAGCCACCCGGGGCAGATTCAGTGCGGTGCGGGCAACCCGCAACACGCCAGCGGCTACCGGACTGGCTACTTCTGGCAGGAAACGCTGCAACGCGACAGCTTTCTCGACATCCTCGGGCACTTTCTGTTCATCGAAAAAGACGAGCAGAAGGTGGACGATGGCCGGGGCGGCAAGAAGCTGGTCACCACTGAAAAAATGGTGTTCCCGCGCTACCACCAGCTGGACGCGGTGCGCGCCCTGGTGGCTGCGGCCCGCACCGAAAGCGCTGGCCACAATTACCTGATCCAGCACTCGGCGGGCAGCGGCAAGACCAACAGCATCTCGTGGCTGTCGCACCGGCTGGCCAGCCTGCACAACGCGCAGGATCAGAAGGTATTTGACTGCGTGATCGTCATCACCGACCGCAAGGTGCTGGACAAGCAATTGCAAGATGCGATCTACCAGATCGAGCACGCGCAGGGCGTGGTCAAGGCTATCGATCAGGATGCCAAGCAACTGGCCGATGCGCTGATCGACGGGACCAAGATCGTCATCACCACGCTGCAGAAGTTTCCCTTCGTGCTGCGCGGCCTGTTGCATGCGGCGGGAGCCGAGAATCAGGACAAGGCCAGCGACGAAGAGAAAGCACAGGCCAAGGCTTGGCAGGCAGCTATTGCGGCCCGGCGCTACGCGGTGATCGTGGACGAAGCGCATTCCAGCCAGACCGGAGAAACCGCGCGCGAGCTGAAGAGCATTCTGGGCGATTCTTTACGTCATTCCAGCGCAGGCGGGAATCCAGGAGGGGCAAGCTGGGCTCCCGCCTACGCGGGAGTGACGGATGAGGATGCCGCGCTGGATTGGGAAGATCACCTCAACCAGATCATGGCTTCGCGTGGCCAGCAGCAGAACCTGAGCTTCTTCGCCTTCACCGCCACACCCAAGGGCAAGACGCTGGAACTGTTCGGGCGTGAAGGTGGCAGCGGCAAACCGGAGGCCTTCCACACCTATTCGATGCGCCAGGCCATCGAAGAAGGCTTCATCCTCGATGTGCTGCGCAACTACACGACCTACAGCACCTGGTTCAAGTTTGTGAAGACGGTGGAGGACGACCCCGCCATCCCGAAGAAGAAAGGCGCCAAGGCGCTGGCCAAGTTCAAAGAGCTGCACCCGCACAACATCGAGCAGAAGACCGAAGTGATGGTCGAGCACTTCCGCGAGCATGTGCGGCATCGGCTCGGCGGGCGGGGCAAGGCGATGGTGGTAACGGCCAGCCGCATCCAGGCGGTGCGCTACAAGCTGGCCTTCGAGCGCTATATTCAGGAACAGGGTTACGCCGATATCCGTTCGCTGGTGGCCTTTAGCGGCACGGTGAAAGACCCGGACACTGGCATCGAATACACCGAACCGGGCATGAACCCGGATGCTGTCACCGGCAAGCCCATTCCGGAAAGCCAACTGCCAGAGCGCTTTGGCTCCAGCGATTACCAAGTGCTACTGGTGGCCAACAAGTACCAGACCGGCTTTGATCAGCCACTGCTGTGCGCGATGTACGTGGACAAGCGGCTGGACGGCGTGCAGGCGGTGCAAACTCTTTCGCGCCTGAATCGCAAGATCGCCGGCAAGGACGAACCCTTCGTCCTGGACTTCGTTAACAAGCCCGACGAGATCTACGCTGCGTTCAAGCCGTATTTCGATTCCACCAGCCTGCAGGAATCCGCCAATCCCGACATGCTGCCCGGCATCAAGCACGAGCTCGATCTGCTTCAGATTTACCACTGGAGCGAGGTCGAGGCCTTTGCGCGCATTTTTTACCGCCAGCCGGATCGGCAGAACCCGGCCGATCACGCCCATATGCAACATCACCTGCAACCGGCGGTGGATAGGTTCAAGGCTATTGAGGATGACGAGGTGCGTGCTAGCTTCCGCGACAAGTTGGGCGGCTATGTGCGGATGTACTCGTTCCTGAGCCAGATCCTGCCCTACGCGGATCAGGACCTGGAAATGCTCTACAGCTACGGGCGCTTCCTGCTGCCGCACCTGCCGCTGGACCATGACAACACGGTGGTCAAGATCGGCAACGAAGTGGAGTTGCAGTACTACCGCTTGCAGCGCGTAGCCAGCGGGCCGATTGAACTCAAGGTGGGCGAGCCGGAAGGCGTCTACAGTCCCACCGATGTCGGCACCGGCAAGGCCAAGGAAGAAAAGGCGCCGCTGTCCGAGATCATCCAGGTGCTCAACGAGCGTTTCGGTACGACCTTCACCGATGAGGATCGGCTGTTCTTCGACCAGATCAAGGCACGGGCCACCAGCAACAGCCAGGTGGTTCAAACTGCCATGGCCAACCCACTGGACAAGTTCCAGCTGGGGGTGCGCAAGCTGATCGAAGATTTGATGATTCAGCGGATGACCGAGAACGACAAAATCGTCACTCGGTACATGGATGACAGCGATTTCCAGCGCACCGCCTTCCCGATATTGACGCGTGAGATTTTTGACGCTATCCGCGCAGCGCACCCCACTGAATGAACACGGGGTGAATCACAAGTTGCAACGAGAGAGTGGCCGCTTGAGGGTCAGGAAGCGGCCATTTAACTTGTAAGTCGTATCAGGCTGTTATGGGCACACCGCAGCCGTTTGCCGGACTCAATATTGTTGAATGCTGCAATTCCGCCCGTCTTGCTGTTCTGACAACCCGCCGCCGTCGAAACAAAACCTTAACAAAGCCGTAACTTCCGGGTCACGGGCAGTTCGTATCTTGCGGACATGCCCAAGGTCAGATCCGTTTTTCTCTCCGACATCCACCTTGGCACGCGGGCGTGCCAGGCGGACAGACTTCTTGATTTCCTGCGCGAGCATCCGGCCGAACAGACCTATCTGATCGGTGATATCGTCGATTTCTGGGCGATGAGCCGGAGCATCAACTGGTCGCAGGCCCAGAATACCGTGGTCCAGAAACTGCTGCGCCGGGCGCGGCATGGGGACCGGGTGGTGTTCATTCCCGGCAACCACGACGAGGTGCTGCGCGAGTATTGCGGCATCGTCTTCGGCGATGTCGAAGTCGTCGATGAACTGGTCCATGAAACCGCCGATGGCCGGCGCTTCCTGCTCATCCACGGCGACCAATTCGATCAGGTGACGCGCCATCATCGCTGGGTCGCCGTACTTGGCGACCACGCCTACGAACTGCTGGTACGCATCAACACGCTGTTGTCGTGGGGGCGGCGCAAGCTGGGCATTCCCGGCTACTGGTCGCTGGCCGGCTATGCCAAGCGCAAGGTCAAAACGGCGCTGACCTTCATTTTCGATTTCGAGGAATCGGCCATTCACCACGCCCGGGAGCGCGGGCTGGATGGTGTGATCTGCGGCCACATCCATTGGGCGACGATCCGCGAGCTCGATGGCCTGACTTATGTGAATTGCGGCGACTGGGTCGATTCCTGCACGGCCATCGTCGAGCACTTCGACGGCCGGCTGGAACTGGTCACCTGGGTTGAGTCGCAGCCGGTCCGCATGCTGGCGGCGCCAGCCCCGGCGGCGGAGCCCGTCGCTGAAACAGTGGAGGCGTGAGATGCGCGTACTGATGGTTTCTGATGTCTATTTTCCGCGTGTCAATGGCGTTTCAACCTCCATCGAAACCTTCCGGCGGACGCTGGCGGCGCAGGGCGTCGAGGTCCGGCTGGTCGTGCCGCGCTATGGCGATGAAGCCGAGGAGGCTGGCATCATTCGTGTCCCCGGCCGGCCGGTTTTGGGCGACCCGGAAGATCGTCTGGTCGGTTGGCGGGCGATGCACCGGGCGGTGCTGGAGGCAGCCAGGGATTGCGATCTGATCCATGTCCAGACCCCTTTCATTGCTCACTATGCCGGCCTGAAAGCCGCACGGACACTGGGTTTGCCAGTGGTGGCCACCTATCACACGCTGTTCGAGGAATATCTGCAGCATTACGCCCGCTTCATTCCTTCGGGCTGGCTGCGCGGTCAGGCGCGTGCCTTCTCGCGCCGGCAATGCAACCAACTCGATGCGGTGATCGTGCCGTCGACGGCCATGCGCCAGCGACTGGATACCTATGGCGTGACCTCGCCCATGCATGTGCTGCCGACCGGTATCCCGATGGCCCAGTTTGCCGGGGGCGACGGCCTCGCCTTCCGCCGCCGGCATGGGATTGCCGAGGAGCGGCCGGTGGCGCTGTTCGTCGGGCGCGTGGCGCATGAAAAGAACATCGGATTCCTGCTCGAAGCCCTGGTTCACGCCCGGCAGATGCGGACCGACACCCTGCTGGTGATCGCCGGCGAAGGCCCCGCGATGCACGACCTGAAGGCGCAGACAGCGGCCTTGGGCGTGCAGGACTCGGTCATTTTCATCGGCTATCTCGATCGCAAGCAGGCCTTGCCGGACTGCTACGCGGCCGCTGATGTCTTCGTTTTCGCTTCGCGTACCGAAACGCAGGGGCTGGTCCTGCTTGAGGCCATGGCCGCCGGGGTGCCGGTGATCGCTCTCTCCGAAATGGGGACGACGGACATCCTGGCACCCGGGCGCGGCGCCTTTTCGCCGCCGGCCGAGCCCAAAGCCTTCGGTGAAACGCTCGGCCATTTCCTCAATCATCCGGCGGCCTGGCGCCACCTCAATGACGAAGCGCCGATCTACGCTCGCGAATGGACCGATGTGGCCATGGCGGAGCGGCTGGCCCGGCTTTACGGGCAACTGGCCGGGGTAAACTTTGCCGAGGAAACGCCACTCACCGCAACGGCGTGATTGAATGGGTCATGAGCGAACAATTTGAACAAGCTTGTAGCGCTTGCCGCTACTTCCGGGCGGTTGATGCGTTGACCGGCGCCTGCCACCGTTTTCCGCCCATCTTTGCCGGCGAAAGCTCGCCGAAGGAAACCCACCACTGGCGTTTCCCGATTGTCAGCCTGCACGCCTGGTGCGGTGAATTCCGGGCGCAGACTGAAGGCTGACGCTCAGATATCTTCGACCGGTTCGATCAGGTGATTCAGGTTGCGCAGGCGTTCAGCCATGACGCGCATGACCTGGGTGGCGAAGAACGGGGTTTGCTGGACCAGGAACTGGAAGCGTTTTTCATCGACGGCGACAAATTCGCAGTCGGTCGCTGCCACGACGCTGGCTGAGCGGGGGCCGGGCATGACGATGCCGATTTCGCCGACGATGCTGCCGTGCTGCAGGGTTTCGACGACCCGGTTATTGACCACGACCTCGGCCGAGCCGGTGGCCAGCACGAACATCATGCGTCCTTCTTCACCTTCGCGGAACAGGGCTTGTCCGGCCGGGACTTGAATCATGGTCGGGTTGTGGGCGAAGAGTTCGAAGAAAATCATGGTTCAGGATCCTGAGTAAATGCAGGCCGCTGTTTTATCACGGCGCCCGGGCCAGGCTCTTTTCGGTTTTATTACAAATCGGAGACAGTGGGTTTAGAACAATTTCGGCGAGATCAGCCGCAGGCCGATGGAAAACCAGTGCTGCTCACTGACATGGCCAAACTGGCTGCCGTAGGTGGTGTCGATCTGCACGTGGTTGGGCACGATCCAGTGGCGGATGCCGACCTGGAAGAACGGGTTGCCCTTGTCCTGGCCATAACTCTCGGCGATCAGCCAGGTTTGCGCGGCCAGTTGCGTTTCGCTGCCGAGGCCCCAGGTCAGGCGGTTTTCCTTGTTTTCACGCTCGCGGGTGTAGCCGAGATTGGTATGGATGACCAGGCGGTCGTCGGCCAGTGAAAAACTGACCGGCACGTAGAAATACGGGTTTCCCGAATGGCTGTTGCCCGGCTGTGTCGAATAACCGGCGGCCAGGCCGATGCCGTAGCCGTTGGTCTCCAGCGGCTTGAACAGGGTCTTGCCCTGGATCACCGTGGCGCCGCTGTCCTGATGACTGTTGGTGTAGGCCAGCGCCCCGCCGAGGGTCAGTTCGAAATTGCCACCGGGGTTGCAGGCGGGCAGGGTCCACAGTTCGCGCTGCTTGCCGTGCAGATGCACCCAGGATTCGACCTGACAGGCGCCGGCATCGGTCAGCCGGGCGTCGTCGGTGATCATCGGCCGGGCGGCATGGGCGGCCGGAATGGCGGCGAGCAGAATGAAAAGAAGCGGTGTCAGGCGCATGGGAAAAGGCATAGCCGATCAAGGTTAGGGCGTGATTGTGACATCTCCGTGACGCTGCTTGTCATCAAAGCTTAGCCAAGCGTGACTAACGTAAGTGCTTTTACGGAGATGTCATGCCAGAACCCTCTTCGCACGATCTGGGCCTCGATCCGGCCAACGAATCCCCCTTCAAGGGCAAGACCGGTCTGCGCCGCGTCTGGAATGCGCTCAGTTACTCGATGGCCGGCCTGAAGGCGGCCTATCTTTGCGAAGACGCTTTTCGCCAGGAGGTGTGGCTGGCCGTACTGCTGATTCCGACCGCCTTCCTGTTGCCGGTGTCGTGGCTCGGGCGTGGCTTGATGATCGCTGCCGTGCTGCTGGTGCTGGTCGTCGAACTGCTCAATTCGGCCATCGAAGCGGTGGTCGACCGCGTCAGCCTGGAAAACCACCGGCTGGCCAAGCGGGCCAAGGATATCGGCAGCGCCGCCGTGCTTATTTCCCTGCTCATGGTCATCGTGGTCTGGGTTTGCGTCTTGCTGGAGAAGGTCTGATGTCCATCGCCATTGCCTTCGTGACTGAAACCTTTCCGCCCGAGGTCAACGGCGTGGCCATGACTGTCGGCCGCCTGGTCGGCGGCCTGCGCGAGCGCGGCCACCGGGTCAGCGTCATCCGGCCGAGCCAGGGCAAGGCCGATGCGAGCAGCGAGCATGAACTGACCCTGCCCGGCTTCCCCTTGCCGGGCTATCCCGGCCTGCGTTTCGGCTTGCCGGCCGGGCGCCGGCTGGCGCGGCAATGGCGGCAGAACCGGCCCGATCTGGTTCATGTGGTGACCGAAGGGCCGCTCGGCTGGTCAGCCGTCAGTGTCGCCCGGCGCCTGGGCATTCCGGTGACTTCCGGATTCCATACCAATTTCGACCGCTACAGCGTGCATTACGGCCTGGGCTGGATGCGCCCGGCCCTGGCCGCCTATTTGCGCACCCTGCATCGGCGGACATTGGCGACAATGGTGCCGACCGCGGCGCTGGCCGCCGATCTGGCCGGCGAGGGGCTGAGCGGTGTGCGTGTCGTCGGTCGCGGCGTCGATACCACGCTGTTCGACCCGGCCCGGCGCAGCGCCGCCTTGCGCAGCAGTTGGGGCGTGGCGGGCGAAGGTCCGGCCTGTCTCTATGTCGGGCGAATGGCTGCCGAAAAGAACCTGGCCCTGGTCGAGAAAAGCTTTGCCGCCATCCAGGTCTGGCATCCCAAGGCAAAAATGATCTGGGTCGGCGATGGCCCTTCGGCCAAACAACTGGCCAGCGACCACCCTGATCATCATTTCGCCGGCATGCGGCTCGGCGAGGATCTGGCTGCCCACTACGCCAGTGCCGATTTCTTCCTCTTCCCGAGCCTGACCGAAACCTATGGCAACGTGGTGGCCGAGGCGATGGCCAGTGGCTTGCCGGTGCTGGCCTACCGCAGCGCGGCGGCGGCCGAGTTGATCGTTGATGGCGAGAACGGTCGCCTGGTGGCGCCGGGTGATGAAGACGGCTACAAACGTGTCGCCCTGGATATGGTTTCGGATGCGGAGCGTCTGCCGCTACTCGGTGCGGCGGCCCGGGATTCCATGTTGCCCCACCACTGGGCGGTGGTCGTCGAGCGCTTCGAAACCGTCATGCGGGAAGCGATGGCCTGAGGCCGGCTGCAGCGCTGTTCGGGCGAAGCGTTTGACGATATGACCGGCGGCGGGAAGCTCAGCCCCGCCGGTGGTCGTTCCCCTTAAGCGGGGAGGCGCTGAATTTCGATAACGGCCGGATCGTCGCCGTGTTCGAGCAGCAGGGATTGGACCCGCGCCTGCCAGAGCTTGCCGAACAGTTCGCGCTCGTCGTTGCTGGCTACGCCGCTGATGACGGCCGACATCAATTCGCCGAGCCGGGGATCGGCGGCGACCCGTTGCGGCCGAAAAGCACAGTCGACCGCGGCGCCAGTGTCGAGGCGTCTGAAACGCAGGCCGGCAACATCGGCAGCGCCAAATTTGAGCAGGCCGCGCCGCACATGTTGACCGCCCAGTCCCTTGAAGCCCCCGTCGCCGGCCGCGCCGGTCAATAGCGTGGCGATACTGGCAATCACGCCGGCCACGCCGCTGTCGACATTCTCGTGCAGGGTAACGGCGATATTGCCGCGAACCGGCGTTTCGCTGCCGTAGAGTTCGCGCAGCGCCCGGACGCTCATCAGCCACGCCCCGGCCACGGTAGGGCAGGAATGCCCGGCCAGTTTGACGGCATCGGCAAAGGCATATTCGATCAGCCCGCCTTCGGCCGCACCAAGCAACTCGGCCAGCGGGTCGCGTAAAGTGATCGTCGGGATTCGGGCAAAGAATTCTGGCAGCAGCATGGGTAATCTCCTTTGGCTTGCATTTTGTGGGCTGCCTTGCCTTGGAGCCTTGATGTCGATCATTCGCAGCTGGGCGACCCCAAGCCCGATCCCGTGGCCGCTTCCGGACTTTTCAGGACGACCGCCGCCAGGGCTTCGACAACGCGGGAATCGAAGCGCTGTCCCGCCATCTCGCGCAACCAGGAGATGGCGGCCTCTTTTTGCCATCCGCCCTTGTAGGGCCTTTTCGACACCAGGGCATCATAGACGTCAGCGACCCCGACAATTCTGGCCGACAGGGGAATCTGCGCCAGTGTCTTGTGATTGGGGTATCCCGAGCCATCCGCGCATTCATGGTGATTGGCCGCTATTTCAGCCGCCAGGGAGATGTAGCTCATGCCGGGCACCATGCGCGCTGCGTCCTCAAGAATCTCGGCACCGATCGCGGCGTGCTCGTGGATGATTCCGCGCTCGGCACTGTCCAGCGCCCCGGGTTTGTTGAGGACCGCATCCGGGATGCCGACCTTGCCGACGTCATGCAGGATCGAGGCCAGGGCCAGTTGCTCCAGGTAATCGTCATCACGCAGGCAGGCGAATTCGTCCAGATCGCGCAGCTCGAGCGCCAGGGCGCGGACCAGTTGCTCGACCCGACGCACATGGCGCCCGGTGTCGGCATCCCGGAACTCGGCCATCCGCGCCAAGGCGTACACCATCGCTTTTTGGGCATCCTGCAAGCGCCCGAGCAGGAGCACGGTATCCAGCCCGGCGCCGATCCCTTCGGCCAGGACACCGGCCAGCGTGAGATCCCCTTGCGACATGAACGACATGCCGCCCAGGCAGGCGAAGACCGGTATCCCCGTTCGGGAGGGCACGGGAATCAGCATCAGGTCGCCGTCTATCTGCATCCCTCTTCCGGCGTGGCGCCTGGCCAGGCTTGTCGCGGCAGATATTTCCGGTATTTCCTGAAGCGTCGCCAGGGTTTCGACTTCTTCATCGGCCCAGCGGAACATCAAGCCGCTTCTCGCGCCGATCAGGGCGGCGAGAAAGGCCAGTCCGCCGGTGCTGTAAGTGCCCAGGTTTTGATGGCCGGCGAGTTCGTGGTTTGCCTTGACGATCTGCTCAAGCCCGGCGCGCTGGTGTTCGAGTCGGGCCAAATGCTGGTAGGAGCGCAAGGAGGCAATGACCGTGGTGAACAGCTTCTGGGTCGTGAGTTCGGTTTTTTCCTTGTAGTCGTTGATGTCGTAGCGAATGACCACTTCGCGTTCCGGGGCGTAGCCGGGCTGGCCGGTGCGCAGAACAATGCGGATCAGGGTGTTCTTGAGTTTTTCACGCAGGAAGCGAACCAGACGCAGGCCGGAATCGGTCTCCTCCATCACCACGTCCAGCAACACCAGGGCGACATCCGCATGCTGGCTGAGCGAGGCTTCGGCTTCGGCGCGCGAATAGGCGCTGATGATTTCCAGTCGGCTGCCGTCGTAGCGCAGATCCGCCAGGACCACCTTGGTAATGGCATGCACATCCGGTTCGTCATCGACCACCAGCAGCTTCCAGCACCGGGCGCTCGGCGGGATGGCTTCGCCCGGCTCGTCGTCTTCGAGAATGAAGTCGTCCTCTGGAAGCGCCGACAATTCGTTCGCCGATGGTGCGCTGGCCGATTCGCGGGCGGGATGGATATCGAGAGAGGTCATGAAGTGGCCGAAAGGGGGATGCGTATGTGGAACGACGTGCCCTGGCCCGGTCGGCTGCAGCAGGCAATCGTTCCTTTCAGTACCTTGCTGACCAGGTTGAAGACGATGTGAAGCCCCAGGCCGGAGCCGCCGGTATTGCCGCGGGTGGTGAAAAACGGTTCAAAAAGGTGTTCCTGATCGGCTTCGGGTATGCCGTTGCCGTCGTCGCTGAAAGTGATCTCGACACTGTCGTCAAATTTCCGGCATTCGATGCTGATGACGCCTGCTTGCCCTTCTGCAAAGGCGTGCTCGACCGCGTTCATCATCAAGTTGGAAAGCACCTGGGCCAGTGCGCCGGGGTAGCTGTCCAGCGCGATACCGGCAGGGCAATCGACCACGACCTGATGGGGCAGGCGCTTGAGCAGCGGGCGCAGGCTCAGAATGACCTCGGAAAGATAGTTGGCAAGATCGAACTGGCGGCGAGCTTCGCTCGACTCATCAACGGCGACCCGCTTGAAGCTCCGCACCAGCTCGCCGGCTCGCTGCACATTGGCGCGCGCCAGAACGATGCTCTCGCCGGCGCTGGCCAGGAAACGCTCCATTTCAGAGCGACGCAGCTTGCCTTCCTGCACCGTCTGTTTCAGCCCGGCAATGGATTCTTCAAGGTGAGTGACGGCGGTCAAGGCGATGCCTACCGGTGTGTTGATTTCATGGGACATGCCCGCCACCATCCTGGCCAGCGCCGCCATGCGCCGGGCTTCGACCAGGTCGTTCTGGGCTTCCCGAAGGTGGGCGAGCGTCTGTTCGAGTTCCCGGGCGTAAGCCTCGACATCTTGCCGTAGCGAGTCCGAACGTTCGCGGGAGAGGGCGAACATTCTCGACTGCGCCATGAACAGGAGATGCGAATCCAGCAGGCGATGCCGGCCATCGCCGAAGTCGACCACGATGGGGGCGAACAGGGCGCTGCTGTTGCGTGCCAGGGCCCGATCTGCTGCCGCATGGACGGGGGTGTCGGCGCTCAGGAGCAGGTAGTCGGTACTCATCTTGGCGACGGCGCGCTCGACCGTATGGTTCAAATACAATTCGGCGCGAAATGGCTGCGAGAGCTCCTCCAGCCAGCGCTGGCGCGAGATCACCGCGACCACGGCGCTGCCTTCTGCAATGATCACGCCGGGCAGTTCAGGCCGTTCGCGAAAGAGCTCGTCGACTTCCTGTCCATTGACCGCGGGCGACAGCGTGCATTCGTGGGAGAGCAATTCGCCAACGGTGCTCTCCAGCGTGATCTCGCCTCGGCCACAGAGCTGCAGCGCGACACCGCTCGGCGGATCGGTTTCAGCAGCGGGGAGGGGCGTTTCCCGGTGGCCCACCGGGTGCTCGGCTGCCGGTGACACGGCATCAGTCGCTAAAGTTGTCACGCGTTCCATCCCAGGCGTGCAGTGCCCGCAGCAGGGGTTGCTTCTTGGCTTGATGGAATTGCATGCGTTGCAGGATATCGTCGAGCGTTCGCATGGCCTCGATGATGTACGGCCCCTTGTTGAGCATGACGCATTCCGCCCGCACGCCCATCGCCGCATCGGTGATTTCGGCCCGGGAAGGCAAACCGGTCTTGGCCAGGGTCTCGAGCACCTGGGTGGCCCAGATCACCGGCATGTGGGCCGCTTCGGAGGCCCAGAGGATTTCCTCCTGGACTTCCGCCATCCGCTCATAACCGCATTCGACGGCCAGGTCGCCGCGAGCAATCATCACCCCCGCCGTCTTGCTCGCCATGGCCGCAAACAGCAGCTCGGGCAGGTTCTCGAAGCCGCGCCGGGTTTCGATCTTGAGCACGATGCCGAGCTCCGGTACGCCGAGATCGCGCAGATGTGAGCGCAGGGTTTCAACATCGGCGGCCCGTTGCACGAATGACAAGCCGACCAGATCGGCCAGTTTCGCGACGACGGTCAGATCCTGAATGTCCTTCGCGGTCAAGGCGGGCAAATTGAGCTGGCTGTCGGGGAGGTTGATCCCCTTGTCGCCGGGCAGTTTCTCGCCACCGTCCCTGGCATGGGTTATTTCAACTTCCATTCCGCTCGCTTCGACTGCTCGGATGACGCCGCCAATGCGACCATCGTCGAACCATATCCGCTCGCCGACGCAAACCTGCTCGAATACCTCCGGCAGGGTGCAGGCCACACTGGGCAGGGCATGGCCGCCATTGCTCCAGCGCGCTGGCATCGATTGACCAACGCCTTTCCGGACGAGGCGCAGCATGTCGCCTCGCGCCAGATAGAGGATGCCCTCCCGCGGCGGCACCTCGATCGGGCCGGCCTTGTGGGCGCGACCGGACTTGCGTCGCCGCTTGAGGCGGCTTTCAGGCGTCAGGTAAACCGTCTTGGCGCATTCGGCCAGGACGCCAGACTCATCCTTGTGTATCACCAGCAGGCTGCGATCGGCGCCCCGGGCGTCGCTCAGATCAAGATGGTCTCCGGGCTCGATGTGGGCAAGCCAGTCCTTGTCTACGCCCACATGCGCCTGGGCTGTCGCGACCGGGGCGGTGCTGCCGATTGGCCGAAGACCCAGGCGTGCCGCTTTCAGTACGCGGCCGAGATCGTCGCGCAAAGGGTGAAGCTTGACGACGGCCGGGCCGGACGCGATGAAACCGGTCCGCAATTTGGGCCCGCCCAGGTCCATCAGTATCTTGACTGTCCGTCCCTCGGCCTTGGCCGAACGGCGCACATGCTCGGCCATTCGCGTCCATTCCTCCGGCCCGTCGTGAGCGCAGTTGATCCGGGCGACATCCATCCCGGAGGCGACCAGTTGCCGGACCAGACCGTAGTCGTCGGCAGCTTCGGCGGGAAGGGTCACCATGATGCGCACCGACCGGTCCGGCCGCGGCTTCCCGAAGAGCGCTGCCGTGTGCCGCTCAAGCAGCTTGCGGCTGGTGAAAATCCCGGCCGGTTCATCCTTCGACTGGGCGTGCCAGGCTTGCCCGGTCAGGCGATGCAGAATCCCGAGCACCTTGTCGAGGTTGGCCAGGACGTTGGATTCCGAGCGTCCGAGCGAGGAAACGCCGAGACTGGCCAGCGTCTGTTGCAGGCTCCGCTGGTCGGTTTCGCGCAGCGCCAGATAGTGGGCCAGGTTGCGGGCGCTGGACTGATAGTCCGGCGAGGTGCATTCGAGCAGCGCCCCCAGCTTCCGCTCGTAGTCCAGCATGTTTCGGCGAAGCGCCCACAGTTGATCAATCAGCGTTTTGCAGACCCCGTCATCCCAGGTATCGGCGCTCGCTGCTGGATGCGCTGTTTTGACTTCCGTGTCAGTGCGACCGGAAGCGCTTGCCTTCGTTTGTGCAGTCACTTCAGCCGGCAATCTTTCCCGCGGCGATCAACGCGTCGATTTCCTGCTCAGCCTGCAACCAGTCATCGTGCGGCGAGCTGTCCGCAGACGATCTCCGCTCGGCGATGAAATAGGCGGCCACCGCAACGAGGTGATGTCTTTCTTCGGGTGAAATGACCGACGCGGCGCCGGCCTTGCGCGTTGTTCTTTTCTTGGGCGTTGCGCTCGGCTGCACCACTGGAATTTCCTGGGCCGGCGCCTCTTTCTTGGCCGTTGTGCGCTTGCGGACGACTGTTTTTTTGACCGTAGCGCTCGCCGGTGAAGATGTGTCGGGCATTTTGCCTCTCCTGAGTGAGCTGGATGGATTTGCAGAGGTCGATGCAAGTCTGGCAACGCCTCTGCCCAAAACCTACGCCAGATTGATGACGCTTGTATTTCAGTTGAATGACAGGGCAGATGTTTGCGCTACTGCTTCAAGCTTTGCCGGGTACGGCGCCTCAGTGCCGGAGGTCGGGGCCCGGTGCCCCGGCGATCCACAGCAGGCCGGCCCCCGTCATCAGGATCACCATGCCCAGGATGCGGCGACGGACGGGGTCGCCCAGGCAAGCGACCAGTTGCTGGGCTAAATGTCGGCGCAGCGTGCCGGATTGCATCCTGGATTCAAGCAAGGTTCAAATTCCCGAATGACAGGCGTCTCCGTCTGTTCCGTTCAGCTCTCCAGCACGTAGGTGCCCGGCGCCGGCGCGAGTTCAGGGTGGCGCTCGTCATGGGCCGGGCGTGCCGGCACCAGGTCGCCGGCACGAGGCTTCAGCCACTGCATCCAGTCTGCCCACCAGCTCCCTTGATGTTCGTGGGCCGTCTCACGCCAGGCACTGGGCGTATCGGCTTTGCGATGGGCCGGGCCGGCCCAGTAGGTCCGCTTGGCCGGCCGCGTTGGCGGATTGACAATGCCGAGAATGTGACCGGAACTCGACAGCACGAAACGTCGTTCGCCCGGGATCAGGTTCATGGTTCGGAATGCCTGCATCCAGGGGGCGATGTGATCGTCTTCGGCCGCAACGGCATAGAGCGGCTGGGAGATCGCCGACAGATCGATCGGCTCGCCGGCGACGGTCAGGCTTCCACCCTGAATCAGCCGGTTCTTGAGATAAAGCTCGCGCAGGTACCAGGCATGCATTGCGTAGGGCATGCGTGTCGTGTCCATGTTCCAGAAGAGCACGTCGAAGGATGATGGCGCCTCGCCATACAGCCAGCCGTGCACGACGTAATGCCAGATCAGGCTGTTGGAGCGCAGCAGACGGAATGATGCGGCCATTTCCCGGCCGTCCAGGTAGCCCTTCTGGGCCATCTGCTCGATCAGGTACTCGATGCTGTGTTCGTCGATAAAGACTTCGATATCGCCCGGCCGCCTGAAATCGACCAGGGTGGTAAACAGGGTCCAATCGGCAACCGGCATGGCCTCTTTGTAATGGCGATTGGCCCAGGCCATGTATATCGCCAGCGCCGTTCCGCCGATGCAGTAGCCGGCGGCATGCACCTGCGCCGCACCGCTGATTTCCTTGGCGACTTGAACGATGGTATCGATGCCTTCCAGCAGGTAGTCATCGAAGCTGACGTCGCGCATCCCGGCATCCGGATTTTTCCAGCTGGTGATGAAGACATCGAAGCCTTGATCGAGAAGGAAGCGGACCATACTTTTCTTCGGCACCAGATCGAGCACATAGAACTTGTTGATCCACGGCGTGATGATGACGATTGGCTCGGCGTGAACCCTGGGCTGGGTCGGCGCGTAATGGATCACCTCGAGCAGGCGATTCCGATGCACGACGCTGCCTGGCGTGGTGGCCAGATTTTCACCGACCTTGAAATCATCCGGGTTGGTCATACGGACATTGCCGGCCTCGACATCGTCCAGCATGTTGCGCCATCCGTGCCACAGGCTCTCGCCGTGCGTTTCGACCGCTTTGCGCAAGGCTACCGGGTTGAGCCAGAGGTAATTGGTCGGCGCCACGGCGTTCAGCCATTTGCGCCACCAGAATGCGGCGCGCCGGCGCTCGCCGCTGGAGAGTCCCGGCGTGTCGTAGAGCATGTCCTGCATATGGTGGGTCAGGGCGAGGTACCACTCCTTCACCACGTCCCAGGTCGGCGATTCGGTCCACACCGGATCGGCAAAACGGGAATCATCGGCTTGTGGGCTGACCGGGTCGGGATTCGCCTGGCCGGCGACGCGCTTCAGCGTGTGCTGTTGCAAGAGCCAAAGGTCGGATGACAGTTGTGCCAGATGCTGGCCGAGCTCAAGCGGGTGGAGCAGCCAGGCGGCCTGCGCATGCAGGATGGGGTGGCTCATGCCGAAGGGGTCGAGGGTGCCCGCAATTCCCTCGCCCATCTCCTTGAGGTGACTATAGGCGTCGATGCTGTGAGCGTTCTGGCGGCGTTCTCCCGTAGGCCGAACACCGGAATTCTTGCGCGAATTTGTGGCCATCGTTCAGTCCCTTCGCATGCGGAGGATTTCCGCATTTCAACCGGCCGTGATGGATTGGCCGGTAGACTGACGATACGCCGACACGATGACGATCATGTTTCAGTTGCGTGACATCGCTGGCTGTATTGCTGTCTGGCGCTCGACGGGGATGGCAAGGGGCAATCGGTCCCCGGTCTTGCTGTCGATGGCTGAGGCAGGCGCCGCAGCTTGGCCGCGGTGCTGGCAAACAGGTGCTTGAGGCGGTCAATACGGTTCAGTTAAGCGTCATTCCCGCGCAGGCGGGAATCCAGGCATCACACATTTGCTGGGTTCCCGCTTCGCCCGCCGCGAAGCGGAGTCCCAGGTGTGTCGAGGCCGCGGGAACGACAAACCCCAGAGGTTTTCCACTAACTGAACAGCATTCGCTTGAAGCGGCGCCTTGTCGGTCAGGAGACCGATTTCGCTTGTATGAGCTCGATCTTGTAGCCGTCCGGGTCTTCGACGAAGGCGATGATCGTGCTGCCATGTTTCATCGGCCCGGCCTCCCGGACCACCTTGCCGCCACGGGCCTTGATCCCGGCGCAGGCCGCGGCGGCATCGGGCACCGCAAGGGCGACATGGCCGAAGCCGTTACCAAGTTCGTAGGATGGCGTATCCCAGTTGTGGGTCAGTTCGAGCACGGCTTCCTTGTCTTCGGGGCCGTAACCGACGAAGGCCAGCGTGAAGCGGCCTTCCGGATAGTCCTGGCGGCGAATCAGTTGCATGCCGAGGATTTCGGTGTAGAAGGCGATCGATTTGTCGAGGTCGCCGACGCGGATCATGGTGTGCAGAATGCGCATGGTTTTTTGGTCGGTAGTAGGTGGTCGTCAGATGTTAGCGAAGTTTGGGACGCCGTGGTGCCCGGTGGTTTGGCTAAAGACTGGCGACTAATAACTGGCCACCAGCTTTGCCTGCTGGCGCAGTTCGAGGCGGCGCGCTTTCCAGTCCGGGCAGAGTTGTTCCACCACAGACCAGAAACGCGGGCTGTGGTTCATTTCCTTGAGGTGCGCCAATTCATGGCAGACGACGTAATCGATCACCGGCAGCGGCATGAAGACGAGCCGCCAGTTCAGCGCAATGTCGCCTCGGTGGTTGCAACTGCCCCAGCGAGTACGGGCCGAGGAAAGCCGCAAGGGCGGCGTTGCGACACCGAGCCGGGGGGCGTGGATTTGCAGGCGCTCGGCAAAGACGGCACGCGCTTTCTCGCGCAGGGCCTTTTCGAGTAAAGCCTTGGTGGCACCGGCATTGACCGGATGGAGGTAGAGGGTGCCGGGGCCGAACTGCCAGCGGGAGCGACCAACGCTGGTCAGCGCAATGGTCAGCGGCTCGCCGAGGAGGGGAATGATCGTGCCGTCGGTGATTTCCAGTTTGCCGGGCGCCGGGCGGTCGCGCCACGCGGCCAGTTTGTCGAGCACCCAGTCGCCGTGCTGGTGAATCAGTTTTTCAATATCGCCGATCCGGGCCCTGGTCGGGGCGCCGACCCGCAGGCCGCGGTGGTCGATGCTCAGGCCGATGGTGCGCCGCTGGCTGCGCCGCAGTTGATACGATACGTCCGCACCGCCAATGGCGATGCGGTGGCTCGTTTCAGGTGGCGTTGTGCTGGGCATCCGAGTAACGGTGCGGCGAAATGCGGTGCATCTCTTCTTCGATCCAGGCTTCGGCCTTCTGGTTGACCTCGGCCTCGGTCATGCCGGTGGCGTCGAAGGCCGGGCCGATGCTGACGGTGACGGTGCCTGGCGTTTTCAGGAAGGCCTGACGCGGCCAGAGTTCGCCGGCATCGTGGGCAATCGGCACGACCTTGCAGCCAACGCGGGTGGCAAGATAGGCGCCGCCCGGCTTGTAGCGTTTCTTCTGGCCCGGCGCGACACGCGTGCCTTCCGGGAAGAGGATGACATAGAAGCCTTGCTTGAGGCGTTCGCGCCCCTGGATGACGACCTGGTCCAGCGCATCCTTGCCGGCGGTGCGGTCGATGGAGATCATCTTCATCGCAGCCAGACCCCAGCCGACCAGTGGCACCTTGAGCAATTCCTTCTTTAGCACGAAAACGCAGTAGGCGCCGTTCGGCACGGTGTCCTGCAGCGTCATCGTTTCCCAGGCGGACTGATGCTTGGCGAGAATGACGCAGGGCTCCTGCGGCATGTTTTCGAGGCCGATGACCTTGGGGCGGATGCCGAGGATATTCTCGACGCCGAACTGGATGCCGAGGCGCCACAGCTTGCCGAAGCGGTAGCCCCACAGGCCGCGCAGGGCCAGTGCAGCGATGACGACGAGCGGTGCGGTCAGGATCGACCAGACGATGGCATAGGCCATGAAGACGCTGGAACGCAGGGTCTTCATGCCGTGGTTTCCTTGAGGATGGCATCGACGGCGGCGGAGAGATCGCGGAATTCCAGCGTGCCTTCCGGTAGGTCGCCATCCGCCTTGGTCTTCTCGCCCTTGCCGGTCAGTACCAGCATCGGCAGGCAACCGGCTGCGGCGCAGGCCTGCAGGTCGCGCAGCGAGTCGCCGACGGCGGGGACGCCCTTGAGGTCGATATTCAGCGTTTCGGAGATGCGCTTGAACATGCCGGGTTTCGGCTTGCGGCAATCGCACTGCGAATCGGCGGCGTGCGGGCAGAAGAAAATGGCATCGATCCGCCCGCCCAGCGCCACCACGGCCTTGTGCATCTTGGTGTGGATCTGGTTCAGCGTTTCCATGTCGAACAAACCCCGCCCAACCCCCGACTGGTTGGTTGCCACGACCACCTTGTAGCCGCTCTGGCTGAGGCGGGCGATGGCTTCCAGGCTGCCGGGAATCGGCTTCCACTCGGCCGGGTTCTTGATGAACTGGGCCGAGTCGAAATTGATGACGCCGTCGCGGTCGAGGATGACGAGTTTTGTGGGCATGGCGGCCTTCCTGCTTTTAGGCGGACAGCTTGGAGATATCGGCGATCTGGTTCATCGCCGCATGCAGCTTGGCGAGCAGGCCGAGACGGTTGGCGCGCAGGGCCGGGTCTTCGGCATTGACCATCACGTCATCGAAGAAGGCATCGACCGGCGCCCGCAGCGCGGCCAGAGCCTGCAGCGACTCGGTGTAGTCGCCGGTGTTGAAGGCGATGTCTGCTTGCGGGACGACGTTCGATAGTGCGGCATACAAGGATATTTCGGCAGCTTCAACGAGCAATGCATTATCGATGTCTGCTTGCGGCCAAATGGGGAGTTTTTTCAGGATGTTACTAACCCGCTTGTTGGCGGCGGCCAGCGCGGCGGCTTCCGGCAGCGCGGCAAAGGCGCGTACGGCAGCCAAGCGCTTTGGAATGTCGCCCAGACGTTTGGGTTGTGGCGAGACTACGGCATCAACTTCCTGTGCCGTGTAACCCTGCTCACGCAGGTTGCCGGCGAGGCGGTCGTAGATGAAATCGTAGAGGGCGTTGATGTTGAGCTGGAAGCCCTCAATGCCGTTGAACTGGGCAAAGACGCAATTGAACAGTTTGTCGATAGGCAAGTTGAGATTGCTCTCGGCCAGCATGCGGATGACCCCCAGAGCATGGCGGCGCAGCGCGAACGGGTCGCGGTCGCCGGTCGGGATCTGGCCAATGCCGAACATGCCGACCAGGGTTTCCAGTTTGTCGGCGAGGGCGACGACGGTGCCGACTAGGTTGCGCGGCAATGAATCGCCGGCAAAGCGTGGCTTATAGTGGTCTTCTATGGCATCGGCGACGTCGGGGCGAAGGCCATCGTTCAGAGCGTAATAGCGCCCCATGATGCCCTGCAGTTCCGGGAATTCGCCGACCATGTCGGTCAGCAAGTCAGTTTTTGATAACAGGGCTGCTTCGTTAACTTTGTGGGCCAACTCAACATCGCATAATTCGTTTGCAATGGCGCGTGCAATTGCTGCAACACGTTCCGTACGTTCGCCTTGGGTACCCAATTTGTTGTGATACACAACTTTGGACAGACCGGGAATACGGTCCATTAGCGATTTCTTGCGGTCCTGGTCAAAGAAGAACTTGGCATCGGCCAGGCGCGGGCGGACGACGCGCTCGTTGCCGCCGATCACGGCCGACGCATCTTCCGGGCTGATGTTGCTGACGACCAGGAACTTGTTGGTCAGCTTGCCGGTGGCGTCGAGCAGCGGGAAGTATTTCTGGTTGGCCTTCATGGTCAGGATCAGGCATTCCTGCGGCACGGCGAGGAATTCCTGTTCGAACTGGCCGATCAGCACATTAGGGCGCTCGACCAGTGCAGTCACTTCGTCGAGCAGGGCGTCGTCGTCGATCGGCTTGCCGCCGGCCTGGGCGGCTGCGGCTTCAAGTTGGCGGGCGATTTCGGCCCGGCGCTCGGCGAACGAGGCGATCACGGCGCCATCGGTGGCCAGCTTGGCGGCGTATTCATCGGCATTGCCAAAGACGACCGGATCGACGGCCGCTTCAAAGCGGTGACCGCGCGTTTCACGGCCGGCATTCAGGCCGAGTACGGCGACCGGCACGACATCGCTGCCATGCAAGGCGACCAGGCCATGCGCCGGACGGACGAAATTGACGCTGCTCCAGCCATCCTGCAACTGGTAGGTCATGACCTTGGGGATCGGCAGCGCGGCCAATGCGGCCTCGATGGCCTTCTGCAGGCCTTCCGCCAGCGTAGCTCCCTTGGCCAGGCTGTCGAAGAACAGCACATCGGCCTTGCCATCGTTTTCACGACGCAGGCTGGCGACCACGGAGGCATCGGCACCCAGGGCGGCCAGCTTCTTGAGCAGGGCCGGTGTGGCATTGCCGGCGGCGTCGAGGCCGACAGCAACGGGCATCAGCTTCTGGGCGACCGGCTTGTCGGCCGCCACAGCGGCAACTTCGGTGACGTGGGCGGCCAGGCGCCGTGGCGAGGCGTAGGCAGTGACGCTGGCCGTCGCCGGGGCCAGACCGGCATTTTTCAGGGAGTTGGCCAGCGCGGCAGAGAAGGCTTCGCCGAGCTTCTTCAGCGCCTTGGGCGGCAGTTCCTCGACGAACAGTTCAACGAGAAGGTTTTTCGTAGTGCTCATGCTTGTTTCCTGTCATTCCCGCGCAGGCGGGAATCCATGGTTGTTCGGGGCGTCTGGATTCCCGTTTTTGTGCACCAAGGGAAGTGCCCTTGGGGTGCGGGAATGACGTGACCGGGGGTCATCAGGCAGCTTTCTTTTCAATCTGGGCCAGCACTTCGGCCGCCCATTCCTTCGGCGCCATCGGGAAGCCGAGGCGGGCGCGGCTGTCGAGATAGGCTTGCGCCACGGCACGGGCCAGGTTGCGGATGCGGCCGATGTAGGCGGCGCGCTCAGTGACCGAAATGGCGCCACGGGCGTCGAGCAGGTTGAAGGTGTGGGCGGCTTTCAGCACTTGCTCGTAGGCCGGCAGCGCCAGTTGGGCGCCCATCAGGTGCTGGGCCTGCTTTTCGTGCGCACCGAAGGCGGTGAACAGGAAATCGGCGTCGGAGTGCTCGAAGTTGTAGGTCGATTGCTCGACTTCGTTCTGGTGATAGACGTCGCCGTAGGTCAGGCCTTCCGTCCACGTCAGGTCGAAGACGTTCTCGACGCCCTGCAGGTACATGGCCAGACGCTCAAGACCGTAGGTGATTTCGCCGGTGATCGGCTTGCAGTCGATGCCGCCGACCTGCTGGAAGTAGGTGAACTGCGTCACTTCCATGCCGTTCATCCAGACTTCCCAACCGAGGCCCCAGGCGCCGAGCGTCGGGTTTTCCCAGTCGTCTTCGACAAAACGGACGTCGTTCTTCTTGAGGTCGAAACCGAGGGCTTCGAGCGAGCCGAGGTAGAGCTCGAGAATATTGTCCGGCGCCGGCTTGAGCACCACCTGGAACTGGTAGTAGTGCTGCATGCGGTTCGGGTTCTCGCCGTAGCGGCCGTCCTTCGGGCGGCGGGAAGGCTGCACGTAGGCGGCTTTCCATGGCTCGGGGCCGATGGCGCGCAGGAAGGTGGCGGTGTGGCTGGTGCCGGCACCAACTTCCATGTCGTAGGGCTGAAGCAGGGCACAGCCCTTGTTGCTCCAGTACTGTTGCAAACGCAGGATGATTTCCTGGAAGGTCGGTTTCTTGCTGGTCGTCATCGGACGCACTCGGTGTAAGCGGAAACCCGTGATTTTACTAGCTTTTGCCATGATTCGGCAGAGCCCCGCCAGCTTGGGTTTTGGCCGCGTTTGGGCCGTGCATTTTGCCGCCTGGGCAGGGGTCCGTTTTTGATCAAGTGTTGTTGCTGTGCAACACTGTTGCCTTCGATTTGGCGGCTTTGTTTTGACTTAATTCAATGTAATCAATAAACTGGAATTTATGTTGCGGTGCAACATCGGATTTCCCGGCGCAAACGTGCCTTTTCTGTGGATTCGGGCGACAAGACATTCTGTGCCCGACCGATGTCGTATCCCCCTGTAACCGTTCGCTGTCGGAGTCTTTTTCCGCAGTGGCAACAGTGAAGGAGGTCACATGATCGCTTCGACCGTTCTCCCGTCTGCTCTGCAGCGCGTCTCTACCGTAGCTCTCGATTTTCTCCAGAAGTTCCTGATGATCGCGGGCCTTGTTTTCATCGTTGGCTTGATCGGCGTACAAACCGGCCGTCTCGACCTGGTCGAGAATTTCAAGTCGCTTCTGCCCAATGCCGAAGCCTCCGTGGTGGAAGAAGTATCCGCCGAAGAGCCTGAACCTGAAGAAGCTTCGCTCAACGCCCGCATGCGGGGTGCCATGAACTATGTTTCCCGGCGTTATCGCGTCTCCGACGAGGCCTTGATGCCAATTTTTGCCACAGCCCAGGCGGTTGGTCGCGAATTGCATCTCGACCCCCTGCTGATCATCGCGGTGATTGGTGTCGAATCCGGCTTCAATCCCTTCTCGCAAAGCGTTTTCGGGGCACAGGGCCTGATGCAGGTCGTGCCGCGTTTCCATCACGACAAGTTGCCGGAAGACGCAGCCTCTTTCCTTGATCCGGTGACCAACGTCCAGGTCGGCGCCCGCGTCCTCAAGGAATCGATCAGCCGCAACGGCGGTCTGGAAGACGGCTTGCAGCAATTCGGCGGCGCAACCAATGATGCCAGTCGCCGCTACTCAAGCAAGGTGCTGGCTGAGAAGCAGCGCCTGGAGCAGGCGGTACAGCGTCTTCGCGCCGCCTGATCCTTGCGGCGGCCTGGCCGCCAGCGATGCCAGGGAACAATCGGCATAGCGCGTGGTCCGAAGGGCATCGTTAGGATTCAGGGAAGCCCATGTCGCAATCTGCTCATTCTCTCGCCACGCTGGCCGGTGGCTGCTTCTGGTGTCTGGAGGCCGCCTTCGAACAACTCGAAGGCGTAGTGGCCGTGCTGCCCGGTTACATGGGTGGGCACGACCCCCGGCCGACTTACGAAGCCGTCTGTCGTGGCGACAGTGGCCATGCTGAAGTCGTGCAGATTGAATTCGATCCGGCAATCATCGATTTCGAAACCTTGCTGACCGCCTTCTTCACCATTCACGACCCGACAACGCTGAATCGTCAGGGGCATGACGTGGGTACGCAATACCGCTCGGCCATCTATTTCCACGATGCAGGCCAGCAGTCCGTGGCCGAGGCGATGATTGCCCGCCTCAATGCCGAAGGCGTCTGGAGTGCGCCCATCGTGACCGAGGTCACGCCGGCGACTACCTTCTTCGTGGCTGAGGATTACCACCATCAGTATTTTCGGCGGAATCCCTACCAGGGTTACTGCATGGCAGTGGTTGCGCCCAAAGCGATGAAGCTGCGGCAGATTTTTGCTGAGCGCCTCAAGGCGGCGTAGTCTGCCTTGCTTCAGGGCCGCCCGACTGGCCGCCTGAGCCTTGAGTGGTCAGCGCTTCCGTTTCAGACTTAGCAGAAGCATCAGCGCAATCAAGCCGACTGCGGGCCAGTCTCCAAAGCGTCCGTAGGGCGTCATGCCCGTGTGGGCGCGAACTTCGCCGCGCAACACAGCTGTTTCAAAGGCCGGCAGCACTGCGCTGATCCGGCCGCGGGCGTCGACGATGGCGGTCATCCCGGTGTTGGTGGCGCGCAGCATCGGGCGGCCGGTTTCCAGGGCGCGCATCTGGGCGATCTGCAGGTGTTGGGGCTGAGCCAGCGAGTGCCCGAACCAGGCGGTATTCGACAGATTGGCTAGGATGCCGGCCTCCGGCAGGGGGCGAATGATCTCGTTACCGAAGACGTCTTCGTAGCAGATGTTGATCGCTACTTTCTGGCCGGCCACGGCGAGCGGCGCCTGTTTTTCCGGGCCGCGGGTGAAGGACGAGGCCGGGATGTTGGCGTAGGCCATGAACCAGGCGAAGCCGGGCGGAATGAACTCGCCGTAGGGCACCAGATGGCTCTTGCTATAGACCTGCAGCGGCGAGCTGCCGAGGCTGACGGCGCTGTTGTAGTAGGCGCTTCCGTCGCCGGTCAGGGTGCCGAAGATCAGGTCGCCGCCCTGGCGCTGGGCCAGGGCCTTGAGGGCATCGAGATAGTCGCCTGGCAACTGGTCGATGAAGACCGGCATGGCGGTTTCAGGCAGCAGCGTCAGTTGGGCCGGGTTGGTGTCGATCAGCTCGCGATAGAGGTTCAGTGTGCGGATGAAGGCTTCCGGCCGGAATTTCATTTCCTGAGGGATGTTGCCCTGGATCAGCGCCACGCTGACCGGCTCACCTTGCGCCTGGGTCCATTCAACTTGCTGCAAGCCAAGGCCGGAGAGAGAGAGCAGCGCGATACCGGCCAGGCCGATGCGCCAGCGCAGCAGCAGGGCGCCGGCCAGGGCGACCAGCAGTGACAGACCATATACGCCGAGTAGCGGGGCGAATCCGGCCAGGGGGCTGGGGGGCGCCTGCGAGTAGCCGACCGCCAGCCAGGGGAAGCCCGTGAAAATCCAGCTTCTAAGCCAGTCGCCGGCGGCGAGCAGGGCGGCGAACAGCAGTGCTTGTTGCCAAAAATCGGCTGGTTGCCAGCGTTTGAAAATTCCGCCGGCCAACATCGGGAACAGCGCCATCACCGTGCAGAACAGGAAGGCAGCCGGGCCGGCCAGCCACCACGGCATGCCGCCGAATACCGACAGGCTGACGTAAACCCAGGAGACGCCGCACAGGAAGAAACCGAGGCCGAAGCTCAGGCCGGTGAGCAGGCCTTCGCGGGAGGATTCGGTGCGCTGCAGCAGGGTGAACAAGCCAAACCAGACCAATGGGGCCAGCCAGAACAGGCCAAATGGGGCAAAACACAGGACGCTGGCGGCACCGACAAGTGCCGCCAGGCCCAAGCGGTGCAGCGACCGGTCAGGCAGTCGCTTTGTCGGCACCGGTCTGTAGTTTGGGTTGGTCGACGAGCAGGGTGTAGAGCCGACGGCTGTCGGCACGCAGCACCTGGAAGCGCGTGCCGTCGATGTCGACGATTTCGTTGCGCTTTGGCATGCGGCCGAGGTGGCGCAGGATCAGGCCGCCCACCGTGTCGAATTCGTCGTCGGAGTATTTGGTCGAGAAAGCCTCGTTGAAATCCTCGATTTCGGTGCGTGCCTTGACGCGGTAACGACCGGAGGCATCGAGGCGAATATTGTCGTGGGCTTCGTCGAAGTCGTATTCGTCTTCGATGTCGCCAACGATTTGTTCCAGCACGTCCTCGATGGTGACCAGGCCGGCGACACCGCCATATTCGTTGACGACGATGGCCATGTGGTTGCGCGAAACACGGAATTCACGCAGCAGCACGTTGAGGCGCTTGGATTCTGGAATGAACACGGCCGGGCGCAGCCAGTCGCGCAGGGTGAAGTCTTTTTCGGTGTGGACGCGCAGCAGATCCTTGGCCAGCAGGATGCCGAGGACGTTGTCGCGGTCGCCATCGACGACCGGAAAACGCGAGTGGGCGGCTTCGATGACGATGGGAATGATTTCGTCCAACGGGTCGTCGATGTCGATGGCGTCCATCTGGGCTCGCGGGATCATCACGTCGGTTACGCGGGTTTCGGAGGCGGCCAGCGCGCCTTCGATGATGGTCAGCGCATCGGCGTCCATCAGGTTGCGCTCGTAAGCGCTGTGCAGAATCTTGATCAGCTGCTCGCGGTCTTCAGGTTCGCGCAGCAGCAGGGAGGTCAGGCGTTCGATAAAACTCGGTTTACTGTCACTATCCATGATGTTTAAACCGCATACGGGTCTGGATAACCCATGGCGGCGAGAATCTCCTTTTCTTCGTCTTCCATTGCCTGGGCATCGTCGTCGTTGTCGTGATCCCAGCCTTGCAAATGCAGCATACCATGCACCGTCAGGTGCGCGTAATGGGCGTCCAGCGGCTTGTTCTGCTCGGCCGCCTCACGCGCCACGACGCTCGGGCAGATGACCAGGTCGCCCATTACCACCGGCTCGGTATCGTAGGGAAAGGACAACACGTTGGTCGCGTAATCCTTGCTGCGATACTCCTTGTTCAGCGACTGGCCTTCGTCGGCGTCGACCAGCCGAATGGTGATTTCGCCGCCGCCAACCAGTGCGGCCCGGGCCCAGCGCACAAAATCCGCCCGCAAGGGTAGCCCTTCACGGTTACAGGCGTATTGCACCGAAAGATTAAGTCGTTGGCTGGCTGCGTTTTTCATAGGCGTCGACGATGCGGGCGACCAGCGGGTGGCGCACCACATCTTCCTTCTTGAAGTGGTTGAAAGACAGACCGCGCACCCCATCCAGGATGTCGATCGCTTCCTTGAGGCCGCTCTTGTGGCCCTTGGGCAGGTCGATCTGCGTGATGTCGCCGGTGACGACGGCCTTGGCGCCGATGCCGATGCGGGTCAGGAACATCTTCATCTGCTCCGGCGTCGTGTTTTGCGCCTCGTCGAGGATGATGAAGGCGTGGTTCAAGGTGCGGCCGCGCATGAAAGCCAGCGGGGCGATTTCTATGGCGCGCTTTTCGTACAGTTTGGCGACGCGGTCAGCGCCCATCAGGTCATACAGCGCGTCGTAGAGCGGGCGCAGATAGGGGTCGATTTTCTGCGTCAGGTCGCCAGGCAGAAAGCCCAGGCGCTCGCCGGCTTCGACGGCCGGCCGGGTCAGGATGATGCGCTCGACCAGGTCGCGCTCGAAGGCATCGACGGCGGAAGCAACGGCCAGATAGGTCTTGCCAGTGCCGGCCGGGCCAATGCCGAAGGTGATGTCGTGTTCCTGAATGGCCTTCAGGTAAGCCACCTGACGTGGCGTACGGCCATGCAGGTCTGTCTTGCGGGTGATCAGTTGCGGGCCATCGACTGGGCCTTCGGAGCGCTGCGAAACCCGACGGACCGGCGCGTTGGTCAGTTCGATCAGGCCGAGCTGGATTTCATCTACCGACAGCGGCGCCCGCGACATGGCGTAAAAGTGCCGGATGGCATCCGCCGTCAGGCGGGCCTTTTCGCCCAGGATCGAAAAGCGTTCGTTGCGGCGACGGATTACTACGTCAAAGCCGGTTTCGATCTGCCGGATGTTTTCGTCCAGTGGCCCGCACAGATTGGCTAATTGGCCATTGTCAACCGGTGTCAGCGCCAGTTCGACCGGCTTCTGCTTCGGCGCCGGTTTAGTCTTCTCGGATGACAATTTCGCCCCTCAGGCTGTGCGACAAGGACGACGTGATGCGGACATCGACAAAGGTATTGATCAGACGTGGGTTGCCGGCAAAGTTGACGATGCGGTTGTTGTCGGTTCGTCCTGCCAGTTCGTGCACATCCTTTTTCGAGGTGCCTTCGACCTGCACGCGCTGGATGCTGCCGACCATGGCCTGGCTGATAACTTGCGCCATTTCATCAATGCGCTTCTGCAGACGGCTCAGGCGGGCTGATTTCACTTCCGGCGGGGTCGCGTCTTCCAGATCGAGAGCAGGAGTCCCCGGGCGTGGGCTGTAGATGAAGGAGAAGGAATTGTCGAAGCCGACATCCTCGATCAGCTTCATGGTTTTCTCGAAATCCTCGTCTGTTTCGCCGGGAAAACCGATGATGAAGTCGGACGACAACGAAATGTCAGGCCGTGCTGCACGCAGCTTGCGGATGATCGACTTGTATTCGAGTGTTGTGTAGCCACGCTTCATTGCTGCCAGTACACGGTCTGAGCCAGCCTGCACCGGCAAGTGCAGGTGCGAGACCAGCTTGGGCTGGGTGGCATAGGTGTCGATCAGCCGCTGCGTCATTTCGCGCGGATGCGAGGTTGTGTAGCGAATGCGCTCGATACCCGGTATCTCGGCGATGTACTCGATCAGCAAGGCGAGATCAGCCTTTTCCTCGGTGCCTTCCATGTCGCCACGATAAGCATTGACGTTCTGGCCGAGCAGCGTCACTTCGCCAACGCCATGGGCCGCCAGATCGGCCACTTCGGTCAGCACATCGTTGAACGGGCGAGAAACCTCGCCGCCACGGGTGTAGGGCACGATGCAGAAGGTGCAGAACTTGGAGCAACCTTCCATGATCGAGACAAAAGCCGAGGCGCCCTTGATTTCAGATGGCGGCATGGCATCGAATTTCTCGATTTCCGGGAAGGAAACATCAACCGCCGCCTTGCCCTTGGCCTTGCGCTCTGCGATCAGTTGCGGCAAACGGTGCAGCGTCTGCGGACCAAAGACGATATCGACATAGGGAGCGCGCGCCACGATGGCATCGCCTTCCTGGCTGGCGACACAACCGCCGACGCCGATCACCAGGTTGGGATTCAGCTGCTTCAGGTGGCGAACACGGCCGAGGTCATGGAAAACCTTCTCTTGTGCTTTCTCGCGCACCGAGCAGGTATTGAACAGGATGATGTCGGCTTCTTCCGGGTTGTCGATCTTGATGACACCTTCGGAAGCGTTGAGTACGTCGGCCATTTTGTCCGAGTCGTACTCATTCATCTGGCACCCAAAGGTGCGGATGAACAGTTTTTTGGGCATGGAATTACTTTATAAATCAGTGGGTGCCGCTTCGGTAGTCAGGCGGCGGAAAAGTCCCGAATTATAACCGACTGGAAATTTGGTTGACCGGCCAAGCGTCTGCCAACTATAATCCGCGCCCTCTGCTCTGAGCGTGGTGATGTAGCTCAGACGGTTAGAGCGATGGATTCATAACCCATAGGTCGGCAGTTCGATTCTGCCCATCACCACCACGCAAAAAAAGCAAAAGGCCAACTCAGCGAGTTGGCCTTTTGTCTTTCTGGCAGCGGCTAGGATCAGGTCGGTGCCGACGTCCGGATCAGGTGGTCGAAAGCGCTCAGCGAAGCCGTTGCGCCAGCCCCCATGGCGATGATGATCTGCTTGTAGGGCACGGTGGTGCAATCGCCGGCGGCGAAAACGCCAGGCACACTGGTGTGACCTTTGGCATCGATCTCGATTTCGCCAAAGCGCGACAGGTTTACTGTGCCCTTCAACCAGTCGGTGTTGGGCAGCAGGCCGATCTGGACAAAGATGCCTTCGAGCTCGACATGCCTGATTTCTTCCGTAACGCGGTCTTTGTAGGTGATGCCGTTGACCTTCTGGCCGTCGCCGGTCACTTCGGTGGTTTGCGCCGACTTGATCACCGTGACGTTGGGCAGGCTGTAGAGCTTGTTTTGCAGCACGGCATCGGCGCGCAGGGTATCGGCGAATTCGAGCAGGGTCACATGAGCAACGATGCCAGCCAGGTCGATGGCCGCTTCGACGCCGGAGTTGCCGCCGCCGATGACCGCAACGCGCTTGCCCTTGAACAGCGGGCCGTCACAGTGCGGGCAGAAGCAGACACCCTTCGCCTTGTATTCCTTCTCGCCGGGTACGTTCATTTCACGCCAGCGGGCGCCGGTGGAGAGGATGACCGTCTTGGCCTGCAGCTTCGCGCCGTTTTCGAGTTCGAGCGCAATCAGACCGCCATTTTCGCTGGCCGGAATCAGCTTGCTGGCGCGTTGCAGGTTCATCACATCGACGTCGTATTCCTTGACGTGTTGCTCCAGCGAGGCGACCAGCTTCGGGCCTTCGGTGTGGCTGACCGAGATGAAGTTTTCGATGCCCAGCGTGTCCATGACCTGACCGCCGAAACGCTCGGCCACGATGCCGGTGCGGATGCCCTTGCGGGCAGCGTAGATGGATGCTGCCGCGCCGGCCGGGCCGCCGCCGACGACGAGCACATCGAAGGCTTCTTTCTTGCCGAGTTCTTCGGCGGCGCGGGCGGC
This sequence comes from Ferribacterium limneticum, assembly GCF_020510625.1. Classification (NCBI taxonomy): domain Bacteria; kingdom Pseudomonadati; phylum Pseudomonadota; class Betaproteobacteria; order Rhodocyclales; family Azonexaceae; genus Ferribacterium; species Ferribacterium limneticum. The sequence continues at coordinate 3,437,433 of NZ_CP075191.1, read as the reverse complement.
GGCGCCGGTGTCGACCTTGGCCAGAATTTCTTCGATCAGCATGCGGCCGGCGCCGAATTCAGCATCGTTCAGGTAGGTGGTCGGCACGGCCATGATCTGGCGAGAGTTCACTTCGTCCTGGAACATGGCGCCGTCGATCATCGTGCTGGTGACGCCGGGGTTGAGTACGGCCATCAGATTCAGTGCCTGCACAACGTCCGGGCAATTGTGGCAGGACAGCGAGATGTAGGTCTCGAAGTCAAAGCTGCCGGGCAGGGCCTTGATTTGGTCAATGACCGATTGTTCAACCTTGGGCGGATGGCCGCCGGTCTGCAGCAGGGCGAGCACCAGCGAGGTGAATTCGTGGCCCATCGGCAGGCCGGCAAAATGGATGCGCGGCGTTTCGCCGGGCAGGCCGACGGCGAACGAGGGGACACGGGCGAAGCCGGCGTTTTCGCGCAAGCTGACCTTGTTCGAACATTCGAGGATGTCGTTGATCAGTGCTCGCATTTCCTGGCCCTTGGCGCTGTCGTCCAGCGTGGCGACCAGTTCGATGGGGCGTTGCAGGCGTTCGAGATAGGCCTTTAATTGGCCTTTGATGGCGGTGTCGAGCATGGTGCTGTTCTCCCTTGAAACTGTTTTTGAATTTCACTGAAAAACTGCGGTGCGCCGCAGCTTTTCGCTGAAATCCCGCCGCCAGGTAGCGGCGGGTTTCTTTTTGTTGTTTATCTCTGTTGGCGGTTGGGGCTTAGATCTTGCCGACCAGGTCCAGCGACGGAGCCAGAGTCTTTTCGCCTTCCTTCCACTTGGCCGGGCAGACTTCGTTCGGGTGGCTGGCGGTGTATTGGGCGGCCTTCAGCTTGCGCAGGGTCTCGGAAACGTCGCGGGCGATTTCGTTGGAGTGAATTTCAACGGTCTTGATCATGCCATCCGGATTGATCACGAAGGTGCCGCGCAGGGCCAGGCCTTCCTCATCGATATGCACGTCGAAGGCACGGGTCAGGGCGTGGGTCGGGTCGCCGACCAGCGGGAACTGGGCCTTGCCGACAGCCGGGGAGGTTTCGTGCCAGACCTTGTGCGAGAAGTGGGTGTCGGTGGTGACGATGTACACCTCGGCGCCGGCCTTCTGGAACTCGGCGTAGTTGTTGGCGGCATCTTCGATTTCAGTCGGGCAGTTGAAGGTGAAGGCGGCCGGCATGAAAATCAGCACGGACCACTTGCCCTTCAGGCTGGCATCGGTGACTTCAATGAACTTCCCGTTATGGAAAGCCTGGGCCTTGAACGGTTGAACCTGGGTGTTGATAAGCGACATCGGGTTTCTCCTTGCTTGGGTTTGGGTGAGTTGTGCGGTGAAGACAGATCGAATGATAGGTAAGACTTCGCGATTGTTCCAATTGATTGCATTAATACCGCCGATAGCTGATCGGAATCGTGATTCGCCGGATTCTGCCTGTGGTGCGTAGTTAAAAAGTATTAACAAATTCTTGGCGTTGGTACTAGATTGAGTTATCCGTGCGAGTGGAGTTGACTCAAATCAATTGAATACCCCTACTAATCGGAGAGATTACGCCCCGTGGCAGTTCGTTCTGCCGTCTGCATTTTCAGGAGGTTGTCCCGCATGAATATTTCCAGTGCCATTTTGCATATAACGCCCGGTCGCCTGGCTGAGGCGCGCGAGGCTTTGCTCAAGCTTTCCGGCCTGGAGATTCATGCCGAGACCCCGGAAGGGAAAATGGTCGTCGTGCTGGAAGATGACGATCTTGAGTCGGCCGCCAACAAGTATGTGACCCTGCACGGTTTGCCCGGTGTCGCATCGGTTGCCATGGTCTATCAGTACAGTGACGACGAATCAGTAGAAACCGAGGAGGTACAAGCGTGAAACTCAATCGACGCGATTTTATCAAGGCCAATGCGGCCGCGGCAGCCATGTCGGCGGCCGGCATGGCTGCTCCTGGAACGGCGCTGGCCCAAGGCAAGGACGATATCCGCTGGGACAAGGCGGCTTGCCGCTTCTGTGGCACCGGTTGCGGCGTGCTGGTGGGCACTCAGGATGGCCGTGTGGTCGCTACTCAGGGTGACCCGGATGCGCCGGTTAACCGCGGCTTGAACTGCATCAAGGGCTACTTCCTCTCCAAGATCATGTACGGTTCCGACCGTCTGACGACGCCCATGCTGCGCATGAAGGATGGCAAGTTCGACAAGAACGGTGACTTCAAGCCGATTTCCTGGAAGCAGGCTTTCGACATTATGGAAGAGAAGTGCAAGGCGACGCTCAAGGCCAAGGGAGCGGACGGTATCGCCATGTTCGGTTCGGGCCAATGGACGATCTGGGAAGGTTATGCCGCTTCCAAGCTTTGGAAAGCTGGCTTCCGCTCCAACAATCTCGATCCCAATGCCCGCCATTGCATGGCCTCCGCTGTTGCAGGCTTCATGCGCACCTTCGGTATCGACGAGCCGATGGGCTGCTACGACGACATCGAGCATGCCGATGCCTTCTTCCTGTGGGGCTCGAACATGGCCGAGATGCACCCCATCCTGTGGACGCGCATTACGGACCGCAAGCTGTCGAGCAAGAACGTCAAGGTCGGTGTGCTGTCCACCTTTGAGCACCGTTCGTTCGAACTGGCTGACATCCCGATGGTGTTCAAGCCTAATACCGATCTGGCGATCCTGAACTTCATCTGTCATCACATCATCACGACGGGTAAGGTCAATCAGGACTTCGTCAGCAAGCACGTCAATTTCAAGAAGGGCGAAACCGATATTGGCTTCGGCCTGCGTCCGACCCATCCGTTGGAAAAGAAAGCGACCAGCAACGGTTATCCGGGTGAAGATGGTAAGCCGAAGGGGGATACTGGCAAGTCGACGCCGATTACCTTCGATGAATTCAAGAAATTCGTCTCCGACTACACGGCTGACAAGGTGTCCAAGCTGTCCGGCGTGCCGTCCAAAGACCTGATCGCCATGGCCGAGTTGTATGCCGACCCGAAGGTCAAGTGCGTTTCCTTCTGGACCATGGGTTTCAACCAGCACACGCGCGGTACGTGGGTCAATAACATGATCTACAACGTGCACCTGTTGGTCGGCAAGATTTCCGAGCCCGGCAACAGCCCGTTCTCGCTGACCGGTCAGCCGTCTGCCTGCGGTACGGCACGCGAAGTCGGTACCTTCTCCCATCGCCTGCCAGCCGATATGGTCGTTACCAATCCGGAGCACCGCAAGCACACCGAGGAAATCTGGGGGCTGCCGGACGGCACCATTAACCCGAAGGTTGGTCTGCATGCCGTCGCAATGGCCCGTGCGCTGAAGGACGGCAAGGTCAATTTCTACTGGCAGCAGTGCAACAACAACATGCAGGCCGGTCCGAACATCAACGAAGAACTGTATCCGGGCTGGCGCAAGCCGGAGAACTTCATCGTCGTGTCCGACCCGTACCCGACGGTGTCCGCCATGGCCGCCGACCTGATCCTGCCGACTGCCATGTGGGTCGAAAAGGAAGGTGCTTACGGTAACGCCGAGCGTCGTACCCAGTTCTGGCGCCAGCAAGTCAAGGCGCCGGGCGAGGCTCGCTCCGATGTCTGGCAGGTGATGGAATTTGCCAAGCGGTTCAAGGTTGAGGAAGTGTGGCCGGCCGAGTTGATCGCCAAGGATGCCAAGCTGAAGGGCAAGACCTTGTTCGACATCCTCTACGCCAACGGCGTGGTGAACAAGTACAAGCTGTCTGAAACTGCGCCGGGTTTCGAAAACGACGATTCCAAGATGCTTGGCTTTTACATTCAGAAGGGTCTGTTCGAGGAGTACGCCAAGTTTGGTCGTGGTCATGGTCACGATCTGGCACCATTCGATCAGTATCACAAGGCGCGCGGCCTGCGTTGGCCGGTGGTCGAAGGCAAGGAAACCCTGTGGCGCTTCCGCGAAGGCTACGACCCCTACGTCAAGAAGGGTGAGGGCATCAAGTTCTACGGCCACAAGGACGGTAAGGCAGTCATCTTCGCGCTGCCGTACCAGGATCCCCCAGAAATGCCGGATGCCGAATATAACCTGTGGATGTGTACTGGTCGCGTTCTGGAACACTGGCACACCGGCTCGATGACTCGCCGCGTTCCGGAGCTCTATAAATCCTTCCCGGATGCCGTGGTATTCATGCACCCGGACGATGCTCGCGACCGTGGCCTGCAGCGCGGCATGGAGGTCAAGATCGCCTCCCGTCGTGGCGAGGTGGTCATGCGTGTCGAAACGCGTGGTCGCAACAAGCCGCCCCGTGGCCTGGTCTTCATTCCATTCTTCGATGCCGGCCGTCTGGTTAACAAGGTGACCCTTGATGCGACCTGCCCGATTTCCAAGGAAACGGACTACAAGAAGTGCGCGGTCAAGGTGACCAAGGCCTGATTCAACGATAACAACGAACAGCGGTCGGCACAGCAAGCCGGCCGCCTCTCGGAGGTGAAAAGATGAAATTGATTACCACTCTGGCCTTGGCCGCCGGCATCGCCTTGGGCGGCATCGGCATGGTCAGCGCACAGGAACTGGTCAACGAAATTGGTGGCGTGACGATCGAGGGGAACTCCAAGGTCAATATGTTCAAGCCGGAAAAGGACCAGTCCAACATCCAGCGCAACTTCCAGAAGCAGCCGCCGCTGATTCCGCACAGCGTCAAGGGCTACAACATCACGCAGAACTTCAACAAGTGTATGGACTGCCACTCCAAGGAGCGCGCCGAGGAAACCGGTGCAACCAAGGTGGCCAAGTCTCATTACCTCGACCGCGAGGACAACAAGTTGAAGAACATCTCGCCGCGCCGTTACTTCTGCATGCAGTGCCATGTGCCGCAGTTCGACGCCAAGCCGCTGGTCGAGAATACCTATAAACCAGCCGCCAAGAAGGGGGAATGATGAGTCTGAAGAATCTTATGCCCACCTGGGTTCAACGCATTGGCGTGACGACGGCCCTGTTGCTGTTTGTTGCCGGTATCGTTTTCTGGGGCGGCTTTAACTGGGCGCTGGAGGCTACCAACAAGGAATCCTTCTGTATTTCCTGTCACGAGATGGAAGAGAACGTGTTTCGGGAGTACCAGAACACGGTGCACTACACCAACCGTACCGGCGTCCGTGCCACCTGCCCGGATTGCCACGTGCCGAAGGAGTGGGGGCCGAAGATGATTCGCAAGATTCAGGCTTCCAACGAGGTGTTGCACAAAATCCTCGGCACTATCGATACGCCGGAGAAGTTCAACAAGAAACGTCATGAGCTGGCCCAGAATGAATGGGCGCGCATGAAGAAGTCTGATTCCCGCGAGTGCCGTAATTGCCATAACTTCGCTTACATGGACTACACCGAGCAGGGCGACCGTCCGGCCCGCATGCATCCGAAGGCGTTTGACGAAGGCAAGACCTGTATCGACTGTCACAAGGGTATCGCCCACCAGTTGCCGCAGATCGACCAGCATATCGGCAAGCAGAATGAGGGCGCGCTTGAGATTTCACACGGTGAAAAATCGGCTGAACCAGTCAAGGAAGAAGCCAAAGCAGAGAGCAAGTAATCGCTTTTTGAAAGGCCTTACTACAAACCCGGCTCCGCGCCGGGTTTGTTTATTCCGCGCAGAATTGTTGCGGGCGTATGAATAATACAAATATTCACGTAGTTGCCCGTAAATAGGCCCTTTGGGGCCAACACTTATTCAAAAAGGTATGCTACTTTTACTCTGCTGCCGTTCCGACGGCCAGTTTTCTTAAACATTGATAGGTAACAGGAGGCACTTAGATGAATAAATCCGAGCTGGTCGAAGTTGCTGCAAAAGAAGCTGGTATCACCAAGGCTGCTGCTGACAAGGCGTTGTCTGCCATTATCGGCGCGGTGGTTGCGACCGTCACCAAGGGAGAGTCTGTTACTCTCGTCGGGTTCGGTACGTTCAAGTCCGCAAAGCGCGCAGCGCGCACCGGCAAGAATCCCAAGACCGGCGCAACGTTGAAGATTCCTGCGACCACGGTGCCGAAGTTCACCGCAGGTACGGCTTTCAAGGCTTCCGTTGCTGCCAAGAAAAGCGCTGCTAAGAAGAAGTAATTCGATGTTAATGAATGCGGAGTTCGTTTTTGACGGACTCCGTTTTTTCGGTTTCCAATGAACGATTCCAATCCAGAAAATCCCCCAGAAAACCCGCCTGCTGTTGCTGTCGCGCCGCAGGTAGATACCCGCCGCCGTCTGCGCGAACTCCTGTCTGTTCCGGAGCGTGATCGTACTGACGAGCAGTGGGATGAAATTATCGAGCTGGAAATTCAGCTTGCGCCGGGTAACCGCATTTCCGGCAATGAGCCGCACGGCGGTGGTGGCAGCCACGGGCGAGGTAATACTTCGCAGCATAGCAAGCCGGGCGGTGGCAATCCGGGGGGAGGCGGTGCTCCTCAGCAGAAAAAGCATCGGCCGCGCACGAACAACAATCGTCGTCCGCGTCAAAACAAGCCGCAGTCCGGTAGCGGTGGCGGCAATCCTGCTGCCTGAGCGCTTGTTACATTTCCCTGAATCGGCATAATTGCCGGCATGCAGCAGTTTGATCTGATTATTGTTGGTGGTGGCTTGGCTGGAGCCAGTCTGGCCTTGGCCCTGCGCGACACGCGGCTGCGTATTGCCTTGGTCGAAAACCAGCCGCCACGTCGGCCCGAGGGGTGGGATGCGCGTATTTACGCGATCAGCCCTGCGAATGTGGCCTTCCTCGATTCGATCGGAGCTTGGCGCCATCTCGACCCCGAGCGCATGGCGCCGATTCGCGCCATGCAGATTTGCGGCGATGGTGGCGGCAAGCTGGAGTTCTCGGCTTTTGAAACTGGCGTTGCCGAATTGGGTTGTATCCTGGAGTCGGCCTTGATGGCCTGTGAATTCTGGGAGAGCGCCAAGCGCCAAAGCAATCTCACGCTATTTTGTCCGGCTCGGCCCGAGCAGCTTGAGTTCCGGCACGATGCAGCCGTTTTGCGACTGAATGACGGTGCAACGCTATCGGCTCGATTGCTGGTTGGCGCCGATGGTCGAGATTCCTGGGTGCGCGCAGCGGCTGGGCTTTCGGCGGTGAATACGCCGTATGGCGAAAAAGGCCTGGTGGCCAATTTTTCCACCGAGAAAACACATCGCAATACGGCCTTTCAATGGTTCCGGGACGATGGCGTGCTGGCTTATTTGCCGTTGCCGGGAAACCGCATTTCCATTGTGTGGTCTACGCCGGATCAACATGCTGACGAGCTTTGCGCCCTTCCTCCCGAATTGCTTTGCGAGAGAGTTGCCGATGCTGGTGAGCGAGTTCTGGGTAAGCTTGAGTTGCTAACGTCTCCGGCGGCCTTTTCGTTGCGATTGATGCGTGTGCCTCAGACTGTTGCTCCGCGCCTGGCTTTGGTCGGCGATGCGGCGCATGGTATTCATCCCTTGTCCGGGCACGGCATCAATCTCGGCTTTCAGGATGCCAGGGAGTTGGCTTGTCTGCTGGCTGTAACGCGACCGTGGGAAGATATTGGCGAGGTGCGTTTGCTGCAGAAGTATCAGCGCGCCCGGCGTGAAGAGACCGTGTTGATGCAGACAATGACCGATAATTTGCGCCGCTTGTTTCGGGAATCGCAGCCTGGGTTGCGCCCGTTGCGCAATTTTGGTCTCAATCTGACGAATGGCTTGCCCTTCGTCAAAAATGCCTTGGCGCGATATGCGCTGGGTGCCCTTTAGGAGAATCGAATGTTGAAGAAGTTCTTGCCTCTCGTGTTGGCCGTTGCTTTTGGGGCGCAAGCCGTGGCTGACGAGGCTGATATCAAGAAGTCGATGGAGTCCAAGCTTGGTGCCAGGGTCGAGAGTGTGACCAAGTCTGGTTACCTTGGCCTGTATGAAGTCTTTGCAGATGGCAACATTGTCTATACCGACGAAAAGGGAACGGCGATCATCGTCGGGCCGCTGATCGATGGTAAGACGATGAAGAATGTGACTGAAGAGCGCATGAAAAAGCTGACTGCGATCAAGTTCAGCGAATTGCCGCTGGATCGGGCGATCAAGCAGGTACGCGGCGATGGCAAGCGGGTGATGGCCACCTTCGAGGATCCCAACTGCGGCTACTGCAAGCGCCTGGCCAAGGATTTGTTGAAGCTGGAAAACGTTACGGTCTATACCTTCTTGCTTCCGATTCTTTCCGAAGACTCCGTGCGCAAATCCAAGCAGATCTGGTGCTCATCCGATCGCGCCAAAGCATGGAATGACTGGATGGTCGAGGGCAAGGCACCGTCGGGCCGTGAAGATTGCGATACGTCCGCTGTATCCAAGAATCAGGAGTTCGGTCGCAAGCTGAACATCTCAGGTACGCCGACCATGTTCTTCAGTGATGGTGAGCGCGTGCCAGGCGCCATGCCGCTGGCGCGCATCGAGCAGAAGCTTGGTCAGAGCAAGTAGCACTTGCTGGCTCGGCGGTTTTCCGCTCGGGCCATTTCTCGCTGGTTCTGGAATTTCTGGGGTCTGATTCCCTGATGGATTCGCAATCTTCCTGCGGATGGATCATTCGGACTTTCGGTCCTCCCAGGGTGCGCTTGCTTCTATTCTTTGCATTGACCTGGCTCGGTATTGCCTCGTTGCTGGTTTTTTTGCTGCAGGAAGGACGCCAGGAGGCAGAGCGAAAGGCTGAATCGGAGGTGCTGGGAGCCTCCGCTCTTCTTGAGGCACGACTGGCGCTGACAATGCGGCGGGTGCACGGCGATCTGGAGCGTCTGGCCGCATCCTTGCCCCATGATGCCCTTAAACCGGGCGCTGATGCGCGTTTCCGCCAGAGCGTCATCAGCGAGCTTCGGCATTACTCAGGGCGCTTTCCGGAGGTTCAGGGTTTTCGCGTGATCGACGCTTCGGGCCATTTGCTCCATGCCCCGGATGCCTCGCCGCCGTCGGTGGGCTTTCGTGACCGTAGCTACTTCAGGTTTTTTGCCGAAGGCTCGAACATTTCGCTTTTCCTCTCGGAGGTCCTCGTCGATCGCCTGTCCGGGCGTTCTTCGCTAGTGGCGGCGCTGCCGATACGTGATGCTTCGGGAGGTCTGCTTGGTGCGGTGGTGGCGCTGCTGGACATTGCGCATATGTCGCAAATGCTGGATGCGCCCGGTATTGGCCAGAATGGGGTCGTTTCGGTTCGCCGTACCGATGCGGGCAAGCTGATTCTGAGCCGGCCGTTTGCGCCTGAGCAGGTTAACCGGGCGCTACTAAACAATCCGTTGCAGATGAGGCTGGAGGCCGGGGAAGGGTTTGGGACTATCCGGTTCCAAGCGACCACCGACGGCGTGGAGCGCCTTTACGGGTTTCGGCGTGTTGGTGAATATCCGCTGTACGTGACAGCCGGCCTGGCGACCGCGGATTACCTGGCGGGCTGGCATCAGACCTTTGCCATGGCGGGCGTGGCGGCGCTTCTTCTTTTCTTGTCATTGTCCTTGCTTTTGATCCGTCTCATGCGCGCCGAGCGGGAAGAAGAGTTGACCGCCAGTCGATTGATGGAGAGCGAGGCCCGCTACCGCATGCTGGCCGAGAATAGTCATGATGTGATCTGGACGCTCGATATTCCCAGTCGGACCTATACCTACGTCAGTCCTGCCATCAAGGAACTGTCCGGCTACTTGCCGGAAGAAATGGTCGGGCAGCCGGTGGATGTGCGGCTGACGCCGGATTCGGCGGCGCGCGCGGCGCGGGATATTGACCAGCGTCTGCGGCGGATTGCAGCGGGGGACAAGGCGGCCAGTGTCGTCGTCAGCGAACTGGAGCAGGTGTGCAAGAGCGGTGATGTCATCACCACCGAGGTGGTTTCCAGCTACTTGCTGGATGCCGATGGTGTGGCGCGGACAATTCTTGGCATTACGCGCAACGTGAGTGAGCGCAAGGCCGTGGAAAGTGCCTTGCGGGAAACCAATCGCCAGTTGCACGCCCGGATCGAGGAAATTGGCCGCTTGCAGGTTGCGCTGCAGGAATTGGCGGTACGCGACAGCCTGACCGGGTTGTATAACCGGCGCTATCTCGATGAAACCCTGGAGCGCGAGGTTTCCCGGGCGCGTCGTGAAGGCATTCCGCTCTCCTTGGTCATGCTGGATATCGACCATTTCAAGCGGGTTAACGACACTTACGGCCACCAAGTGGGCGACGAAGTGTTGCGCATGCTTGCCTCGACGCTGTTGGCCGACATTCGGACCGAGGACGTGGCCTGTCGCTATGGCGGCGAGGAGTTTTTGATCCTGTTGCCCAACATGCCCTTGGAAACGACCATGCTGCGTGCCCAGGGTTGGCGGAGCGCGGTTGAAGCGCTGCGGGTGACGCATGGCAATTTCCAGATTAGCTTTACCATCTCGCTGGGGGTTGCGGCTTACCCCGAACACGGCAAGACCCCGGATGATCTGACGCGCTGCGCCGATCAGGCGCTCTATCGGGCGAAGCACGAAGGCCGCAACCAGGTTTCGGTCTTTTTCGGCTGATTCGGCGGTGACCGGCCTTGGGCCGGTCGAGAGGGCTTGCCCTCAATTCATTCCACTTTTTACCACGTCGGCATGCCGCGCAATGGAATGTTTTTGACTTTCATCAACTCCTGATAAGTCACTTTAAGTCTCTATTTCCTTGCATTGATTTTTAACGGAAATTTTCTCCAAATATTGTCGAGAAAAGTATCCGTAAGTCCTTGTTGCATAAGAAAAAATTCGTGATTCCACTATTGACTGAGGGGAGATGTTCCTCTAAAGTGGGTAAACGTGTTGAAAAGTGGGTAAACGGGGAGCGAGACGAGGGATGTTCGAAGGGGCGGCAGCACTTAATCTGGATGCGAAGGGACGGCTTGCCATACCGGCAAGGCACCGTGACGCCCTGCTCGCCGCCAGTGAGGGTTCGCTGGTCCTGACCGCGCACCCGCATCGTTGCCTGCTGCTATACCCATCGCCGGCCTGGCAGCCGATTCGCGACCAGATTCTCAAGGCATCGAGCCTTGACCCGAAAGCAGCGCCGATCAAGCGCGTGCTGGTAGGTAACGCGCGTACCGAGGAGCTTGATTCCGCTGGCCGTATCCTGATTGCCCCCGAGTTGCGCGAGTACGCCAAGTTTGAAAAGACCGTCTATCTGGTCGGCATGGGGACGCACTTCGAGATCTGGAGCGAGGCGGGCTGGAAGCAACAGAATGACCTGGCGGCGGAGGTGCTGTCCGGCGACCTGCCACCGGGCTTCGGAGACCTTGTCCTGTGACCCGCGGTGCCGCCCATGTGACGGTGCTGCTCGAGGAGGCGGTGGGTGCCCTGGCGATCAAAGCCGACGGCACCTACGTTGACGCCACCTTCGGGCGCGGCGGCCACAGCCGCCTGATTCTTTCCGAACTGAACGAAAAAGGCCGCCTGGTGGCGGTCGACCGCGACCCGCAAGCCATAGCGGCGGGCGCGATGATCAATGATTCCCGTTTTTTGCTGGTCCATCGCGCCTTCGGCGAATTGGCCGAGGCGGCGCGCGAGGCAGGTGTTCGCGATGTCGATGGGGTTTTGTTTGATGTAGGGGTGTCGTCGCCGCAAATCGACGACGGGGAGCGCGGCTTCAGTTTTCGCTACGACGCGCCGCTCGACATGCGTATGGATACGACGCAGGGCGAGACGGCGGCCGAGTGGTTGGCGCGTGCGGAGATAAGAGACATAACGGAGGTCATTAGAAACTATGGCGAAGAACGGTTTGCTTTCCAGATTGCAAAGAAGGTTGTGGCTGCTCGGCTCGAACAACCAATTGTCACAACAGGTCAGTTCGCGGCCCTCGTACGCGAGACCGTGCGCACCCGTGAGCCAGGGCAGGACCCGGCGACGCGCAGCTTTCAAGCTTTACGGATTCATATCAATCAAGAGCTCCGCCAGCTGGAGGTAGCCCTGCCGCAAGCGCTTGAGTTGCTCAAGCCGGGTGGCCGACTGGTGGTGATTTCCTTCCATTCGCTGGAAGACCGCATCGTCAAGAATTTCATGCGTGACCAGTCAGTCGCCGATGCGCTGCCCAAGAATCTGCCCTTGCGGGCCGATCAGTTGCCCAAGCCCAAGCTGCGCCTGGTCGGCAAGGCCATCAAGCCGTCCGCCGCTGAAATCGATGCCAATCCCCGGGCGCGCAGTGCCGTCATGCGGATTGCCGAGAAGCTGTAAATGCTCCGTTTCAACATGATCCTTCTCTTGGCCGTTGTGGTTTGCGCGTTGGGTGTGGTGACCTCCCAGCACCGCGCGCGCAAGCTTTTCCAGGCCCTGGAAACGGAGCAGGAGCGGGTGCGCCAGCTTGATGTGGAATACGGCCAGTTGCAGCTGGAGATGTCGACCTGGGCGACGCATCCGCGCATCGAGAAGATTGCCCGTGATCGTCTGCATATGGTGACGCCGGACGCGGTCGGGCGAGTGGTTCAGGCGCAGGCGCCGATCAAGAAGGGGGCGCGCTGATGGTTGTTCGTCGTCGCCCCCAGCGTGGACATCGCTTTACCGAAAGCCCGGTGCTGCAATTGGCCTTGCAGGGCTGGCGTTCGCGCACGGTCGGCTTGTTGTTGATGGCCGCGTTTCTGGCCCTGGTGGCGCGTGGCTTCTACCTGCAGGTGATCCACAACGACTTCCTGCAGGAAAAGGGTGATTCCCGCTATCGCCGCGACATCGAGATTTCTGCTTCGCGCGGCAAGATCGTCGATCGCAATGGCGACATGCTGGCAGTGTCGACGCCGATGAAGTCGATCTGGGCCATTCCGGGTGACGCCCGGACAATGAATGCGCAACAGAAGCGTCAGTTGTCCGAAATGCTCGACATGAATGTGCGGGAGCTCGACGGCAAGCTCGCTTCCGACAAGACCTTCACCTATGTAAAGCGCCAGGTGTCTCCGGAAACCGCGGATCGTATCGCCGCCGTGAAGTTTCCCGGCATTCATCAGGAAAAGGAATATCGCCGCTTCTACCCGACCGGCGACATGACGGCCCACATCGTCGGCTTTACCGGCGTTGACGACAAGGGTCTGGAGGGCGTCGAGCTAGCTTTCCAGAACAGCCTGTTCGGTCGCCCGGGTAGCCGCACCGTGATTCGCGATCGGCGCGGCAGCATCGTCGAGGATGTCGGCGCGACCAAGCCGCCGCAGGATGGCAAGGATGTTCGCCTGGCTCTCGACTCCAAGATCCAGTACCTCGCCTACAGCCAGCTCAAGGAGGCGGTCGAGAAGCACAGCGCCAAAGCCGGCGGCGCCATCGTGATCGATGCGCGCAATGGTGAAATCCTGGCCCTGGCCAACTGGCCGACCTACAACCCGAACAATCGCGAGCGCCTGTCCGGCGCTCAGTTGCGCAACCGCGCCATCACCGATACCTACGAGCCGGGGTCGGTGATGAAGCCGTTTACGGCGGCGCTGGCCCTCGAAAAAGGCAAGGTGCGTTTCGATACGATCATCAATTGTGCCCCGGGCAAGATGACCATTGGCCCGGCGACCATTTCCGACGCTCACCCGCACGGCGCACTGACCGTGGCGCAGGTGATCCAGAAATCGTCGAACGTCGGTACGGCCAAGATGGCCCTTGGCTTTACACCGAAGGAAATGTGGGATCTGTTCGATAGCGTCGGCTTTGGCCAGGCGCCGAATCTTGGTTTCCCGGGCGAGGTCAATGGCCGTCTTCGGCCGTGGAAGAACTGGCGGCCGATCGAGCAGGCCACGATGTCCTATGGCCACGGCATTGCCGTCAGCCTGGTGCAGATGGCGCGGGCCTATACCGTCTTTGCCCATGAGGGCGAGCTGATGCCGCTGTCGCTGACCAAGATCGAAGATGCACCGCCGCGCGGTACGCCGATCTTCTCGCCGCAAACGGCGCGCGAATTGCGCGCCATGCTGGAAATGGCGGCCGGGCCGGAGGGGACCGCGCCCAAGGCGCGCGTACCGGGCTATCGCATCGGCGGCAAGACCGGTACCGCCTACAAGGTCGAGGGCGGCGTCTATGCCCGCAAGTACGTGGCTTCCTTTGTCGGCATCGCGCCGATCAGCGATCCGCGTCTGGTGGTCGCGGTGATGATTGACGAGCCAACAGCTGGCGGCCATTTCGGCGGCGACGTCGCTGGTCCGGCCTTCTCGCAGATTACGGGCGGCGCCCTGCGCACGCTGGGCATCCCGCCGGATGCGCCGATCCAGGTAGCCGCGGCCGAGGCCGGAAAGGGCAAGCTATGAGCACGCAGGGCCGCCCCAAGTGCGAAGGCTCCCGCTTGGCGGGACGGCGCGTAGCGCCAAGGGTGTCGTCATGAGCACGCCGCGCGAACTGCTTGATCGTCTGGATGCGATGGGCATCCAGCCTACCGGCGTTGCCGATGACAGCCGCCAGGTTCAGGCGGGTGACCTCTTCCTGGCTTATCCGGGCGACATGGCCGATGGGCGTCGTTATATCGCTGACGCGCTGGCGCGTGGTGCGGTGGCTGTGCTGTGGCAGCCAAGCGCGGATTTTTCCTGGGATTCGGCCTTGGCCATTGCCAACTTGCCGGTCGATGCCCTGCGTCCGCTGGCCGGGCCGTTGGCTCATGCCGTCTATGCTTATCCGAGCGAAGGCCTGTCGCTGATCGCCATTACCGGCACCAATGGCAAGACGACGATCAGCCAGTGCATCGCGCAGGTCTACCCGAAACCCTGCGCGATCATCGGTACGCTGGGCGCGGGTTTCCCGGATTCCCTGGTCGAAACCGGCTTTACGACGCCGGAAGCGACGACGCTGATGCGTTATCTGGCCGATTTTCGTGCCCGGAATGCCGCCGCCTGTGCACTGGAAGCCAGTTCGATCGGTATCGAAGAAGGCCGGATGAATGGCGCCCGGGTCGATGTCGCGGTATTCACCAACTTCACCCGCGACCACCTCGATTACCACGGCACGATGGAAGCCTATGCCGATGCCAAGGAAAAGCTCTTCCACTGGCCGCGCCTGCGTACTGCCATTGTCAATCTGGATGACGAATTCGGGCTTCAGTTGATGCGCAACACGACGGCCATGCGCGTTCTTGGTTATGCCATCGGCGAAGCCCGGCGCGATTTCCCGGCGCTGGTGCGGGCCGAGGATCTGGTCGATACCCCCTTTGGTCAGCGCTTCAGCCTGATCCTGCCGAACGGTCGGGCCACCGTGGATACGGTGCTGGTCGGTCGTTACAACATTTCCAACCTGCTGGCCGTGGCGGCTGTGCTGCACGATGCCGGTCTGGCCGCGGCCGATGTGGCGCTCCGCCTGTCCGAGCTGACGCCGCCGCCGGGACGCATGGAGCGGGTCGGTGGCAACGGCGAGCCGCTGGTCGTCGTCGACTACGCCCATACGCCCGATGCGCTGGAAAACGCCCTGGCCGCCTTGCGGGACGTGGCTGCCACGCGAGGCGGCCGCCTGACTGTCGTCTTTGGTTGCGGTGGTGATCGCGACAAGGGCAAGCGGCCGCAGATGGGTGAACTGGCCGAGCGCCTGGCTGATCGCGTGCTGGTCACCAGTGACAATCCGCGCAGCGAAGCGCCAATGACGATCATCGCCGAGATTACTGCCGGGATGAAACAGGCCGAAGTCGAGGCTGACCGTGCGCTGGCCATCCGGCGCGCCGTACTCGAGGCTGGCGACAGCGATGTGATCCTGCTCGCCGGCAAGGGCCATGAACCTTATCAGGATATGGGCAGCGTTCGCCTGCCTTTCTCCGATGTCGAACAGGCCGGAGCGGCATTGGCCCTGCGGCAAAGCAAACAGGAGGAGGCAGCATGAACTGGTTGCTCTCGCAAGTGGCACAGGCGGTGCAGGGGCGCCTGATTGGCGCCGATGTCCCGATCAACGGCGTTTCCACCGATACGCGTGCCATCGCCGATGGGCAGTTGTTCGTCGCATTGGCCGGCGAGCGTTTCGATGCTCACGACTTTTTGGCGCCGGCTCTGGCCGCTGGCGCAACAGCGCTGCTGGTGGCGGACGAGAGCAAGGTGCCGGCCGGGGTCTCCGCCGTCATTGTGGATGACACGCGCCTCGCCCTGGGGCGTTTGGCGGCTGCCTGGCGTGCGGAATTCAATCTGCCGGTGATCGCCGTGACGGGTTCGAATGGCAAGACGACGACCAAGGAAATGGTCGCTGCCATTCTCAAGGCTGCGTTCGGTGCGGCGGTGCTGTCGACCCGGGGCAACCTCAACAACGATATCGGCCTGCCGCTGACTTTGCTTGGCCTACGTGCCTCGCACCGTGCGGCCGTGATCGAAATGGGCATGAATCATCCGGGCGAAATCGCCTATCTGGCGCCGATCGGCGCGCCGACCGTGGCGCTGGTCACCAACGCCCAACGTGCCCACCTTGAGGGCATGGGCGATCTGGATGAAGTGGCGCGTGAAAAAGGAGCCATCTTCGGCGGTCTGCCGGCGAATGGCGTCGCCGTGATCAATGCTGACGACGCCTACGCCGGTCTGTGGCGCAGCATGGCCGAGGGGCGTCCGGTGCGGACTTTTGGCATCGACCATACGGCAGATGTCTCCGGCAAGGTACGTCAGCACGGTTTGGAAATCGCCATCGAATTGGCCGCCCCGGAAGGCCGTGCTTCCTTGACCTTGTCCATTCCCGGTCGCCATAACGCCCGCAATGCCGTGGCAGCGGCCGCTGCCTGCCTCGCCGCCGGTATCCCGATGACCGCCGTGGTTGCCGGGCTGGAAGCCTTCTCGGGCGTCAAGGGCCGCCTGCAACGGCGTGTTGGCAAGCTCGGTGCCGAGATTCTCGACGATACCTATAACGCCAATCCGGATTCCGTGCGGGCCGGCATTGACGTGCTGGCCGCCACCATCGGCCGCAAGCTGCTGGTGCTCGGCGACATGGGCGAGATCGGCGAGGCCAGCGGCCAGTACCACGATGAAATCGGCGGCTACGCCAAGAGCCAGGGCATCGACCGCCTGTTCGCGCTCGGCGATGCAGCGCAACTGGCGGTGCGCAATTTTGGCGAAGGGGCGAAGCATTACTGCAACGTCGACAAGCTGATTGCCGCCGTCGAAAAGGAGTTGGGCCCCGAAACCACCGTGCTGGTCAAGGGTTCGCGCTTCATGAAAATGGAACGGGTGGCCGATGCGCTGGCAGCACCCGTCGCTCCCGAGGAGGCACACTGATGCTGCTCGCACTGGCCCAATGGCTCGCCCAGGACGTTCGCTTCTTCAACGTCTTCAACTACATCACGCTGCGCGCCGTGCTGGCGACGATGACGGCGCTGCTGCTGTCGCTGGCGGCCGGCCCGGCGGTCATCCGCTGGCTGGCGGCCAAGAAGATCGGCCAGGCGGTGCGCAACGACGGCCCGCAGACCCACCTGGTCAAATCCGGCACGCCAACCATGGGCGGCGTCCTGATCCTGATCGCCATCGGCATCACGACCCTGCTCTGGGGCGACTTGTCGAATAAATACGTGTGGACGGTGCTGGTCGTCACGCTCGGCTACGGCATCGTCGGCTGGTACGACGACTGGAAGAAGGTGGTCTATCGCGACCCGAACGGCCTGGCCAGTCGCTGGAAATTCTTCTGGCAGTCGGTGCTCGGCATCGGTGCCGCGCTCTTCATCGCCTTCTCGGCCAAAAGCCCGGCCCAGACCGAACTGATCATTCCCTTCTTCAAGACCATGGCTTACCCGCTGGGCGTCGTCGGCTTCATCACGCTGACCTACTTCGTGATCGTCGGCACCAGCAACGCGGTCAACCTGACCGATGGCCTCGATGGCCTGGCGATCATGCCGACCGTGATGATCGCCGCCGCCTTCGCGCTGATCGCCTACGTCACCGGTCACGCGGTTTACGCCAAGTACCTGCTGATTCCCTACGTGCCGGGCGCCGGCGAACTGTGCATCTTCCTTGGTGCCATCGCCGGGGCGGGACTCGGCTTCCTGTGGTTCAACGCCTACCCGGCCGAAGTGTTTATGGGTGATGTCGGCGCGCTGGCGCTCGGTGCCGCGCTCGGCACCGTGGCCGTGATCGTCCGTCAGGAAATCGTGCTGCTGATCATGGGCGGCGTCTTCGTCGTCGAAACCCTGTCGGTGATGCTGCAGGTCGGCTGGTTCAAATACACCAAGAAAAAATTCGGCGAGGGCCGGCGCATCCTGCGCATGGCGCCGCTGCATCACCACTTCGAACAAACCGGCTGGAAGGAGACGCAAGTCGTCGTCCGCTTCTGGATCATCACCATCATGCTCGTGCTGGTCGGGCTCTCCACCTTGAAACTGCGCTAATGGAACTCAAGGGCAAACGCGTTGTGGTTGTCGGGCTCGGTGAGTCCGGACTGGCGATGGCCAAGTGGCTGCATCGTCAGGGCGCGGTTGTCCGGGTCGCCGATTCGCGCGACAATCCGCCGAATGTCGAGGCGCTGCAGCGCGTTGCGCCGGGTGCCGAACTGGTGGCCGGGGCTTTTGCCGAAGCGGCTTTCGCTGGCGCCGATTTCGTGGCGCTGTCGCCGGGCGTGCCCAAGGCGACGTCGGCGATTGCCGCGCTTGCGGTGCCGGTGATTTCGGAAATCGAACTGTTCGCTGCCGGCGTGCGTGAACAAGTGCCGGGCTCGCAGATCATTGCCATCACCGGCAGCAATGGCAAGACGACAACCACGGCGCTGACCGCCCATCTACTCAACGGTGCCGGTGTGCCGGCCATCGCCTGCGGCAACATTTCGCCGTCGGCGCTCGATGCCCTGATGGACGCGCAGGATGCCGGCACTCTGCCGCAAGTCTGGGTGGTCGAACTGTCCAGCTTCCAGCTCGAAACGACGCACCACCTGAATGCCGAAGCAGCCACGGTACTCAACATCTCGGAAGATCACCTCGACCGTTACGAGGGCAGCCTGGCCAACTACGCCGCCGCCAAGTCGCGCGTTTTTCAGGGCAAGGGCGTCATGGTCCTGAACCGCGACGACGACTGGTCGATGGCCAATGGCCGCTGCGGTCGAGCTATGGTGACTTTCGGCCTGAACGCCGCGCCGCGCGGTGTCGATTACGGCTATGCCGACGGCGCCATCGGCCGTGGCAAGGAAAAGATTGTTGCGATTGACGCCCTGAAGCTGTCCGGTTTGCACAATGCCGCCAATGCGATGGCCGCATTGGCCCTGTGTGAGGCGGTCGGTGTCCAGGTGGCACGCCTGGTCGAACCGCTGAAAACCTTCTCCGGTCTGCCGCACCGGGTCGAGACGGTGGCTGAAATCGGCGGCGTGCTCTATGTCGATGACTCCAAAGGCACCAATGTCGGCGCCACGCTGGCCGCCATCGAAGGGATGGGCCGCAAGGTGGCCATCGTCCTCGGCGGCGACGGTAAGGGGCAGGATTTTTCGCCGCTCAAGCCGGCGCTGGAAAAGCACGCTCGTGCCGTGGCGCTGATCGGCCGCGATGCCGCTGCCATCGGCATGGCCCTCGAAGGCAGCGGCGTGCCGACCCGGATTGTCGGCGATATGGAAGATGCCGTTCTTTGGCTGGCCGCCCAGGCTCAATATGGCGATTGCGTGCTGCTCTCGCCGGCCTGCGCCAGCCTCGACATGTACCGCAACTACGCGCACCGCGCCCAGGCTTTCATCGATGCGGTGAAGGGGCTGTCAGCATGATGATCGGCGCCCTCGACTCCCCGCGCCGCCAGGTGGCCGAGATCGACTACGCGCTGCTGTGGAGCGTGTTGATCCTGTTGTTCGCCGGGATGGTGTTTGTCTACTCGGCTTCGATCGCGATTGCCGAGGGTGGCCGGTCGACCGGCCATCAACCGGCCTACTACCTGATTCGCCAGGGCATCTTCCTGTGCATCGGCCTGGTCGCTGCCGCCGTTGCCTTCCAGGTGCCGCTGTCGCTGTGGCAAAAATATTCGCCTTATCTGTTCATGATCGGCGTCGCCCTGCTTGCCATCGTGCTGATTCCCGGCCTCGGCAAGGATGTCAATGGTGCCCGCCGCTGGCTGTCACTCGGCTTTGCCAATCTGCAGCCGTCCGAGCTGATGAAGATGTTCGCGGTGCTTTACGCCGCGGATTACACCGTGCGCAAGATCAACGTGATGCACGACCTGAAGCAGGCCTTCCTGCCGATGTTCGGGGCGATGGCCGTGGTCGGCATGCTGTTGCTGAAAGAACCGGACTTCGGCGCCTTCGTCGTCATCATCTCGATCGCCATGGGCATCCTGTTTCTTGGCGGCCTCAAGGCCCGGCTGTTCGCCATGCTGATCGTCGGCCTGCTGATCGCCTTCACGATCATGATCGTCGTCTCGCCCTACCGGCGCGACCGGGTGTTCGGCTTCATGGACCCGTGGGCCGATGCCTTCGGTCGTGGTTACCAGTTGTCGCATTCGCTGATTGCCTTCGGTCGCGGCGAACTGTTCGGTGTCGGTCTTGGCGCCAGCGTCGAGAAACTGTTCTACCTGCCGGAAGCGCATACCGACTTCCTGCTCGCCGTCATCGCCGAGGAACTGGGCTTTTTCGGCGTCGTCGCGGTGATCGCGTTGTTCGCATTGGTCGTCCAGCGCGCCTTCGCCATCGGCCGCCAGTGCGTCCAGCTCGACCGCCTCTATCCGGCGCTGGTGGCAATGGGCATGGGTATCTGGATTGGCGTCCAGTCCTTCATCAACATGGGCGTCAACATGGGCCTGCTGCCGACCAAGGGCCTGACCCTGCCGCTGATGAGTTTCGGCGGATCGGGCATTCTGGCCAACTGCGTGGCCTTGGCGATTCTTCTGCGGGTGGATTGGGAAAATCGGCAATTGATGCGCGGAGGCAAGCTATGAGCAAGACCATCCTGGTCATGGCTGGCGGTACCGGTGGCCACATCTTCCCGGCGCTGGCCGTTGCCCACAAGTTGCGCGATGCCGGCTGGCGCGTTGTCTGGCTGGGCAATCCGGAAGGCATGGAAGCCAGACTGGTGCCGCAGCACGGTTTCGAAATGGTCTGGGTCAAGTTCTCCGCCCTGCGTGGCAAAGGCATCCTGCGCAAGCTGCTGCTGCCGGTCAATCTGCTGCGCGGTTTCTGGCAGGGCCTCAAGGCCATCCGTCAGGTCAAGCCGAATGTCGTGCTCGGCATGGGCGGCTACATCACTTTCCCGGGCGGCATGATGGCCGCGCTGACCGGCGTGCCGCTGGTGCTGCACGAACAGAATTCGGTGGCCGGTCTGGCCAATCGCGTGCTGGCTGGTGTGGCTGATCGCATCGTGACCGGCTTCCCGGAAGTGTTCAAGAAAGGCGACTGGGTCGGTAATCCGGTGCGCCCGGAAATCGCCAACATCGCCCCGCCGGCCGAGCGTTTTGCCGAGCGGACCGGCGCCTTGCGCGTCCTGGTCATCGGCGGCAGCCTTGGCGCACAGGCGCTGAATGAAATGGTGCCGCAGGGCATGGCGCTGCTCGGAGAAAGCGACCAGCCGCAGATCGTCCATCAGGCGGGCGAAAAGCATATCGAGGCATTGAAGGCCAATTACGCTGCCGTCGGCGTCCAGGCCCACTGTGTTTCGTTCATCGAAGACATGGCGGGTGCCTACGAGTGGGCCGATCTGGTCATCTGCCGCGCCGGCGCGCTGACCATTGCCGAACTGGCAGCGGCTGGCGTGGCCAGCATCCTGGTGCCTTTCCCGCATGCGGTTGATGACCATCAGACCGGCAACGCGAAATTCCTGGTCCATGCCGGCGGCGCCTTCCTGCTGCCGCAAACCGACCTGACGCCGGATGCCATCTCCCTGATCCGCAATTACTCCCGTAGCCAGCTGCTGGAAATGGCCGAAAAGGCCCGCAGTCTGGCCAAACCCGATGCCGCCGAAGAAGTGGCGCATATCTGTGCAGAGGGGGCGAAATGAGCTACCGAGCAGGGGCCCCGCGCTGCGGGGATGCGAGTACGGCAAATGCCGCCGGCCCTCGTGCTCTGAAATATTCAAACAACTTCCAACGCGTTATCGCGAGGGCGAAATGAAACACAAGGTCAAACACATCCACTTCGTCGGCGTTGGCGGTTCGGGCATGAGCGGCATTGCCGAAGTGCTGGCCCACCTCGATTTCACCGTGACCGGCTCCGATCTGGCGGCCAGCGCAACGACCCGCCGGCTTGAAGGCGAGGGCGTCAAAGTGACGGTGGGTCACGCTGCCGAGAACATTGCCGGTGCCGATGCCGTGGTCATCTCGACCGCAGTCAAGGCCGACAACCCGGAAGTGATCGCCGCCCGCGAAAAGAAAATCCCGGTCGTGCCGCGTGCCCAGATGCTGGCCGAACTGATGCGCCTGAAGAGCGGCATCGCCATTGCCGGTACCCATGGCAAGACGACGACGACCAGCCTCGTGACCAGCATCCTGGCCGAAGGTGGCATCGACCCGACCTTTGTCATCGGCGGCCGCCTGAATGCCGCCGGCGCCAACGCCCGTCTGGGCAGCGGTGACTTCCTGGTCGCCGAAGCGGACGAGTCGGATGCCTCTTTCCTCTTCCTGTCTCCGGTCATTTCGGTGGTCACCAACATCGATGCCGACCACATGGAAACCTACGGCCATGACTTCGAGCGCCTGAAGTCGGCCTTCGTCGATTTCCTCAATCGCCTACCGTTCTACGGCGTGGCCGTGGTTTGCGGTGACGACGCCAATATCCGCGACATCCTGCCGCGTGTGCCGAAGCAGATCATCACCTACGGACTGTCCAACGAGTGCAATTTCTACGCCGAGAATATCGTTGCCGATAACGGTCAAATGCGCTTCGACTGTGTCCGCGTCAATGGCACGACCTCGCGTCTGTCGATCACACTGAATACGCCGGGCATGCACAACGTGCTCAACGCGCTGGCGGCGATTGCCGTGGCGACTGAAGTGCAGGTGTCCGATGCCGCTATCGTCAAGGCATTGGCCGAGTTCAAGGGCGTTGGCCGCCGCTTCCAGCGCTACGGCGAAGTGGCTCTGCCGGCCGGTGGCAGCTTCACGCTGGTCGATGACTACGGCCATCACCCGGTCGAGATGGCAGCGACGCTGGCCGCTGCTCGGGGCGCCTTCCCGGGGCGCCGCCTGGTGCTGGCTTTCCAGCCGCACCGTTACACGCGGACGCGTGACTGCTTTGAAGACTTCGTCAAGGTGCTGAGCACCGTCGATGCGCTGTGCCTGGCCGAGATTTACGCCGCCGGCGAAGCACCGATTGTTGCCGCCGACGGCCGTTCGCTGGCCCGCGCCCTGCGGGTGAGCGGCAAGGTCGAGCCGGTGTTTGTCGAGGATATCGCGGCCATGCCGCAAACGATTATGGATGTCGCCCGTGATGGCGATGTGGTGTTGTGCATGGGCGCCGGTTCGATCGGTGCCGTGCCGGGCAAGGTGGTGGAGTTCAAATGAGCGGTTTCGGAAAAGTCGCAGTCCTCTTCGGCGGCACGTCCGCTGAGCGCGAGGTCTCCCTGAACAGCGGTTCGCGTGTGCTGGCAGCGTTGCAAGGGCAGGGCATCGACGCCCACGCCTTCGATCCGGCCAGCCAGACGCTGGATGACTTGAAGGGTTACGACCGCGCCTTCATCGCGCTGCATGGCCGCCATGGCGAAGACGGCACCATCCAGGGCGCGCTGGAAGTGATGCACATTCCCTATACCGGGTCCGGTGTGCTGGCTTCGGCGCTGGCCATGGACAAGTTCCGCACCAAGCTGATGTGGCAGGCGGCTGGCCTGGCCATTCCCGAATACGCCCTGCTGACCGCCGATTCCGATTTTGCCGAGATCGAGGAAGAGCTTGGCCTGCCGCTGTTCGTCAAACCGGCCCGCGAAGGCTCGTCGATTGGCGTCACCAAGGTCAAGGAGCGCGGTGCGCTGAAGGCCGCTTACGAAGAGGCAGCCCGGCACGATCCGCTGGTTATCGCCGAAAAGGGCGTGATGGGCGGCGAGTACACGGTCGGCATCATCGGCGACCAAGCTATGCCGATCATCAAGATCGAGCCGGCCACCGAGTGGTACGACTACGAAGCCAAGTACAACCGCGACGACACGAAATACCTGTGCCCCTGCGGCCTGCCGGAAGCCAAGGAAATGGAAATCCGCAAGGGCGCCCTGGAAGCTTTCCGCATCCTGGGCGGCCGTGGCTGGGGCCGGGTCGATTTTCTGATGGACGAGGACGGCAAGCATTACTTCCTGGAAGTGAATACCGCGCCGGGCATGACCGACCACTCGCTGGTGCCGATGGCAGCCCGGGTGAACGGCATGGACTACCCGACGCTGGTTCGACGCGTCCTTGAACTCGCGGCGAACGACTAAACGAGCCAATGAATGTGGAACAAACCGCACCTGCTGAACGCGCTTGCCGACCTGCTGATGCTGGTCGCCGCTGCCGCGTTGCTGGCCGCCGCGGCGGTCTGGCTGGTGCGCGTGCCGTCCCTGCCGGTGCGGCATGTGGTTTTTGCCGAGGCTTTGCCCCATACCAAGCGCGGCGAGGTGGAGCAGGTGTTGCCGGCGGCGCTGAAGGGCAATTTCTTCAGCCTGAATCTGGAGTCGGTGCGCGGGGCGCTGGAAAAACTGCCCTGGGTGCGCAAGGTGGAAGTCCGGCGGCAGTGGCCGGATCGCCTGGAAATCAGCATCGAGGAGCACAAGCCGGTGGCCCGCTGGGGCGAGGGGCGGGGCGAACTGGTCAACAGCTACGGCGAGGTGTTTGCCGCCGTGCTGCCGGCCGAGGATGGCTCCGGGCTGCCGCTGTTGTTCGGGCCGCAGGGCACGGCACAGGAAGTGCTCAAGCATTACGGCGAATTTATTGGTTCGTTTCAGGCAGTGGACGAAAAACCGGTGCAGGTCATCCTGTCGCCGCGCCTGGCCTGGCAGTTGAAATTGCAGAACGGCATGCTGGTGGATATCGGCCGCGAGCAGCCGAAATCGCCGGTGGGTGTGCGTCTGCAGCGCTTTATAGAAATTTATCCGGAAACGGTCGCCAAACGGGCGGTCCGGCCGGCAGTCGTGGATTTGCGGTATCCGAACGGTTTTGCGATGAGAGTCGCAGCCGAAGTAAAGGGAAAGTAAGCATATGAGCAGGGACAACAAGGATCTGGTCGTCGGTCTGGATATCGGGACGTCGAAGATCGTCGCGCTGGTCGCCGAGATTAACCAGGAAGGCAACCTGAACGTGATTGGCGTGGGCTCGCAGGATTCGCGCGGCTTGAAGAAGGGCGTCGTGGTGAACATCGAGGACACCGTGCACACCATCAGCCGGGTCGTCCAGGAGGTCGAGCTGATGGCCGACTGCAAGGTCAGGGACGTCTATACCGGCATCGCCGGCAGCCATATCAAGAGCTTCAACTCGAACGGCATGGTGGCGATCAAGGACAAGGAAGTCACCCAGACCGACGTCGAACGCGTCATCGAAACCGCCAAGGCGATGCCGATCCCGGCCGATCAGGAAATCCTGCACATCCTCACCCAGGAATTCGTCATCGACGGCCAGGACGGCATCCGCGAGCCGATCGGCATGAGCGGCATGCGTCTTGAAGTGAAAACGCACATCGTCACCGGCGCCGTCTCGGCCGCCCAGAACATCGTCAAATGCGTGCGTCGCTGCGGTCTGGAAGTGAATGATCTGGTCCTGCAGCCGCTGGCTTCCAGCTACGCCGTGTTGTCTGAAGACGAGAAGGATCTCGGCGTCTGCCTGATCGACATCGGCGGCGGCACGACCGACATCGCTGTCTGGACGCAGGGCGCCATTCGCCACACCTCGGTTATTCCCATCGCCGGCGATCAGATCACCAACGACATCGCCATGGCGCTGCGTACGCCGACCCGCGAAGCCGAAGACATCAAGTGCAAGTACGGCTGTGCCCTGTCGCAACTGGCCGATGCTGCCGAGAACATGGAAGTTGCCGGTGTTGACGACCGTCCGAGCCGCAAGCTGAGCCGTCGCGCCCTGGCCGATGTCATCCAGCCGCGTGTTGAAGAGCTTTACGAGCTGATCCAGAACGAACTGCGCCGCGCCGGCTTCGAGGAAGTGTTGTCCTCCGGCATCGTGCTGACCGGCGGTGCCAGCGTCATGCCGGGCATGGTCGAACTGGGCGAGGAAATCTTCCATATGCCGGTTCGCCTGGGTAACCCGAAATACACCGGCAGCCTGGCCGACGTCGTGCAAAGCCCGCGCTTCTCGACGGCCTTCGGCCTGCTGCTCGAAGCCCAGGCCCAGCGCAAGCGCGGCCAGAAGATCCAGGAAAAGCAGGGTTTCAAGGACGTCTTCGACGGCATGAAATCCTGGTTTGCCAAGAATTTTTGATTTGTCATTGAACAGTTTTTTCAGAGGAGGTAGTCATGTTTGAGATCATCGAGAAAGACGAAGAAACCGGTACGATCATCAAGGTGTTCGGGGTCGGTGGCGCTGGTGGCAATGCCATCGAGCACATGATTCGCGAAGGTGTCAGCGGCGTTGAATTCATTGCCGCCAATACCGATGCCCAGGCTCTGGGCCGCAATGCTGCATCGAGCAAGCTGTCGCTCGGCAAGACCGGCCTCGGTGCCGGTGCCAAGCCGGAAGCCGGCAAGGCCGCTGCCGATGCGCACCGCGACGAAATTCGCGCCACCCTGGAAGGCGCTCACATGGCCTTCATCACTGCCGGTATGGGCGGTGGTACGGGCACGGGCGCTGCTCCGGTGGTCGCTGAAATCGCCCGCGAAATGGGCATCCTGACCGTTGGCGTGGTCACCAAGCCGTTCAGCTTTGAAGGCGGCAAGCGCATGAAGTCGGCTGAAGCCGGCATCGCCGAATTCGCCAAGCATGTCGATTCGCTGATCGTCATCCTCAACGACAAGCTGATGGAAGTCATGGGCGACGACGCCGATGTCGACGATTGCTTCAAGGCAGCCGACGACGTGCTGAAAAATGCTGTCGGCGGCATCGCCGAAATCATTACTTACCCGGGCCTGGTCAACGTCGACTTCGAAGACGTGCGCACGGTGATGGGTGAAATGGGCCGCGCCATGATGGGCTCCGCCGCCGCTGCCGGCGTCGACCGCGCCCGCATCGCCGCCGAGCAGGCCGTCGCCTCGCCGCTGCTTGAAGGCATCAACCTGTCCGGTGCCAAGGGCGTGCTGGTGAACATTACCGCTGCCAAGGGCAACCTGAAGATGAAGGAAGTCAACGAAGTGATGAACACCGTCAAGGCCTTCGCGGCCGATGATGCCCACATCATCTTCGGTGCCGTGTACGACGAACTGATGGGTGATGCCCTACGCGTGACCGTTGTTGCCACCGGCCTCGGCCAGGCGGCTGCCGCCGTGCGTAGCAAGCCGGAAGTATTTACCCAGCCGGTGCTGGTCCAGGCTCAGGCAACGGGTACGCACGATGCCGTGGCCTTCGGTTCGGCCCCGGATTATTCGCATCTGGATGTACCGGCCGTGCTGCGCGGTCGCGGTCAGCGCGGCGGCAGCAATGTCACCGTCGAGGCCCTGGCCAACAGCGGTGTCGATCGTTACGACATTCCGGCTTTCCTGCGCAAACAGGCGGATTGATGTAACAAAAGCTCTCTCTGAAAAAGGGTGGTGACGGCTTGTGTTACAATCCGTCACCTTCCCCAATCATTCAAGTACTTAGCATGCTCAAGCAACGCACGTTGAAGACCGTCATCCGCGCCTCGGGCGTTGGGCTGCATGGCGGCGTCAAGGTCAACATGACCCTGCGCCCGGCTGCCCCGGATACCGGCATCGTCTTCCGTCGCGTCGATCTGGCGGAGCCGGTGGATATTCCCGCCAAGGCTTTCATGGTCGGCGATACGCGCATGTGCTCCTGTCTCGAAAAGGACGGAGTGAAGGTTGGTACCATCGAACACCTGATGTCGGCCCTGGCCGGTCTCGGCATCGACAATGCCTGGGTCGATCTGGATGCACCCGAAGTACCCATCCTCGACGGTTCGGCTGCACCCTTCGTGTTCCTGATCCAGTCGGCAGGCATCGAGGAACAGAACGCCGCCAAGAAATTCATTCGCGTCACCAAGACCATCGAAGTCAAGGATGGCGACAAGTGGGCGCGATTCGAGCCCTATGACGGCTACAAGCTGGAATTCTCCATTGTTTTCAATCATCCGGCCATCGACAAGTCGGCCCAGAAGGCCGAAATCGATTTCGCCGAGCAATCCTACGTTCGTGAAGTGGCCCGTGCCCGCACCTTCGGTTTCATGCAGGAAGTCGAATACCTGCGTGAAAACGGCCTCGCCCTCGGTGGCGGCCTGGAAAACGCCATCGTGCTCGACGAATTCCGCGTCCTCAATCAGGATGGCCTGCGTTATGGCGACGAGTTCGTCAAACACAAGATTCTCGACGCGATCGGCGATCTCTATCTGCTCGGTCATCCGCTGCTGGCGTCTTATTCGTCGCATAAGGGCGGCCACGCCCTGAACAACCAGCTGGCCCGCGCCCTGCTCGACCAGCAGAATTGCTGGGAAATCGCCACCTTCGAGGAAGCGGAACACGCGCCAAGCGGCGTCACGCGCTGGTTGGCTCAGGCGGCCTGATTCACCATGTGGCTGCTGCGTCTGCTGGCAGTGATTCTTGTCGTGACGATTGGTGCCGGATTCCTGATCTACGCTTTTACCGGGAACCGCAGCTACCTTGCCCTGAGCTGGCGCCTGTTCAAATACGGAATCGTCTTCGCCCTGCTCGTTTTTGCGCTGATGTTCATCGAGCGCCTGGCAATTATTCCGCTCTAGCGGCGCGCTTCAAAAGATTATCCAGAGCATCCCGGAGCGGGCCTTTGGGCAGATTTTCTGCGGTCGACTGTAGCGCCCCGCAAGCCTTGTCAGAGAGCGGCTTCTGGGTTGAACTCGTTGATTGATAAGGAATTTGGCGGGGTTGAACTTTTACGTCTATGCCGATACACTCCGCACCTCCCTTAGATAACTCGTCGCTCAATCGCTGACTCATCTGGCGAATCTTGGCGGCGACCGCGCCGTTATCGGCGTGGATAATGATTCTCCCCGACTTGTAATTGGCAACGTGTGCCGAGTGGCGCAGCCCTGCCGGGGCAACCGCTTCGAAGCGACGTGTCAGCTTGAGCAGCAGCCGTGCGTGGGCCATGACCCGGCCAGCGGCGGCGTCTTTGTCGAGGTAGTGCTCAGGCCCTTGGTACATAGGAGGTGTTTCGTGCAGATTATTCTGGTTTCGCGTCACCTGAAGGCGGCGCGGACAATCACCATTATGCCTCGGCATCTGGTTATCACGGTGCTTGTCTTCTTCGCGCTGGTCTTTTCGACCTCGGCGCTCTTTTCCTGGTTGTCGGTGCAATTCCGTCTGCCGCTGGTTGAGGACTTGCTGGTTTCCCTGCATTTGCAGGAGGCCAGGAAAACCAAGAGTTACCTCGACAACAATCTGCAGCTGATGGCGACGCGCCTCGGCGAATTGCAGGGGCGGGTGCTGCAACTGGATGCTCTGGGTGATCGGGTTTCCGGTTTGGCTGGTGTCAAACGGGAGTCTGTGCCTGAGGCGCTCAAGCCAGGGCAAGGCGGTCCTTACGTGCCGGCGCCGATGTCCAGTAGCGAATTGCAGGCCGAAATAGATCGTTTGTCCGGAGATGTAGAGCGCCACAGCGACGATCTGGTCTATCTGGAATTCAAGTTGCTTGAAAAGCGGGTCAAGGACAGGCTGTTGCCGACCACGCTGCCGGTCAAGGATGCTGCGCTGGGGTCGCTTTTTGGCCATCGGGCCGACCCGATTGCCGGCTTGCGAGCTATGCACGAGGGCCTCGATTTTTCTGCTGAGGTTGGTACCCCGGTGGTGGTCGCGGCCGATGGGGTAGTGTTGTCGGCCAGTTATCACCCTGAATACGGCAATTTGATCGACGTCGATCACGGTGATGGCCTTACTTCGCGCTACGCTCACTTGTTACGTATCGATGTCAAGGCCGGTGCCTTGATCAAGCGCGGTGAGCGCATCGGTGCAGTCGGTAACACCGGACGCTCGACCGGGTCGCACCTGCATTTCGAAGTCCGCATGCTGGGCGTGGCGCAGAATCCGGCGCATTTCCTCAGGCAGGGTGACGAATTCGCGCAGGTCAAGCGCCGATAATGCAATATCTGATGCCTTGATTTAGGTCGTCATCGTAGGGTCATGGGGGCGTGTTAGAATCGCCGCTTTGCCGCCACCCGCGGAACCACACTACATCGCGATGATATCCGGCCTACTCAAAAAGATTTTCGGCAGCCGCAATGACCGGCTGATCAAGCAATACTCCCAGACCGTCAAGCGTATCAATGCGCTCGAACCGGCCACACAGGCCCTGAGCGATGAAGCCTTGCGCGCCAAGACGGACGAGTTCCGCCAGCGCCACGCCAATGGCGAATCGCTTGACGACCTGTTGCCTGAAGCCTTCGCGGTGGTTCGCGAAGCTGGCGTCCGCGCCCTCGGCATGCGCCACTTCGATGTCCAGATGATCGGCGGCATGGTGCTGCACGACGGCAAAATCGCCGAAATGCGCACAGGAGAAGGCAAGACGCTGGTCGGCACGCTGCCGGCCTACCTCAATGCCATTTCCGGCAAGGGCGTCCATGTCATCACGGTCAATGACTACCTGGCGACTCGCGACTCGGATTGGATGGGACGACTGCACCGTTTCCTCGGTCTGACTGTGGGTGTCAATCTGTCCCAGATGGATCACGAGGCCAAGCAGGCTGCCTACGCGGCCGACATTACCTACGGCACCAATAACGAATTCGGCTTCGATTACCTGCGCGACAACATGGTCTATACGGCCGGCGAGCGGGTTCAGCGCAGTCTGAATTTCGCCATCGTCGACGAAGTGGACTCGATCCTGATCGACGAAGCGCGGACACCGCTGATCATTTCCGGTCAGGCTGAAGATCATACCGACCTCTATCTGCGCATGAAGGACGTCGTTCCCAACCTGACGCGGGCGATGGAAGAGAAGGAAGAAGGCGATTACTGGGTCGACGAGAAGGGGCATCAGGTCCATCTCTCCGAAGCCGGTTACGAGCACGCCGAGCAACTGCTGGCCGAGCACGGCCTGCTCAAGGAAGGCACCAGCCTCTACGACGCTGCCAACATTACGCTGTTGCATCACCTGAATGCCGCCCTGCGCGCCATGACGCTGTTCCACAAGGACCAGCATTACGTCGTGCAGAACGGCGAAGTAGTTATCGTCGACGAATTCACCGGTCGTCTGATGGCAGGTCGTCGCTGGTCCGATGGCCTGCATCAGGCGGTCGAGGCCAAGGAAGGCGTGCAGATCCAGGCCGAGAACCAGACGCTGGCCTCGATCACCTTCCAGAATTATTTCCGGATGTACAACAAGCTGTCCGGCATGACCGGCACGGCCGATACCGAAGCCTACGAATTCCACCAGATCTACGGTCTGGAAACCGTCGTCATTCCGACTCACCGGCCGATGGTCCGCAAGGACATGAACGACTTGGTCTACAAGACGGCCGACGAGAAACACGCGGCGATCATTGCCGACATCAAGGATTGCGCCAAGCGCGGCCAGCCGGTGCTGGTCGGTACGACCTCAATCGAGGCGTCCGAGCTGCTGTCCGGTCTGCTCGACAAGGAAAAGCTGGCACATCAGGTGCTGAACGCCAAACAGCATGCCCGTGAAGCCGAGATCGTCGTCCAGGCTGGTCGTCCCGGCATGGTGACCATCGCTACGAATATGGCCGGTCGCGGTACCGACATCGTGCTCGGTGGCAATATTGAAAAGCAACTGGCCGCCATTCGCGACGACGAGTCGCTGCCGGCGGCCGAACGGGATCAGAAGGCGGCTGAGATGAAGGCCGAGTGGCAGGAAGTGCACAATGCCGTGCTGGCTTCCGGCGGCCTGCACATCATTGGTTCCGAGCGTCACGAATCCCGCCGTATCGACAATCAGTTGCGCGGTCGCGCCGGTCGTCAGGGCGATGCCGGTTCCTCACGCTTCTACCTGTCGCTGGACGATCCGTTGTTGCGCATCTTTGCTGGCGAGCGTCTGCGCGCCATCATGGACAAGCTGAAAATGCCGGAAGGCGAAGCGATCGAGCATCCGCTCGTTACCCGCTCGCTGGAATCCGCGCAGCGCAAGGTCGAAGCTCGCAACTTCGACATCCGCAAGCAGTTGCTCGAATACGACGACGTCTCCAACGACCAGCGCAAGGTGATCTACCAGCAGCGTAACGAACTGCTGGAAACGGACGATATTTCCGAGACCATCACCGCCATGCGCCAGAGCGTCATCGCCGAAACCTTCCGCACCTACGTGCCGGCTGAATCGGTCGAGGAGCAGTGGGACATGGAAGGGCTTGAACGCGCCCTGGCTTCTGATCTGCAGATCAATGCACCGGTCGCCCAGTGGTTCAAGGACGAGCCGACCCTGTCCGACGAGGAAATCCTGGCGCGGATTACCAAGGAAGCCGACGAAGCCTATCAGGCCAAGATTGATCTGGTGGGCGACGGTACCTTCCATCAGTTCGAGCGCAATGTGATGCTGCAAAGCCTGGACTCGCACTGGCGTGAGCATCTGGCGGCACTGGATCACCTGCGTCAGGGCATCCACCTGCGTGGCTATGCCCAGAAGAACCCGAAGCAGGAATACAAGCGCGAAGCCTTCGAGCTGTTTGAAGGCTTGCTGGATCTGATCCGCCGCGAAGTGACCCGTGTTGTCTTCACGGTGCAGATTCGTACGCCGGAAGATGTCGAGGAAACCGCGCCGCGTGCCGAAGTGCAGAACGTCCAGTATCAGCACGCCGGTTTTGATGAGGCGCTGGGTGAGGGCGAAGCCGCATCAGCCGCAGGCCAGCAAGCCGCTGATCTCGGGCCTAAGGTCGGCCGCAACGATCCTTGTCCTTGTGGATCGGGCAAGAAATACAAACACTGTCACGGAAAACTGAGCTAGTTATTCGTCGTTAGCTGTTAGCTGTTTGAAAAATCCGGAGGCCAGCCATAAGCTGGCCTCGATCTTATCAACTCGATCCTGGATACTCATATGCCTGTCAATTACGCTACCCCGGCCGCCGATCAACTGTTTCCGGTGGCGGGTGTCCGCCTCGGTGTTGCCGAAGCCGAAATCCGCAAGAAAAATCGTCGCGATCTGACTCTGGTGGCGCTCGACGCAGGCTGCACAGTGGCTGGCGTGTTTACCCAGAACCGCTTCTGCGCTGCTCCGGTGCAGTTGTGCCGTAACCACCTGGCCGGCGGCAAGGAAATCCGCGCGCTGGTGATCAATACCGGCATCGCCAATGCCGGGACCGGTGAGCCAGGCCGTCAGACGGCGCAGGCCAGCTGCGAGGCGGTGGCCGAACTGCTTGGCATCCAGGCCGAGCAGGTGCTGCCATTTTCGACGGGCGTCATCCTCGAACCCTTGCCGGTCGACCGCCTGAAAGCCGGCTTGCCGGCCGCCAAGGGCGACCTGAAGGCGGATAACTGGCACGCCGCTGCTCACGCCATCATGACTACCGACACCGTTGCCAAGGCGGCTTCACGCATAGTCACGGTCAATGGCAAGAAAATCAGCATTTCCGGGGTGTCCAAAGGCGCCGGCATGATCAAGCCGAACATGGCGACCATGCTCGGCTTCCTGGCCACCGATGCCGGTATCGCCCAAGTCATGCTCGACAAGCTGGTCAAAGAGGCGGCCGATGCCTCGTTTAACTGCATCACCGTCGATGGTGATACCTCGACCAACGATTCCTTCGTGATGATCGCCACCGGCCAGTCGGGCGCCAGCTTTTCGGCTGAAACCGATGCCGGCTGGGCTGAAGTCAAGGCAGCGATCATTGCTGTCTCCGTCGAACTGGCGCAGGCCATCGTGCGCGATGGCGAAGGTGCGACCAAGTTCATCACCGCTGCCGTCGAAGGCGGCAAGGACATTGAAGAGTGCCGCAAGGTCGGCTACGCCATCGGCCATTCGCCGCTGGTCAAGACTGCTTTCTTTGCCTCCGATCCCAATCTCGGCCGCATTCTGGCCGCCGTTGGTTATGCCGGCATTACCGATCTGGATGTCGATGGCGTCAGGGTCTGGCTCGACGATGTGTTGGTCGCCGAAAAGGGCGGCCGTGCAGCCGCCTACAAGGAAGAGGACGGCGCACGTGTGATGGCCCGGGCCGAAATCACCGTGCGCGTCGATCTTGGGCGTGGTGGTGCCAAAGCCAGCGTCTATACCTGCGATTTTTCCTACGATTATGTGAAGATCAACGCAGACTACCGGTCCTGATGACTGACATTCGCCGCGACCTGGCTAGGAATACCCTGGCCATCCTCTGCATCCTTGGGCTTATTGGCCTGTCGGTGTGGGTGCTGCTGCCGTTTCTGGCAGCGACCGTGTGGGCGGTGATGATTGTTGTGGCGACCTGGCCGTTGTTCAACTCGCTGGAGTTGCGCCTGGGCGGCCGACGTGCGCCGGCGGTGGCGATCATGTCGCTGGCCATGCTGTTGCTGCTGGTGCTGCCCTTGTGGATGGCAGTAGATACCATTCTTGAACACTCCGCGCAGTTGACTGCGGCGGGCAAGTCCTTCGCCGCAAATGGCCTTCCGCCACCGCCGTCGTGGGTCAAATCCCTGCCCTTGGTCGGCGAGCGCGTGTCTGTTGCCTGGGCGCAGCTGGATGCGGCGGGGACGACCGGTATCGTTGCCAAAGTGACGCCCTATGCCGCGGATGCTGGTAAGTGGGTGCTCGCTCAAGTCGGTAGTGTTGGTGGCATGCTGATCCAGTTCCTTTTGGTGGTGACCATTGCCGCCATCCTGTATTCAGGCGGTGAAACAGGGGCGCGCATGGCGCGGCGTTTTGGCCGTCGTCTGGCCGGCGAGCGGGGTGAAAACTCGATCATCCTGGCCGGGCAGGCGATTCGTGGCGTGGCGCTAGGGGTTGGCGTCACCGCCATCGTTCAGACCGTGCTTGGTGGACTTGGGCTGGCGGTGGCTGGGGTGCCGTTTGCATCGCTGCTCTCGGCCGTGATGCTGATGCTGTGCATCGCCCAGATCGGGCCGATGCTGATGCTGCTGCCGGCCGTGGGCTGGATGTACTGGATGGGCGATAGCGGTTGGGCGACTTTCCTGCTGGTCTGGAGCCTCATCGTTGGCAGCCTCGACAACTTCCTGCGCCCGATGCTGATCAAGCGCGGCGCGGATTTGCCGCTGTTGCTGATCTTCGCCGGCGTGATCGGCGGCATGCTGAGCTTTGGCCTGATCGGCATCTTCGTCGGCCCGGTCGTGCTGGCCGTGACCTACACACTGACCCTGGCCTGGATCGAGGATGCGCTGGGCAAGGATGAGCCTGAGCCCATCCCTGAAGCGTTGCCGTCAGAGCTTTCTGAGCCGGATCATCCGGAACCAACCGCCAGCTAGGGCAGGCTGGTCGTGCTCCAGCGCCAAAGAGGGCGCTTCGGCGAGCAAATCCTCAAACACCACATCGAGTCGGGTCGCGATGCGACGCACCAGCGGATTGGCCATTCGTCGCAGCAATGCCGGCTGACCACGACGCAGGAATTTGTCGAAAACCAGCACTTGCCCACCCGGCTTGAGTACGCGGGAAATTTCGGCAAAGCAGTGAGCGGGTTCCGGCACGACGGCCAGAATAAGATGCAGCACGGCGCTGTCGAACGAGGCGTCGGCAAAAGGCAGGCGCTGCGCATCGCCCTGAACCGCCACGAATTCAACGCTGCCGACCCGCGGCAGGGCACGGCGCAGCATGGCCTGATTCAGGTCGAGGCCAACGTAATCATGCTGCGGCGGCAGGTGCGGCAAATCCAGTCCAGTGCCGACACCGGCCAGCAGCACGCGTCCCGGAGTCTCCGCCAGGGCTGCCAAGCTGCGTTTGCGTGCCGCTCGCGTCGCCCGATCGATTGCCGCGTCGTAAAAGGGGGCAATCAGCGTGTAGCTGTACTTCAGGCTCAAGCGGTTCTCAGTGCAGGGCGCGCGGGCTGGCCAGGACGAACTCCGGAATTTCAGCCTCGAAATGCGTTCCGTCCTCGGCCACCATCTGGTAGGTGCCTTTCATGGTCCCGATCGCTGTCGTTAGCGACGAGCCGCTGGTGTACTGGAAGCTTTCGCCGGGCTGGAGCAGCGGCTGCTTGCCGACCACGCCGAGGCCGCGCACTTCCTGGACCTCGTTATTGCCATCGGTAATGATCCAGTGCCGGGACACCAGTTGGGCCGGTACTTCCCCGATATTCTTGATGGTGATGGTGTAAGCAAAGATGTAGCGGTCGTTTTCCGGGTCAGATTGCTCCGGAATGAACTGCGGCATGGGTTGCACTTCGATTCGGTACTTGTTGGTGTCGGGCATGGGATAATTTCGTCTGTTATTGTTCAGGGAAGCATCATGTCAGCCAAAGATTTCGTTATCGCACCGAGTATTCTTTCAGCCAATTTCGCCAAGCTGGGCGAAGAAGTGGCCAACGTCATCGCCTCGGGGGCTGACTGGATTCACTTTGACGTGATGGACAACCATTATGTTCCCAACCTGACCATCGGGCCGCTGGTTTGCGAGGCAATCCGCCCGTGCACCACGGCGCCGATCGACGTGCACCTGATGGTCAAGCCGGTCGATCGCATCATCCCCGATTTTGCCAAAGCCGGGGCGAATATCATCACTTTCCACCCGGAAGCTTCCGAACACGTCGATCGCAGCCTGTCGCTGATCCGCGATGCCGGCTGCCAGGGCGGTCTGGTCTTCAATCCGGCGACGCCGCTGGATTACATGGATTACGTGCTCGACAAGATCGACGTCATTCTGTTGATGAGCGTCAACCCCGGTTTCGGCGGCCAGAAATTCATTCCCGGCACGCTGGCCAAGGCGAAACAGGCACGCGCCAAGCTCGATGCCTATGAAAAGGAAACCGGCCGCCGCATCCGCCTCGAAATCGACGGCGGCGTAAACACCGCCAACATCGCCGAAATCGCCCGCGCCGGCGTTGATGCCTTCGTCGCCGGTTCAGCTGTCTACGGTGCTGGTAAAGACAGCGATCCGCATCGTTATGACTCAATCATCGCGGCGCTGCGCGCCGAGTTGCTGGCGGTTGGTCGCTAGTCGTTAGCAAACCATGAACCCCATGCCGTTACTAGGGGCTGTTCACAAATGACGAAACTATGTACATTCTCGCTTTTTGGAGTCTGCGAGGATGGACCGGAAGATGTTGCGAGACGACCAATGGCGGCGAATCGAAGCCCTGTGCTCAGGCAGAGCCAACGAGCGCGGGGTAACTGGGCGCGACAACCGACTCTTTGTCGAAGCGGTGCTATGGATCGCCCGCACGGGCTCGCCGTGGCGCGACCTGCCCACGCACTTCGGAGCTTGGCACACGACGTACATGCGCTTTTCCCGCTGGAGCAAGAAAGGGGTTTGGGCGCGGATGGCCGAAGCACTCAAGAGCGACGCCGATCTGGAGCAGTTGTTTGTCGACGCGACCATCGTGCGAGCCCACCAACACGCGACTGGCGCCCAAAAAAAGCGGGCG
The DNA here is from genome assembly GCF_020510625.1 of Ferribacterium limneticum. NCBI lineage: Bacteria > Pseudomonadati > Pseudomonadota > Betaproteobacteria > Rhodocyclales > Azonexaceae > Ferribacterium > Ferribacterium limneticum. The sequence continues at coordinate 3,400,162 of NZ_CP075191.1, read as the reverse complement.
ATCAAGCCATCGGGCGTAGCCGGGGCGGACTGAGTACCAAAATTCATGCGGCGGTTGAGGCCCTGGGTAATCCCTTGCGTTTGCGCCTGACCGCTGGGCAAATCGCCGACATTACCGAAGCAGCCGCTCTCATCGAGGGGATTGAGGCGCAGAGCGTCATCGCCGACAAGGGCTACGATGCCAACGCATTCGTCGACACCATTGAAGCGCAGGGCGCACAGGCGGTGATTCCGCCACGCGGTAATCGCCTGACTCAGCGTGCCTATGATCGTCACCTTTACAAAGACCGCAACCTCGTCGAACGCTTTTTCTGCCGACTCAAGCAGTTCAGGCGCATCGCCACACGCTACGAGAAGCTAGCGCAGAACTTCATGTCCATGCTCAACCTCGCTTCCGCCTATATCTGGCTGGCATGATCGCCAAAAACCCAATTGTTAACAGCCCCTAGCAACGAGCGACTAATGACTAACAACTTTCCTTTCCAATCCGTTACCTTCGATCTCGACGGCACGCTGCTCGATACCATCGCCGATCTGGCCGAGGCCTGTCGGCTGATGCTCGATGAGATTGGCGCCCCGCCGCGCACGCAGGCCGAGGTGCACAGCTTCGTCGGCAAGGGGATGGCCGTGCTGGTTGAGCGCTGCCTGACCCACGAGCATCCGCCCAGTGCCGAGCAGTTGCACGCGGCGATCGAGTCCTTCAAGCGCCACTATGCCGTGGTTAACGGAAAATTCACCCAGATTTATCCTGGCGTGATTGAAGGCCTGCAAGCCTGGAAAGCCAGCGGTCTCAAAATGGGGGTTGTCACCAACAAGCCGGGCATGTTCACCGAAGCGCTGATCGAGCGCATGGGGCTGGCTGACTACTTTGACGTGATCGTCTCCGGCGATACGACACCGAACAAGAAGCCGCATCCTGAGCCCATCCTGCACGCTTGCCGCCTGTTCAATGTACGGCCGGACCGCAATCTGCACATCGGTGATTCCGAAAACGACATCCACGCCGCCCGCGCTGCCGGCTCGCCCACCTTCTGTGTGCCCTATGGCTACAACGAAGGCAAGCCGGTGGACAGTGCCGATTGCGATGCGCTAGTATCGGATTTGCTTGCGGCCTACCAGCAAGCCCTTACTTTCAAAGACCTCCACCACAAATGACAACTCAGCGACTCTGGAACGATTGGCAAGGTTGGCGCCCCTGGCGTCCATAACCCTTTTCGCTTTTGCGCCTGACCGGCGCGCCCAGAACGCTACATACCTGTCATTTTCGAGGCTTCCCCATGACTGAAACCGAATTCAATTCGCTTGCCGCGCAAGGCTACAACCGTATTCCCGTAACACTGGAGACGTTTGCCGATCTCGACACGCCGCTCTCCATCTACCTGAAGCTGGCCAACACGCCCTACACCTACCTGCTCGAGTCCGTGCAGGGGGGCGAGCGCTTCGGTCGTTATTCCATCATCGGCCTGGCGGCCCAGACGCGGATCGTCGTCAATGGCCACCAGGTGCTGGTGCTGACCGGCAACCGCATCGCCGAACGTGAAAACGACACCAACCCACTGGAGTTCATCGGCAAGTTCATGCAGCGCTTCCGCGCGCCGCCGGCGAACGGCCTGCCACGCTTCTGCGGCGGCCTAGTCGGCTGCTTCGGTTACGACACCGTGCGCTATGTCGAAACCCGTCTGACCCGTACCAACAAGCCGGATGAAATCGGTACGCCGGACATCGGCCTGCTGCTTTCCGAAGAAATCGCGGTGGTCGACAACCTGTCCGGCAAGCTGACGCTGATCGTCTATGCCGAACCCGGCTTCCCCGGTGCCTATCAGAAGGCTCGTGCCCGTCTCAAGGAGTTGCTGCAGAAGCTGCGCACGCCGGTCACCCTGCCAAGCGAACAGCCGGTGCATTCGGAGGCAGCCGTTTCCGTCTTTGGCGAAGCGGCTTTCAAGCAGGCCGTGCTCAAGGCCAAGTCCTACATTACCGAAGGTGACATCATGCAGGTCGTGCTCTCTCAGCGCATGACCAAGCCCTTCCTGGCGAGTCCGCTGGCGCTTTACCGTACCCTGCGCAGCCTGAATCCGTCGCCCTACATGTTCTACTTCGACTTCGAGGATTTCCACGTCGTCGGTGCTTCGCCGGAGATCCTGGTTCGCCTCGAAGGCGAGCGCGTCACGGTGCGGCCAATCGCCGGCACCCGCAAGCGCGGGGCCTCGCCGGAAGAGGATGCGGCATTGGCTGTCGAGTTGCTGGCCGACGAAAAGGAGCGGGCCGAACACACCCAGTTGCTCGATCTTGGCCGCAACGACTGCGGTCGTGTCGCGCGCATCGGTTCGGTCAAGCTGACCGAGAACATGATCGTCGAGCGCTACTCGCACGTGATGCACATCGTTTCGAACGTCGAAGGCAAGCTGCAGCCGGGGCTGGATGCACTCGATGTGCTGCGCGCTACCTTCCCGGCCGGTACCGTCTCCGGCGCGCCCAAGGTTAGGGCAATGGAAATCATCGACGAACTGGAGCCGGTCAAGCGCGGCATCTATGCCGGCTCGGTCGGTTATCTCGGTTTCAACGGCGACATGGATGTGGCCATTGCCATCCGCACGGCCGTCCTCAAGGACAAGAAACTGTACGTTCAGGCCGGTGCCGGCATCGTTGCTGATTCCGATCCGAATTCGGAATGGACCGAAACCCTGAACAAGGCGCGTGCCGTGCTGCGCGCCGCTGAGTTGGCCGAGCAGGGGCTGGATACGCGGATCGACTGATCGCCGCACCTTGCCCAAACAAAAAAGCCGCTCGAAATGAGCGGCTTTTTTGTGGCTAATGCAAGATCAGTTCGGCTTGTGCCAGGCTTCGTCGGTTGCCAGCGGTGCCGCCAGCCGGGCCGAGTAGGAGCGTACGGTACCCGATTCGAAATAGATGCGGGCCAGCAACTCCGCCAGAACGCCGGTGGTGATGAAGTGCACGCCAGCGATCAGCCCGCCGATGCCGACGATCAGCAACGGCCGGCCGCCAATCGATTCGCCCAGGCCGAACTTGACCCAGGCCAGCCAGCCCAGGACCAACCCGGAGAGCGCGGTGAGGCCGAGGCCGATGCCACCAAAGAAGTGCCCGGGGCGGGCGCGGAAGCGCATGAAGAAATAGACGGCGATCAGGTCGAGGATGACGCGGAAGGTGCGCGAAATGCCGTATTTCGAAACGCCGGCCGTCCGGGCATGGTGCGTCGTTGGTTCCTGCGCGATGCGGCGCGGCGTCGTTACCGTGGCCAGCCAGGCCGGGATGAAACGGTGCATTTCGCCATACAGGCGGACGCTCTTGATCACGCTGCCACGGAAGGCTTTCAGGCTGCAGCCGTAGTCGCGCAGATGGACGCCGGTCATCCGGGCGATCAGGCGGTTGGCGATCTTGGACGGAATCTTGCGCAGGAACAGACCGTCCTGGCGGTTCTGGCGCCAGCCGGCGACCAGATCAAGGTCTTCGTTCAGCAGGCGCGCCACCATCCGCGGGATGTCGATCGGGTCGTTCTGCAGGTCGCCATCCATGGTCACGATCACGTCGCCGCGGGCGGCGTCGATGCCGGCCTGCATGGCAGCCGTCTGTTTGAAATTGCGGGTCAGCTCGACCAGGCGAACATGCGGGCCGTAGTCGTGGGCACATTGCACCGCCCGGTCAACAGTCGCATCGCTGCTGCCATCATCGACCAGTACCAACTCCCACGGATGCTCATAGCCGACCAGTGCCTCGTGCACCCGTTTGACCAGTGGCGCGATGTTGTCTTCCTCGTTGTAGAACGGAACGACGATGGAAAGGCTGTGCGGAGGAATCGAAATGGCTGCGCTCATGGGGGTGTCCGGCAGGAAAGCGTGCATTTTAATCGAGAAGGAAGCCAAAGGCTGAACTAGTGGCGCTCAGCCTCCGTGGCTCGTGCCGGGTCAGCGCCCTGGCTGCTGAATGCCCGATCTTGCAGCCGGAAGCTGAAGCCAGGAAGCAAGGGGTGGGAAGCGTCGCCACGACCGGATCGCATCGCGATGCCAGGCCATCTGCAGAAAGATCCACTCGGTCAGCCAGAGGCTGAAATAGGTGGCGAACCAGGCGAAGACGCAATCGGACAGGAAGTGTCCGCCGGCCGACATGCGAACCAGCCCCATGAAGCCGGCAGCCGCAATGCTGGCCACCAGCCAGCGCCTTCGGATTGCTGCGCTGCTCAGCCATCCGAAGGCCATGACAAAGGCCGTCGTGGCGACATGTCCACTGACGAAGGAGCAGTTGCGTTCACATTGATTACTTGGTGTGAACGCCGGCGTGAACACCATGCTCCCGCCGAATGTTTCTATTTGTGCCGGGCGAGCCCGCCCGACCTGATTTTTCAGGCCGGCGTCGACAAGCAGGACCGGGCCAATCAGTGCTGCCGTCAGCAGGAAACCGAAAAGGAAGCGTCGCGATCTCAGCTTCGAGTGCCGGTAAACAAAGCTGCCCAACCAAAGCAGCAGCAGCGTGACAATCAGGGCGCGTCCGAGATGGGGCAGCCCGTGGTAAGGAATTCTGATCAGCGGGTTGTCCTGCGCCAGCAGCCATTGCCAATTGTTTTGGTGGAACAGGCCAGCGACCCACAGGTCCGTCTCCGGGAAGGCGACGAACAACAGGGCCAGCGCACTGGCTGCGATCACGGCGATCCGGAACTCAATATCCCTGGAATTCATGGAGTAAATAAACCTCGATGTGGCGTGAAGTGGCGGCGTCGAGTGGCGTCTTCAGCGAGGCCAGCTTTTCGACACGTTTGAACCTTTGAGTGAATTCCGGACCCGGGGCTTCCTCGGCCAGCAACAGCGCATCGGCGCCACGGTGGGCACCGAGGTTCGTCGTCAATTTGAAGTGGTCACCGGCCACCCCTTCCGGGTTCCAGCTGGCGATGGCCGGGCGCAGGTCGTGCAGTTCGTAAGCCATGTGCGCAAGCAGGGTGCGGTTGTTGGCGATCAGCACCGCATCGGGGTGGGCCTGAACGTGGGGGCGAAGCTGCAGCCCAAGGTCGTCCCAGCCGGTGGCGCGGATGAACGGGTTCAGCTTGGCCTGGCTTGTCGCATTGGCCGCAGCCAGCAGGCTGGGTGCGTGGTAGAGCGTGCCGATGAGCAGCAGGTTGCTCGCCAGTCCGGCCAATAACAATTTTTGTTTATCGCGTTGCCGCAGCCAGGCAACAACCAGAATGGTCATTGGCCCGAATGCCGGGGCAGCCCAGTTGGCGTTGGCGCTGCCTTGGAACGCCTGGGCCGAAACGACGGCCCATAGCGGCAGTGAAATCCAGAGCAGCAGGCGGGCCGGCGTGTCGCGCCAATTCTCGCGCACCCGGAACAGGATCAGCGCGGCAACACTGCCGAGTACCGGCCCGAAGGCGATCCATTGGGCCGCCCAGAATTCCGCCAGCGATTTCAAGCCGCCGGCACTGTGCCGATTTACCGTGATGTCGGCGGTGTGGCGAAGCGTCGGGAAATCGTTGGCGATGTTCCAGAGCAGGTTGGGGGCGAGCAGCGCCAGGCTCAGGCCGGCAGCGGCCCAGGGCTTGGCGCCGGCCAGGCGGCTACGGTGGAAACAAAGCAGGTGCACGAAAAGCGCACCGATGAACACCGCCATCGTGTATTTCGAGAGCAGGCCCAATCCGCACACGGCGCCAAGCATCAGCCAGTCTATCCAGTGCCCGCGGTCGAGAGCGCGCAGGTAGAGCCACAGGCCGAGCAGCCAGAACAGCGTCAAAGGCGCATCGGTCGAGGCGAACAGGCCCAGCCAGGAAAAGATCGGTAGCGTCAGGACAGCGATGGCCGACCAGAGGGCGACGCCATGGTCGTACAGGCGCCGGGCGATCAGCCAGCAGGCAAGGGCTGCCAGCGGATAGCAGAGCATGGTCAGCGCCTTGACGCCGAGCGGGCCGTCGCCAAACAGTGACGTCGACAGGCGAATCAGTGCAGCAATGCCAGGCGGTTTGGAAAAATATCCCCACTCCAGATGCTGCGCCCAGAACCAGTATTGCGCCTCATCCACGTACAGCGTCGCACTCGACAGCGAAAAGGCCAGCGAGCGCCAGGCAAGCACGACAACGGACAGAACCAGCAGCGTGCCGATTTGGCCAAGCGGCCTGGTCGACAGGCTCATTCTGCTTGCCTTTCGAGACTAAGCAAGGCGCCGGATTGGAAGGAGCGTGAGGTGGCGGACATCAGGACTTTCGGAGAAATTTCCCGAATTCTGAATGCCGAGTGTTTCGCTGCCTTTACAGGTAAAATTTCAGGCCTGCAAATCCACGCCATCAAGGAATCGCCAGCATGCTGCTGATGATCGACAACTACGACAGTTTTACCTACAACCTCGTCCAGTACTTCGGTGAGCTGGGTCAGGATGTCAAGGTCTTCCGCAATGACGCGATTTCGCTAGCCGAAATCACCCAGATGAAGCCCGATTATCTGGTCATTTCTCCCGGCCCCTGCGCCCCGGCTCAGGCCGGTATTTCGCTGGCGGCGATCAAGGAGTTTTCCGGCAAGATTCCCTTGCTCGGCGTTTGCCTCGGTCACCAGTCGATCGGCGAAGCCTTCGGCGGCAGGATCGTGCACGCCAAGCAGCTGATGCATGGCAAGGTCTCCCCGGTCCATCACAAGGATATCGGCGTTTTCAGAGGCTTGCCCAACCCGTTGACCTGTACCCGCTACCACTCGCTGGCCATCGAGCGCGCCACGCTGCCTGACTGCCTCGAGATCACTGCCTGGACCGACGATGGCGAAATCATGGGCGTCCGCCACAAGACCCTGGCCGTCGAAGGCGTGCAATTCCACCCGGAATCCATCCTGACCGAATGCGGTCACGACCTGCTCAAGAACTTCCTCGAGGAACACAAGCAATGACCCCGCAAGCCGCGCTGCAGCGTGTCATCGAACACCGCGAAATCTTCCATGACGAAATGGTCTCCCTGATGCGCCAGATCATGGGCGGCGAAGTCACGCCGGTCATGATTGCCGCCATCATCACCGGCCTCCGTGTCAAGAAGGAAACCATCGGCGAAATCGCTGCGGCCGCCAGCGTCATGCGAGAACTGGCAACGCCGGTCAAGATTCCCTACGACAGGCATTTCGTCGACATCGTCGGCACTGGTGGTGATGCGGCGCACACCTTCAATATTTCCTCGACCGCGGCCTTCGTCGTCGCCGCGGCCGGCGGCAAGGTTGCCAAACATGGAGGGCGCAGCGTTTCCTCAAGTTCCGGTGCGGCTGACGTGCTGGAGGCGCTGGGGGCCAACATCATGCTGTCGCCTGAGCAAGTAGCTGCCTGTATCGATGAAACCGGCTTCGGCTTCATGTTCGCCCCGAATCATCACACCGCCATGAAGCACGTCGCCCCGGTGCGCCGCGAGATGGGGGTGCGCACCATCTTCAATATCCTCGGCCCGCTGACCAACCCGGCCGGCGCGCCGAATACGCTGATGGGCGTATTCCATCCCGACCTCGTCGGCATCCTGGTGCGCGTCATGCAACGCCTCGGCGCCGAGCGCGTGCTAGTTGTGCACGGCAAGGATTGCCTGGATGAAATTTCCCTCGGTGCCGCCACGATGGTCGGTGAATTGAACAACGGCGAAATCCGCGAATACGAAATTCACCCGGAAGACTACGGCCTGCAGATGCAGTCGCTGCGCAAGCTGCGCGTCGGTAGCGCCGCAGAGTCCCGGGAAATGCTGCTCGGCGTGCTCGCCAACCAGCCCGGCCCGGCCCGCGAAATCGTCTGCCTCAACGCCGGTGCTGCGCTCTATGTCGCCAATGTGGCCGACAGTATTGGCGATGGCATCGCCAAGGCCCGCGAGGCCATCGCCAGCGGTGCCGCACGGGCCAAACTCGATCAATTCATCAACGCCACAAAGCAATTCGCATGAGCGACATTCTCAACAAGATCATCGCCACCAAGCGCGAAGAAGTCGCAGCGGCGCTGCTCATCAAACCGTTGGCCGTCGTTGAGGCCGAAGCCGCCGCGCAAGCCGCCCCGCGTGATTTCGTCGGCGCCATCCGCAGCAAGATCGCCAATGCTCAAGCCGCAGTGATTGCCGAGATCAAGAAGGCCAGCCCGTCCAAAGGCGTCATCCGCCCGGACTTCCACCCGGCCGACATCGCCCGCAGCTACGAGCAACACGGTGCCGCCTGCCTGTCGGTGCTCACCGACCGCCACTACTTCCAGGGCTGCCCGGAATGCCTGCAAGCCGCCCGAGCCGCCTGCGCCTTGCCCGTACTCCGCAAGGACTTCATGGTCGATGCCTACCAGGTCGCCGAAGCCCGCGCCATGGGCGCCGACGCCATCCTGCTCATCGCCGCCGCGCTGAGCCTGCCAGAAATGCAAGCCCTCGAAGCTCAGGCCAACGCCTACGGCATGGCCGTGCTGGTCGAAGTGCACAACGGTGAAGAGCTCGACGCCGCCCTGCAGCTCAAAACCCCGCTGCTCGGCATCAACAACCGCAACCTGCGCACCTTCGATGTGACGCTCGATACGACGCTCGGTCTGTTGTCGCGTATCCCGGCCGACCGTATCGTGGTCACCGAAAGCGGCATTCTTAAGCCGGAAGACGTTGCTTTGATGCGTGCCAGCAAGGTCAATGCCTTCCTGGTCGGCGAAGCCTTCATGCGCGCCCCGGAGCCCGGTCTTGAACTCGGCAGGTTATTCGCCTGAAGCGAGCGCGAGCATTCCCGGTCAGGATGCTCGCTGGCGGCAGCGCCTCAATATCTACACGCTTGCCTTGCGCCATCTGACAGATACCGTCGAACTGTCGAGGCTGCGTCCCCTGACGCCGCTGGAGCAACAAGGGCTGATTCAGCCCCCCAAGTTCACCCACGAACTGGCCTGGAATGTCATGAAGGACTATTTCTACTGTCCGGGTAATGCCGCCATTGCCGGTTCGCAGAACGTTAACTAGACCACTCGGTTGCTGTTGCGCCGAAACAACAAAACCAGCCAAAAGCGTCGCACTAACGCAAACACAGGTTGCTAGGGCGTTTTGCTCTTTGCGACAATCGTTGCAACTTCTCGATCCGAGAGGTAAAGCTTAGTCCGGCCTACGGGACGGATTAAAAACTAACCACTAAGGAGATTTTTCTGATGCAAAAGAAGATTATTGCTCTGGCAGTTGCCGCTCTGGCCTCTTCCGCCGCTTTCGCCCAAACCAACGTCACCATCTACGGTGTCATCGACGTTCAAGAAGCTTTCGTCAAGTCTTCTGGCGCCACCAACGGTGTCAACCAGTCTACCGTTAGCCGTCTGGATGCCCATGGCAACTACATCGGTTTCAAGGGTGTTGAAGATCTGGGCAACGGCCTGAAGGCTGTTTTCCTGTACGAGTCCGCTCTGTACGCCGACAACGGCGGCGGTCTGGCTGGTGGTCGTGATGCCTACGTCGGCCTGACCGGCGGTTTCGGTACTGTAGTTGCTGGTAACCTGACCCACCCGCTGCGCGCTTTCGGCGCCAAGGTTGATCTGCTGCCGGGTGCTGCCGGTTTCGGTACCACCGCTTCCCTGACCGGCGAAATCGCTGGCACCAAGACCGGTGCTGACGACCGTGCTTCCAATGCTGTTGCCTACGTTTCCCCGTCCTTCGGTGGCTTCTCTGGTACTGCTGCTTACATCAATGGCGAAACCCAGCCGAACGGTGCTAACACTGGCGAAGCTCGTGCTTACCAGTTGGCTGGTCAGTACGAAAACGGCCCGGCCTTTGCTGGCGTTGGCTACCACAAGGCTGACAACATCAGTGGCGTTGCTGATGCTGAAGCTCGCGTCTGGCGTCTGGCTGGTACCTACACCCTGCCGTCCAACACCAAGCTGACCGCTCTGTACGACAACACCAAGGTTGAAAACGGTAGCGCCTACGATAAGCGCCAGGCTCTGTCCCTGGGTGTTGCCCAGTCCTTCGGTAAGAACACCGTTGGTCTGCAGTACGCTCACGCCTTCAAGACCAAGGACGAAACCGGTTCCCTGGATAAGACTGCAGCTAACCTCTGGACCCTCCAGTACGGTTACACGCTCAGCAAGCGCACCATGCTGCACGCTCGCCTGAGCCGCCTGAGCAACAACGACAATGTTAACTACACGTTCTACAACATGCCGGTTAACAATGGTGTTGCCACTGGTGCTGGTTCCAACTACACCGGCGTTTCCTTCGGTCTGCGTCACACCTTCTAATCTGGCTTAAACCAGATTTAGAAACAAAAACGGGAGCTTCGGCTCCCGTTTTCTTTTGTGTGCCCGGGCAAGGTTGCGTAAATCCGGCGGGTCTGCGATGAAGGATTGCTTTTTTTGGGGGTGACAAGGTGTCCGATAGTGTGCTCCCCGTCGTGGCTGGTGAAGAAGTGGTGCTGCAGGTGGGTGAGCGAAAATTTGCCAAGATGATGGTCGCCTGATTTCGTTGGGTTGCTGTTTTTTTGTGGTTATTTTTGTAAAGGTGTTGACGGCGGGTTTTGGTTCTATATAATGCGCACCTCTTCTGCAGTGCCGGGGTTTTTCGGCGGTGTGGAAGAGTCAGGCGAAGCAAGAAATTTTGCTGAAGTGCTTGACGGGGTGAGGGGTTTGCTTCATAATCTTGCCTCTCTGCTGCTGACGGACTTCTGGTTTGGCGCGGTGGAATTGATCTTTAACAAATTGGACAACCGATAAGTGTGGGTGTCTTGATGCGAAGTGACTTTGGTCACAAAAAAGCATTAAAGGCAAACGCACTGAAGTAAGGATGGAGAAATCCATTCAGGTAGAGCAATCTACCGTCAGTGAGAATGCGAGTTATATTGTTGGATTAAACTGAAGAGTTTGATCCTGGCTCAGATTGAACGCTGGCGGCATGCCTTACACATGCAAGTCGAACGGCAGCACGGGAGCAATCCTGGTGGCGAGTGGCGAACGGGTGAGTAATATATCGGAACGTACCTTTCAGTGGGGGATAACGTAGCGAAAGTTACGCTAATACCGCATATTCTGTGAGCAGGAAAGCAGGGGATCTTAGGACCTTGCGCTGATTGAGCGGCCGATATCAGATTAGCTAGTTGGTGAGGTAAAGGCTCACCAAGGCGACGATCTGTAGCGGGTCTGAGAGGATGATCCGCCACACTGGAACTGAGACACGGTCCAGACTCCTACGGGAGGCAGCAGTGGGGAATTTTGGACAATGGGGGCAACCCTGATCCAGCCATGCCGCGTGAGTGAAGAAGGCCTTCGGGTTGTAAAGCTCTTTCAGCCGGGAAGAAAACGCATGGGTTAATACCCTGTGTGGATGACGGTACCGGAATAAGAAGCACCGGCTAACTACGTGCCAGCAGCCGCGGTAATACGTAGGGTGCGAGCGTTAATCGGAATTACTGGGCGTAAAGCGTGCGCAGGCGGTTTTGTAAGACAGGCGTGAAATCCCCGGGCTCAACCTGGGAACTGCGTTTGTGACTGCAAGGCTAGAGTATGGCAGAGGGGGGTGGAATTCCACGTGTAGCAGTGAAATGCGTAGAGATGTGGAGGAACACCGATGGCGAAGGCAGCCCCCTGGGCCAATACTGACGCTCATGCACGAAAGCGTGGGTAGCAAACAGGATTAGATACCCTGGTAGTCCACGCCCTAAACGATGTCAACTAGGTGTTGGGTGGGTAAAACCATTTAGTACCGGAGCTAACGCGTGAAGTTGACCGCCTGGGGAGTACGGCCGCAAGGTTAAAACTCAAAGGAATTGACGGGGACCCGCACAAGCGGTGGATGATGTGGATTAATTCGATGCAACGCGAAAAACCTTACCTACCCTTGACATGTCCAGAAGCCCTTAGAGATTTGGGTGTGCCCGAAAGGGAGCTGGAACACAGGTGCTGCATGGCTGTCGTCAGCTCGTGTCGTGAGATGTTGGGTTAAGTCCCGCAACGAGCGCAACCCTTGTCGTTAATTGCCATCATTTAGTTGGGCACTTTAACGAGACTGCCGGTGACAAACCGGAGGAAGGTGGGGATGACGTCAAGTCCTCATGGCCCTTATGGGTAGGGCTTCACACGTCATACAATGGTCGGTACAAAGGGTCGCCAACCCGCGAGGGGGAGCCAATCCCAGAAAGCCGATCGTAGTCCGGATCGTAGGCTGCAACTCGCCTGCGTGAAGTCGGAATCGCTAGTAATCGTGGATCAGCATGTCACGGTGAATACGTTCCCGGGTCTTGTACACACCGCCCGTCACACCATGGGAGCGGGTTCCGCCAGAAGTAGGTAGCCTAACCGCAAGGGGGGCGCTTACCACGGCGGGGTTCGTGACTGGGGTGAAGTCGTAACAAGGTAGCCGTAGGGGAACCTGCGGCTGGATCACCTCCTTTCTAGAGAAGCATCCTGGCACCCACAACTTATCGGTTGTTCATGAGTAGCAAACAGACGAGGGTCTGTAGCTCAGTCGGTTAGAGCACCGTCTTGATAAGGCGGGGGTCGTTGGTTCGATTCCAACCAGACCCACCAAGTCAGTGGTTAGTCGGTAGTCAATAGTCGTTAGCTTTTGCTAGCAGCTAATAACTAACAACTAATAACTAAACGGGGGATTAGCTCAGCTGGGAGAGCACCTGCTTTGCAAGCAGGGGGTCAACGGTTCGATCCCGTTATCCTCCACCAAAACCCAAAGATAAGCAGTGGTGTTTATCTTTGGCTTTTGAGCAATCAATTGCTACG